>CAMFKX010000020.1 GCA_945957375.1 uncultured Roseiarcus sp.
GTTTGTTTCCCGCCAAAGTTTTCTAACGCTGTCCAAAAACGTGCCTCTAAACCCCCCCCCTTTGGGGGGGGTGGGTTGGGTGGGGGGCCGCCCCCGACGATCCTCGTTTCGCGCCCCTTCGCGTCCTTGCCATGAGCGACCACCCTTCTTTCACCGGCCGTGCCGCCATCGTCACCGGCGGCGGCGCCGGAATCGGCTTCGGCATCGCGCGCGCCTTCGCCCGGGCCGGCGCGCGCGTCGCGATCGCCGGCCGCGCCGAGGCGACGCTGCGCCGCTCGGCCGCGCTGATCGAGGAGGGGGGCGGCGAAGTCCTCGTCGTTCCCGCCGACGTCGCTGTCCCGGCCGACTGCGCCCGAATCGTCGCCGCGACCGTCGAGCGCTTCGGCGGCGCCGACATTCTCGTCAACAACGCCGCCCATTTCGCCCTTGTGCCGCTGCTCGACGCCGACTCCGACGTCGCGGCCGCCTTCCTCAACACCAACGTCGCCGGGCCGCTGAACTGCGCCCGCGCCTTCGCCGCCGAGGCGATCGCCAGGGGGCGGCGAGGCGCGATCGTCAACGTGAGCAGCATCGCCGGCGCCCGTCCCGCGCCCGGCTGCGGGCTCTATTCGGCGTCCAAGGCCGCGCTCGACATGCTGACGCGCTCGATGGCGCTCGAATGGGGGCCGCTCGGCCTCCGGGTCAACGCAGTCGCTCCCGGCCATGTCGCGACCGAGGGCGTGATCGAGGATTTCCGCGCCGGCCGGCTTGACGAGGCGAAGATGGTCGCGTCGATCCCGGCGCGCCGCATCGCCGACGTCGACGACATCGCCGACGCGGTGCTGTTCCTGTGCTCGGACGCGGCGCGTCACGTGATGGGCCAGGTTCTGACGGTCGACGGCGGCGAGGGAATGTAGGCGCCATGACGGAAGGCTTTCGACTCGACCGCTACCTCGAGCGCATCGGCGTCGCCGGTGCGCTCGCGCCCGATCTCGCCAGCTTGACCCGGCTTCACGCGGCGCATGCGGAGACGATCGCCTTCGAGGGGCTGGACCCTCTGCTCGGGCGCCCGGTCAGGCTCGACCTCGGCTCGATTCAGGCCAAGCTCGTCGACAGCCGGCGCGGCGGCTATTGTTACGAGCAGAACCTCCTGTTCAAGGCCGCGCTCGAGGCGATCGGCTTCGCCGTCACTCCGCTCGGCGCGCGGGTCCGCTGGACCGTTCCGCCCGAGAGCCCGCTCGGGCCGAGGCAGCATGCGCTGCTCAAGGTCGAGGCGCCGGAGGGGACCTTTCTCGCCGACGTCGGGTTCGGCGCCTGCGTGATGGACGCGCCGCTGGCGCTGAGAACCGGGATCGAGCTGTCGTCCGCGATGGGCGTCTACCGGCTGACGGAAGCCGTCGGACACCTGTGGCTCAGCGTGCAGCGGCCGGGCGTTTGGCGGACGATGTACGCCTTCGACCTCGCCCCGCAGCTGTTGGCGGATTACCAACTCGGCAATTACTTCACCGCCACCAGCGCCGACGCGCCGTTCACCGACAACCTGATCCTGGAACGGGTTGGCCGCGACCGGCGCGTCAAGTTGATCAACACACGCCTGCTGATCGAGGCGCGCGACGGCGAGCCGGTCGAGGAGCAGGCGCTGACGACGCCGGAGGCGCTCGGGGAAGCGCTCGCCGCGCGCTTCGCCATCGACCCGCCCGCGCCGGTCGAGGCGATCTTCGCGAAAGTGGCCGTTCGCCCCGCGTGAGCTCGCGCAGACCCGGATCGCCCGGCCGCCGGCGCCTTTGCCGCTGACGGCCGTGTCTCCTGACGGTGGACTTGTCGGGAAAGCTTCGTAACAATCCCGCCAGATCGGCGGGCGCCGGCGCGAGGGGCGCCCGACGCCGCCGGGACGCCATCTGAGGGAACAGCGATCATGAAAACGCGCGCCGCCGTCGCCGTCGCCGCCGGCAAACCGCTCGAAGTGATGGAGGTCGACCTCGACGGGCCGCGCGCGGGCGAGGTGCTGATCGAGGTCAAGGCGACCGGCATCTGCCACACCGACGAATTCACCCTGTCCGGCGCCGACCCGGAAGGGCTGTTTCCTTCCATTCTTGGCCACGAGGGCGCGGGAATCGTCGTCGACGTCGGCCCCGGCGTGACCACGGTCCAGAAAGGCGACCACGTCATCCCGCTCTACACGCCGGAATGCCGCCAGTGCCCGTCCTGCCTGTCGCGAAAGACCAACCTGTGCACCGCGATCCGCACCACGCAGGGACAGGGGCTGATGCCCGACGGGACGTCGCGCTTCTCCTGCAACGGCGAGCGCATCTTTCACTACATGGGCTGCTCGACTTTCTCGAACTTCACCGTCCTGCCCGAGACCGCCGTCGCCAAGGTCAATCCGGACGCGCCCTTCGAGACGATCTGCTACATCGGCTGCGGCGTCACCACCGGCATCGGCGCGGTGATCAACACCGCCAAGGTGGAGCAGGGCGCGACGGCGGTCGTTTTCGGCCTCGGCGGCATCGGCCTCAACGTCATCCAGGGCCTGCGCCTCGCCGGCGCCGACATGATCATCGGCGTCGACGTCAACAACGCCAAGAAGCCGTGGGGCGAGCGCTTCGGCATGACGCATTTCGTCAACCCGAAGGAGATCGGCGGCGACCTGGTGCCCTATCTCGTCAACCTGACGAAGCGGGGCGCCGACCAGATCGGCGGCGCCGACTACACCTTCGACTGCACCGGCAACACGACCGTCATGCGCCAGGCGCTGGAAGCCAGCCATCGCGGCTGGGGCCAGTCGATCGTGATCGGCGTCGCCGGGGCCGGGCAGGAAATCGCCACCCGGCCGTTCCAGCTTGTCACCGGCCGCGTCTGGAAGGGCACCGCCTTCGGCGGCGCGCGCGGCCGCACCGACGTGCCCAAGATCGTCGATTGGTATCTCGCCGGCAAGATCGAGATCGACCCGATGATCACGGCGAAGCTCACGCTCGACGAGATCAACAAGGGTTTTGACATGATGCACGCGGGCGAGGGGATTCGCAGCGTGGTCGTCTATTGAGGCGAGAACGGCCTTCACCGGAGGTCATCGCCTTCGATGCCGGCCTCTCGCTGCGCTCGTGCAATCTGGTCCAGGTATCAACGCGACCGCGCACTCCCCGAGCGTGATGAGCGGCCCACGTCCCATCCTGCGCTCGCGCGACCCTTTCCGGGCAGAGCCGGGAAGGGGAACGTGCGGGTCGGTTCCCTAGACTCACGTGAGGCCCTAAGAGGTCTTGCCCGCGTCATGCGGCGACACGCATGTCGTTTCGCGAGCGCCAAGGGGAACACGACCATGACCAGCGATCTCAGGGAAGCCGCCCTCGAATACCATCGGCTGCCCACTCCGGGAAAAATCTCCGTCACCCCGACCAAGTCCATGGTCACCCAGCGCGACCTCGCGCTCGCCTATTCGCCGGGCGTCGCCGAAGCCTGCATGGCGATCGTCGAGGACCCGGCGCAGGCGGACGAACTCACCACGCGCAGCAACCTCGTCGCGGTCATCACCAACGGCACCGCGGTGCTCGGCCTCGGCAACATCGGTCCGCTGGCCGGCAAGCCGGTCATGGAGGGCAAGGGCTGCCTCTTCAAGAAATTCGCCGGCATCGACGTCTTCGATATCGAACTGGCGGAAAACGATCCGGACCAGTTGATCGAGACCATCGCTCGCCTCGAGCCGACCTTCGGCGGCATCAACCTCGAGGACATCAAGGCGCCCGAGTGCTTCTACATCGAGAAGCGCCTGCGCGAGCGCATGAACATCCCCGTCTTCCACGACGACCAGCACGGCACGGCGATCGTCGCCGCCGCGGCCCTGATCAACGGCCTGAAGCTGGTCGGGAAGGACATCGCCGACGTGCGCCTCGTCTGCTCGGGCGCGGGCGCAGCGGCGATTGCCTGCATCGACCTTGCGGTGCGGCTCGGCCTCGATCCGAAGAAGGTGCTGATCGTCGACCGCTCGGGCGTCGTCTATCCGGAGCGCCCCGGGCGGCTCGAGGAGAACAAGGCGCGCTACGCCAATCCGACCGACGCCCGCACGCTCGCCGACGCGGTCGCCGGCGCCGACATCTTTCTCGGCCTCTCGGCGCCCGGCGTCCTTACCGGCGATATGATCAAGGCGATGGCCCGAGATCCGCTGATCTTCGCGATGGCCAATCCCGATCCCGAGATTCTGCCGGAAGTCGCCAGCGCCGTCCGGCCTGACGCGATCATCGGCACCGGACGGTCCGACTACCCGAACCAGATCAACAACGTCCTGTGCTTTCCGTTCATCTTCCGCGGCGCGCTCGACTGCGGCGCGACCACCATCAATGAGGAGATGAAGGTCGCCGCCGCCCACGCCATCGCCGAACTCGCCCGCGCCGAAGTGCCCGAGGCGGTCGCCGAGGCCTACAAGGGCGAAGCCTTGCGCTTCGGCCGCGACTATCTGATTCCGAAGCCGTTCGATCCGCGCCTGATCACCATCGTCGCGCCCGCGGTCGCCAAGGCCGCCGCCGACAGCCATGTGGCGCGCCGGCCGATCGTCGATCTCGAAGCCTATCGCCAGAAGCTCGACACGCTGGTGTACCGCTCCGGGCACGCGATGGAGCCGGTGTTCGCGCGCGCGCGGCGGGCGGAAAAATCGATCATTCTCGCCGAGGGCGAGGACGACCGCGTGTTGCGCGCGGCGCAGATCATCGTCGACGAGACCATCGCCACGCCGCTGCTGCTTGGCCGGGCGAGCGTGATCGCGCAAAAGATCAAGGCGCTCGACCTGCGGCTCGAGCCGGGGCGGGACGTCCGGATCATCGATCCGCAGGATCCGCAGGTCTATACCCGGGCTGCAGACCACTATTACGCCGCGCGCAAGCGTGACGGCGTCTCGCGCGCGCTGTCGCTGTCGCAGATGCGCAACAACTCTTCGTTGCTCGCCGCCACCCTGCTGCAGCACGGCGAGGGCGACGCGATGCTGTGCGGCGTATTCGGCCGGACCTGGGATCATCTGGCCGCGATCCGGGACGTGATCGGCTTGCGCCCGGGCGCCCAGACGCTCGCGGTCATGCAGATGCTGGTGCTGCCCCAGCATCAGCTGTTTATCTGCGACACCCATTGCAACGCCGATCCCACCGCCGAGCAGGTCGCGGAGATCGCCCTGCTGGCGGCCGAGGAGGTGCGCCGCTTCGGCGTGACGCCGCGGGTGGCGCTGCTGTCGCATTCGAGCTTCGGCACCTCGAACCTGCCGTCGGCGCGCAAGATGCGCCGCGCGCGCGACCTCATCCGGCAGGCGGCGCCCGATCTCGCGGTCGAAGGCGAGATGCGCGGCTCGGCCGCGCTGTCGCAGGAGATCCTCGACAATGCGATGCCGGATTCCGGCTTCATCGGCCCGGCCAACCTGCTCGTGATGCCGAACCTCGACGCCGCCAACATCTCCTACAATCTGTTGCGGATGGCGGCGGGCAACGGCGTCACCATCGGCGGCATCCTGCTCGGCGCGGCCAAGACCGCCCACATCCTCACCCCGTCGGCGACTGTGCGCCGGATCGTCAACATGGCCGCGCTCGCCGCGGTCGACGCCGCGCAGCGGACAGGGCGCTGAGGCGCGCAGCAGCAGGCTTCCCTTCCCCGGCTGAAGCCGGGGAAGGGACTTTGCTCGTAGCCGCTGGCCGATGCGGGGAAAGTCGGGCTAAGAGATGCCCGGGGACGTTGGGGGTCCCGGCCTGAGATTCAACAGATGCGACTGCCGATTGCGCTCGTCCTCTTGTGCCTGGCTCTTGCGGCGGGCGCCCCGGCGCGGGCGGACGATCCAAACTTCGACAAGCTTGCCGCCGAGGAGGCCGCCGCCAACGCGCATTTCGGGCCGCGGACCACGCCGGGGCAGGTGATCCCGATTCCCGACGACGTGAGTGCGGCCCTGCAGCGGGTCATCGCCGCCCCCTACGGCGGATTTGATGAGAAGCCGAAGACCCCGGAAGCCTGGAAGGCCTTGGTCGAAGCGGCGAACAAGACCGCCGCCGTCAATCTCGAGAAGCTCGTCGAGATTTTCGACGTCAAGGTCGAGCCGGCGACGGTCGGCGGCGTCAAGGCGTTCTGGATCACGCCGAAGGAGGTCCCGGAGCAGCATCGCGACCGCCTCGTCATCGCCCTGCACGGCGGCGGCTATGTCTTCTTTCCCGGCCTGCCCGGCGCCGGCGAAGGCGTGATGATGGCCGGTTTCGGCGGCTTCAAGGTGCTCGCGGTCGACTACCGCATGCCGCCCGACTTCCCGTTTCCCGCCGCGGTCGACGATGCGGTCGCGGTGTGGAAGGAGGTCGTCAAGACGACGAAGCCGCAGAATATCGCGCTGGTCGGCTCGTCGGCCGGCGGCGGCCTCGTGCTCGCGACCGTGCTGCGCCTGAAGGACGAGGGGCTGCCGCTGCCGGGAGCGGTCGCCGCCGGCACGCCCTGGTCCGATCTCGCCAAGATCGGCGACAGCTATTTCGCCAACGCCTGGCTCGACAACGTGCTCGTCAGCTACGAGCCGATGCTGGAAGGGATGGCGCGGCTCTACGCCGGCGGGGAAAATCTCAGGAACCCCTACCTGTCGCCGATCTACGGCGACTTCACCGGCTTCCCGCCGACCATCCTGACCACCGGCACGCGCGACCTGTTCCTGTCGAACACGGTGCGGGCGCACCGGGCGCTGAAACGGGCAGGGGCGGTCGCAGACCTCGAGGTCTACGAGGGCGAGAGCCACGCGCAGTTCCTCGCCGGCCCCGGCGTGCCGGAATCGAAAGAGGCGTTCGCGGATATCGCGGCGTTCTTCGACCGGCATCTGGGGAAGTAAGACCGGCTGCGCAAAAACTCTTCACTTTTCCGTGATCGAGACCTGAGGGCTTCAAAACAAAGTAGACTTTTGGCATCGTAAATTTGCGACATCATGTCGCAAGGTATGGGGAACTTCGAAATGAAGACGGGATTACTGGCCGCGGCGGCGGCCTTCGCGATCGGCATGGCTGGGAGCGCTGCGCAGGCCGACACCTTCTACTGGTCGTACACGCTCACCGGCGGCGCCACGGGCTCCGGTTCCGGCACGTTTACGACGTCCGGCTCCGACTTGCCGCAGGTGATCACCGGCGCGACCGGAACCATCTTCAGCGATCCGGACCTCGGCCCCGGCCCCATCACCGTCACCGGCCTGTCCAATTACGCCAGTCCCGACAATACGCTGTACGCGACCGGATTCAACAACGAGCAGTTTTCGTTTGACGGCGTATCGCTCAGCCTCAGCGACGGCTATTCGATCAACCTCTACTTTCAGAACGGGGTAGGCGGTTTCGAAAATAGCTTCTCGAACCCGGACAACCTGGATTCGCCGGTTTATACCGCGGACTACACCGTCAGCACGCCCGAGACCTCGACCTGGGCGATGATGGCCTTCGGCTTCGCCGGTCTCGCGTTTGCCGGCTACCGCAGCCGCCGCACCGCCGCCGGCGCGTAACGAACACTCGCCCTGCGATCGGAAAGGCCGCCTGGGGGCGGCCTTTTTGCGTCGTCCGCCCGCCCGTCCGTTGTTCGAGTCGGCGCCATCGTCTATGCGAAGGACCGCGTCCCGCGTTCCCAGACTTTCGGAGGCCTCTTGTTCCCGAAGCCGTCGCCGCAGCTTGTCCCCAACACCTACGCCTACGAATCGCAGCCGATGGTGAAGCCGACCGGCTTCCGCGAATACGACGCGCGCTGGCTGTTCGAGAAAGAGATCAACCTGATGGGCGTGCAGGCGCTCGGCCTCGGGCTGGCGCGCCTGCTCAAGGAACTCGGCGTCCCGCGCGAGGTCGTGGTCGGCCACGACTTCCGCTCCTATTCCGCCTCGATCAAGCTCGCGCTGGTCGCCGGGCTGATGGCGGGCGGGGCGAAGGTGCGCGACATCGGCCTCTGCATCACGCCGATGGCCTATTTCGCCCAATTTGCGCTCGATTGCCCCGCTGTCGCGATGGTGACCGCCTCGCACAACGACAACGGCTGGACCGGGGTGAAGATGGGCGCCGCGCGGCCCGTGACCTTCGGCCCCGACGAGATGGGACGGCTGCGCGATATCGTGATTGGCGGCGATTATGCCCCCGAGCCCGGCGGATCCTACGAATTCGTGCCCGACTTCCCGGCCCGCTACATCGCTGATCTGACCAACCGCCCGAAGTTCACCCGCAAGATGACGGTGGTCGCCGCCTGCGGCAACGGCACCGCCGGCGCCTTCGCGCCGAAATTGCTCGGAAAACTCGGCGTCGAGGTCGTCCCGCTCGATTGCGAGCTCGACTGGACCTTCCCGCGCTACAACGCCAACCCGGAAGACCTGCACATGCTGCACGCCATGGCGGAGGCGGTAAAGGCGGCGGGCGCCGACGTCGCGCTCGGCTTCGACGGCGACGGCGACCGCTGCGGCGTGGTCGACAACGAAGGCGCGGAGATCTTCGCCGACAAGATCGGGGTCATGCTGGCGCGGGACCTGTCGAAGCTGCACGCGAACGCGCAATTCGTCGTCGACGTGAAGTCGACCGGTCTGTTCGCGACCGACCCGGCGCTCGCCGCCAACGGCGTCGCCGTCGATTTCTGGAAGACCGGCCATTCGCACATCAAGCGCCGGGTACGCGATCTCAACGCGCTCGCGGGATTCGAGAAGTCGGGCCATTTCTTCTTCAATGCGCCGGTCGGGCGCGGCTACGATGACGGCTTCGTCACCGCGATCGCCGTGCTCGACATGCTCGACCGCAATCCGGGGAAGTCGATGGCCGACCTCTACCGCGACCTGCCGAAGACCTTTGGCTCGCCGACCATGTCGCCGCACTGCGCCGACGAAGCCAAATACGGGGTGGCCGACAAGGTGACGGCGCGCTTCAAGACGATGCAGGCGAAAGGCGAGCCGCTGATCGGCCAGGCGATCCGCGACATCGTCACCGTCAACGGCGTCCGGGTGACGGTCGCAGACGGCACCTGGGGTCTCGTGCGCGCCTCGTCCAACAAGCCGGAGCTGGTCGTGGTGGTCGAGAGCCCGGTTTCGGACGCCAACATGCGCGCGATGTTCAAGGCGGTCGACGGGATCCTGCGTGAGAACCCGGAAGTGGGCGCCTACAACCAGACAATCTGACTGCACTGCCGTCCCCGGCGAAGCCGGGGAAGGGGCGGCATCTATCCCGACGCTTCCTCCACGCGCACGTCGTACCCCCACAGCCAGCGGATGTGGCGCAGGGTCGCATCCTTGCCGATGTCGGCGAGGCCGACGCCGTTGCGCCGGGCGTGGCGCAGAACCAGCGGCCGGTCGCCGAGCACGTCGGCGTCGACCACCTGGATGTCCGGCTCGTTGGCCGGGACGTCGTAACTGTCGGCGAGCTTCGAGCGCACGTGGCGGTAGCCCTCGGCGTCGTGGATCGCCTCGACCCGCACCTTCGGCTCGCTCGCCTTGTCGGCCAGCGCGAACAGGCGGAACTGGCGGATCAGCCGCGGCGACAGGAATTGCCGGATGAACGATTCGTCGCGGTAATTGGCCCAGACGTCGCGCAGGACCGCCGCCCAGTCGCTGCGTCCGGCGATGTCGGGGAACCAGACGCGATCCTCGTCGGTCGGCGCCTCGCAGATCCGCCGGATGTCCTGCATCATCGCGAAGCCGAGCGCATAGGGATTGAAGCCGCTGAAGCGCTGGTCGTTGTAGTCGAACTGCGCGACGACGTTGGCGTGGCTGTGCAGGATCTCGAGCAGGGCGCCCTCTGAGATCAGGCCCTTGTCGTAGAGGCGGTTGACGATGGTATAGTGGACGAAGGTCGCGCAACCCTCGTTCATCAGCTTGGTTTGCCGCTGCGGATAGAAATATTGCGCGACGTTGCGCACGATGCGCAACAACTCGCGCTGCCAGGTGCGCAGCTTCGGGCTGTTCTTCTCCAGGAAATAGAGCAGGTTCTCTTCCGGCAGGCGCAGCGACTGCTTGCGCTCGCGCGCATCCTCCTCATTGGCCTCGGGCTCCCGCGCCGGCGCCGCGCCGGGCACGGTGCGCCAAAGGTCGCGGTAGTCCTGCTCTTCGCGCGTCAGGCGCTCGCGCCGCTGCCGTTCGTATTCGGCGAGGCTCAGCCGGCGCGCGCGCGGATAGCGGAACACGCCCTGGCCCATCAGGGCGTGGGCGGCGTCGAGCGTGCGCTCGACCGCCTCGACGCCGTAGCGCTCCTCGCACACGGCGACATAGCGCTTGGCGAAATCGAGATAATCGAGGATGCCGGTCGCGTCGGTCCACTGCTGGAAGAGATAGTTGTTCTTGAAGAAGTGGTTGTGGCCGAAGGCGGCGTGCGCGATGACGAGCGTCTGCATCGCCATCGTGTTCTCCTCCATGCAATAGCTGATGCACGGGTTGGAGTTGATCACGATCTCGTAGGCGAGCGCGGTGTAGCCCTTGCGGTAGAGCGCTTCGTCGCGGGCGAAGCGCTTGCCGTAGGACCAGTGCGCATACATCAGCGGCATGCCGACCGACGAATAGGCGTCGAGCATCTGCTCGGCTGAGATGATCTCGATCTGGTTGGGGAAGATGTCGAGGCCAAGCTCCTCGCGCGCGATCGCGTCGATGGCGTCGTAAACGCGACGGACGGTCGGGAAATCCCATTCGGGGCCGTCGAACAGCAGCTTGCCGCCCGGATGGAGGGAATGGGTCGCTTCGAGAGACGCGGTGCTCATGTCGCGGCGCCCTTGCTGGTTTGTCTGGCGAACAGCTTGCGGAAGACCGGATAGATGTCGGCCCGGCCGGCCACCCGCGCCAAGGCGAAATTGGGCGCCGCCTCCTTCAGGCCGGCGTAGGCGCGCCACAGCTCCTTGCCGCCGACATCGATGGGCGAGTCCTCGTCGGCGATCTCGATATAGGCGTAATACTGGACCAGCGGCAGGATCGACTGCATCAGCATCGCCACGCAGGCGCGCGAGTCGCTTCCAGAATTGTCGCCGTCGGACGCCTGCGCGCAATAGACGTTCCAGTCGCCGACCGGATAGCGCGCCTCGCGCACCGCCATCATCGCCTTCAGCGCCGAGCTGACAACGGTTCCGCCGGTCTCGCGGCCGTAGAAGAACTCCTGTTCGTCGACCTCGGCGGCCTCGTCGGTGTGCCGGATGAAGACGATCTCGACGCGCTCGTATTTTCGCTTGAGGAACAGGTGCAGCAGGATGAAGAACCGCTTGGCGAGCTCCTTCTCGCGCTCGCCCATCGAGGCCGAAACGTCCATCAGGCAGAACATCACCGCCTTGGCGCGCGGCACCAGCACCGGCGAGAACCGGCTGTAGCGCACGTCGATCGGGTCGATGAACGGAATCGCGCGCTGCCGGCGCTTGAGCCGGTCGATCTCGCGCACGAGATGAACCATCCGCTGACGTTCGGGAACGTCATGGCCCGGACTGGCTTTGAGCGCCTCGAGCTCGGCTTCCAGCCGCTCGACCTCCGAAGCGGTCGGTCGGCGCAGGGCGAGCCGCCGTCCCATGCTGACCCGCATGGTTCGCAGCACGGCGAGATTGGGCGTCGCGCCGTCGCTGGTGTAGCCGGCGCGGC
Source organism: uncultured Roseiarcus sp. (assembly GCA_945957375.1). Classification (GTDB taxonomy): domain Bacteria; phylum Pseudomonadota; class Alphaproteobacteria; order Rhizobiales; family Beijerinckiaceae; genus Roseiarcus. The sequence goes on from CAMFKX010000020.1 coordinate 11,522, forward strand.
GGAACTCCTTCGCCTTGGAATCCCTGAGCGACGTCTTGACCAGGTCGGGCAGCTCGAGATCCTCGAACAAGATGTCGAGGAACTCCGCCTCGGTCAGCGCGAACGAGAACGGATCCTCGCCGCGTCCGCCGCTTGACGGCTCGCGTCCTCCGCCGCCGCCGCCCTTGCCGCGGGGCTTGTCGATTGTGTCCCCGGCGACGAATTCCTTGTTGCCTGGCAGCACGAATTCCCGCTCGCCGCTATCGCGGGAAAGATGAAACTGCGGCTCGTCGATGCCGTCGCCGGGAATCGAGACCGAACCGCCCTTGGTCACGTCGGCGATCGAGCGTTCGGCGACCGCCTTGTCGACCGCGCGCTTCACCTCGGAACGGACCCGCCGGAGAAAACGCTGACGGTTGCCGAGGCTCTTGTCGCGGGGGTTGAGACGGCGGTCGACGAACTGGGCCATGCCGTTTCCTTCTCTCTGCCTATCCGGCCTTGTTGACGCGCATGTACCATTCCACCAGCCGGCGCACCTGACGCTCCGTGTAGCCGCGCGCCACCATCCGATCGAGGAAGTCGGCGTGCTGTTTCTCGGTCTTGGAATCCTGCTTGGCGCCGAAACTGATCACCGGCAGCAGATCCTCGACCTGGCTGAACATACGCTTCTCGATCACCTCGCGGATCTTCTCGTAGGAGGTCCAGGAGGGATTCTTGCCCTGATTGGCGGCGCGTGACCGCAGCGAGAATTTGACGATTTCGTTACGGAAATCCTTCGGGTTGGCGATGCCCGCCGGCTTCTCGGTCTTCGACAATTCCGCGTCGAGCACATGACGGTCGAACACCTGGCCGGTGTCCGGATCCTTGTAGTCCTGCTCTTCGATCCAGGCGTCGGCGTAAGCGATGTATCGATCGAACAGGTTCTGACCGTACTCGCTGTAGGACTCGATGTAGGCCTTCTGGATTTCGCGGCCGATGAACTCCGCGTAGCGCGGGGCGAGCACCGACTTGATCACGTCGACATAGCGCTGCTCGACGTCCTTCGGGTATTGCTCGCGCTTGATCGCCTGTTCGAGCACGTACATCAGATGCACGGGATCGGCCGCGACCTCCTCGTTGTCGAAGTTGAACGTCTCCGACAGCACCTTGAAGGCGAACCGGGTCGAGACGCCGCTCATGCCTTCCGCCACGCCGGCGGCCTCGCGATATTCCTGCACGGACTTCGCCTTCGGGTCGGTGTCCTTCAGGCTCTCGCCGTTATAGACACGCAACTTAGAATAGAGCGACGAGTTCTCGTGTTCCTTGAGCCGGGTGAGAATGCAGAACCGCGCCAGGAATTCGAGCACTTCCGGGGCGCACGAGGCATTGGCTAGCTCGCTGTTTTCCAATAGCTTCGCGTAGATTTTGGCTTCTTCGTCGACCCGAAGGCAGTACGGGACCTTGACGACGCAGATGCGGTCGAGAAACGCCTCGTTATTTTTGTTATTTCGGAACTGGTCCCATTCCGATTCGTTCGAATGGGCGAGCACGATGCCCTGGAACGGCAGCGCGCCGAGGTTCTCGGTGCCGGCGTAATTGCCTTCCTGCGTCGCTGTCAGCAGCGGATGCAGGACCTTGATCGGCGCCTTGAACATCTCGACGAATTCGAGCAGCCCCTGGGTCGTCCGATTGAGCCCGCCGGAATAGCTGTAGGCGTCCGGGTCGTGCTGCGAGAAGTGCTCGAGCTTGCGGATGTCGACCTTGCCGACCAGAGTCGAGATGTCCTGATTGTTTTCGTCGCCGGGTTCGGTTTTGGCGACGCCGATCTGGCGCAGCTTCGACGGGTAGAGCTTGACCACCGAGAAGCGCGAGATGTCGCCGTCGAAGGCGTCGAGGCGCTTGGCGGCCCAGGGCGAGCAGATGCCGGTCAGGCGACGCTGCGGGATGCCGAAGCGGCTTTCCAGAACATCGCCCATCTGCTCCGGCCGGAACAAGCCGAGCGGCGATTCGAACACCGGGCTCAATTCGTCGCCCGCCGCCAGCACGTAGATCGGCTGAGTCTCCATCAGCGCCTTCAGCCGCTCGGCGAGCGACGACTTGCCGCCGCCGACCGGCCCGAGCAGGTAGAGGATCTGCTTGCGCTCCTCGAGCCCCTGCGCCGCGTGCTGGAAATAGCTGACCACCCGCTGGATCGTGTCCTCCATGCCGAAGAAGCCCGCCATCGACGGATAGAGCTTGATCGTTCGGTTGAGGAAGATGCGGCCGAGCCGAGAATCCTTGGAAGTGTCGACCAGAACGGGTTCGCCGATCGCCGTGATCATCCGCTCGGCCGCCGAGGCGGTCATCCCCGGATCGTTGCGGCAGCCTTCCAGATACTCATCGAAGCTCATCGCCTCGCGCCGTTCGCGCGCGTAGGCCGAGGAGAACAGGTCGCGAATGGCCTGGCCCTTATCGGCCGTTCCGGACCCCGCAAGTGCAAAACCGGCGTTCGGGCTCATGGCGTGTCTCCAACTAGACTCGGCTCCGGCCCCGCCCCTTGCGAGGGTGAGTCGGAAAGGTTAACGGATAATGTAGGCGTGTTTCGCGCTGAGACAATCGGAAAGAGACCTTGGACCGCGGAAAGTCTCCGAGGACTCTGTGCTGGGCGCCAACTTCGTCGGCCAGACCCGTTTTCACGAGGCATGCCTTCCCACTCGCAAATCCGACTCAAATCCCTCCGCTCGGCCCCGCTGCCGCAGGCGCCGCGTCGAACATTGTCCCCGGCGCCGCGGATTGCCGCCGCCCGATTCACTCGGCGCGGCGTCGGCTCGTCGCCTCTCCAAGGCCTTACGCCCCCGCAGCAAAAGCTCCCACGCAAGTTCCGCGCCGGAAGCGCGTCGCGCGCAACATTCCTTTGGTGGCGTTGAGCGGCCCCGCCGCGCCGCGACTGAACAGCCTTGCCCAAAAAGCAAGCGAAAGTGCGGCAATACGCGTCGGTGACGCGGTTTCGTGGTCAGGAAAGCGGCAGATCGTCGACCCTCGGGCCCTCGGCCCGTGTGACGGGCGCGGAAGGTGCGCAGTTGAGCGCATTCCCGCGGTTCCCAAGCCTAGACTAGCCGACCCCGCAGCAGAAGCTCTTGTACAGAACGTCGATCATCGCCCGCACCTTGTCGTCGGCGATGCTGTAGTGGATGGTCTTGCCGTCCCTCCGCGCCGACACCAGCCCCTCGAGGCGAAGGCGCGCGAGCTGCTGCGACACGGTCGACTGCCGAAGCGAGAGGAAGTCCTCGAGCTCCCCGACCGACTTCTCTCCGTCCAGAAGATTGCACAGGATCATCAGCCGAGACTCGTGGGCGAGCGCCTTCAGGAACTCGCTCGCCTCGCGGGCGCTGTCGGCCATGCGGTCGCGGTCCACCGTCATCGGCATGTGGCGCTTCATCGCTGTCGCTGGGGCCGTGGCGTTCATAACTTCAATTCCATATCTGCTAATATATCAGTATAACAGGAAATGGCCGCCGTGCAAAAGCGCCTGCGCGCATGGGCACCAATCGCTCGAAGCTCCGGTACGGCGCCTCCTCCTCCACCTGGGGCGTGCGCAAGCGCGGCCCGGATGGGGGAGGGGACGCTCGCCGTGGGCGTACAAGTTTCTTCAAGCGATTGCCCTGGCGCGCATGGTCGCCAGCGCGCAGATCGTCCCAGGGCCGCGAGCAGCTACGCGCCGCGACGGAGACGCCACCGAGGACGACCTGGTCGCCGACCTGCCGCGACCGTGGAAGCAGGAGTTCGCTACAGCCGTCATGCGGGCCGAGCTCTTCAAGCCCCTGGCTCGCTCGACGAAGACGGGCTGACGACGATCGCAGCGTCCTGGGGCGCGAGGTCCGGCTCGACGACGTCAACTATCTCCGACCGGCACGCGCCGCCTTCTGCGCGTCACAGTTCGCGACGGACCCGGTCATGCAACACCACGCGCGCGACGGCGCGGGAGCGCGCCCAGGCGCGGGCGAGAGCGGCGCGAGGTCTACCGCGAAGCCGGCCGGAGCCGTCGCCAGAGCGCGCGCGTCTGATCGGCGACGTCGGCCCAGGTGAGCACGGCGTCGGGGCGGGTCTCGATCAGCTCGAGCTTTCGCGTGAGCTCGCGAACGTCGGCGCTCGGACCACGAAACCGCCGCGCCGGGTCGAGAGAAACAGCGTTCGCCATACGCGATAGGCCTCATATAACAGACAATGACGCAATATCGCAGAAGGCAGCATTTGTCAATGTGATTAAGTATAGACAGCGAAACGCATCTGTATATTGCTGCCGACTTCTGGACGGACGCGGCAAAAGATATTAATAAGCGAATGTGTTTATCGATATCGCCCGGTCCGCCGCGGCGCGGGACCGGGGGACCAAAGCGCCGATGCCTCACGAGACGCTTCAGACGCGGTTGGCGCTCAGGATGGCGCAGGCTTCGGCCTATGTCCGCGGCTAGGCCGGACGCGGCGGTCGCAACGCTCGCCCGGTCGTTCGGCGCCGCTGCGCCGCTCGTCCCGGGGCTCGTCTTCGCCGCATTGCTCGCCTGGGCCTCGGTCCAGATCGAGCCGCTCACCACCCAAGCCGCGCTCGCCACGGTCGGCCGCAAGGTGACGATCACCGCGCCGGTCGTCGCGCTCGTGATCGGCATGATCCTCCATCCGATCGCCGATCGACCCGCCTTCACCGTCGGGACGACCTTCGCGATCAAGAGGGTCCTGCGCTGGGCGATCGCGCTTTTCGGCCTCAAGATCGCGCTCGCCGACATCCTCGGGCTCGGGCTGGGCACGGCGGCGATGGTGATCGTGGCGATGGCGGCGACCCTCGTCTCCGGCGTCCTGTTCGCCCGCCTGTTCGGCCGCGGCGACCTGTACGGGGCCATCGTCGGCGGCGCGACCGCGGTCTGCGGCGCGTCGGCCGCGCTCGCCACCGCTTCCGTGCTGCCTCCCTACCGGGACCGCGAGTCCGACACCGCCTTCACCGCCATCACGGTCAACATCCTCGCGACCGTCGGCATGATCGCCTATCCGCCGCTATGCGACCTTCTCGGCTTCGACCATCGCACGACCGGGATTTTCCTCGGGGCGACGATCCACGACGTCGCCCAGGTGGTCGGGGCCGGCTACGCCGTCTCGGACACGACCGGCGACATCGCGACGGTCGTGAAGCTCTTCCGGGTCTTCATGCTGCTCCCGGTCGTGCTCCTGGTCGGCTGGTGGTTCTCGGGGCAAGGCGGCGACGCGCACAAGGCCAAGGTCCCGGTCCCCGTGTTCGCGATCATGTTCCTCGTCTTCGTCGTCATCAACTCGCTCGGCGTGATCCCGCAGCCGGCCAAGGCGGCCCTGGTCGAGGCGTCGCGCTGGGGCCTTCTGCTGGCGATCGCCGCGCTCGGCCTCAACACCTCGCTCGGCACGATCCTCCGGGTCGGTCCGCGACACCTGATGGTGGTGGTCGGCTCGACCGCGGTGATCTTCTTGATACCGCTCGTCTGGCTGCTCGCGACGCGATAGACCGGGGGGCGCCAGGAGCTGCGCGATGACCCAGTCCCGCAACGTCGTCTGCCCGCAATGCGCGTCCGTCAACCGCGTCCCGGCCGACCGGCCGGCGACGCAGGCGGTCTGCGGCGCCTGCAAGTCGCCGCTGTTTCCCGGCCATCCGATCGCGCTGACGACGGCGACCTTCGACCGGCATCTCGAGCGCACCGACGCGCCGGTCGTCGTGGATTTCTGGGCGCCGTGGTGCGGCCCGTGCCGGGCGATGGCGCCGATCTTCGAACGCGCCGCAAAGGAACTCGAGCCGCGCGCCCGGTTCGCCAAGGTCAACGTCGACGAGGAGCCTTCGATCTCGGCGCGTTACGGCGTCCGGGGCATTCCGACGCTGATCGTGTTCGACCACGGCAAGGTCGTGAAGCAACACGCGGGCCTCGTCGACCTGGCCTTCCTGCGCGGCCTCGTCGGGTCAGCCTGAGCCCGCTTTCAAACTTTCGACGATCGCTGGGGCTGACCGGCGTCGGCGGCGGCTCGCCGGCGGGTGCGGCCATTTGACCCGCGCCCTTGAAAAACACATGCGGATATTTTAATGTATGGTCCGGGAACCAGGGTTTACCGAGCGAGAGAGCCTCATGAAGATCGTCATCATCGGCGGCGTCGCAGGCGGCGCGACAGCCGCGGCCCGCCTGCGCCGGATCAGCGAGGCGGCCGAGATCGTGGTTGTGGAGCGGGGCCCCTACATCAGCTTCGCCAATTGCGGGCTGCCCTACGCCATCTCGGGCGTGATCGCCGAGCGCGACAAGCTGCTCGTCACGACCAAGGCCCAGTTCGAGGCGCGCTATCGGGTGGAGGTCCGCGCCCGCGCTGAGGCGGCGGCGATCGATCGCGCGGCGAAGACGGTGCGGCTGCGCAATCTCGAGACCGGCGACGAGACCGACGAGTCTTACGATCGTGTGCTGCTGTCGCCGGGCGCGGATCCGGTGAGCCCGCCGATTCCCGGCGCCGGCTCCCCGCGCGTCTTCACCCTGCGCAACGTTCCCGATCTCGACCGGATCATGGCCGCCCTCGGCGACGACAGCGTGCTGCGCGCGACCGTCATCGGCGGCGGCTACGTCGGCCTCGAGGTCGCGGAGAACCTTCACCATCGCGGCCTCGCGACCACGCTGGTCGAGGGCGCGGCGCAGATCCTCGCCCCGTTCGACGAGGAGATGGCGGCGATCGTCCAGGGCCGCCTGCGCGAGAAGGGAATCGAGACCCATCTCGGCGACAAGATCGAGTCTTTCGCGGACCATCCCGACCACGTCGTCGTGGGTCTCGCGAGCGGCCGGAAGATCGAGGCCGACGTCGTCGTCATGTCGATCGGGGTGAGGCCGGAGACGAAGCTCGCGCGCGAAGCCGGGCTCGCCTTGGGCCCGACCGGCGGAATCCGCGTCGACGAACGGCTCGCAACCTCCGACCCCGACATTTTCGCCGTCGGCGACGCGATCGAGGTCGTCAACCGCGTCTCGGGCAAGCCGGCGCTGATCCCGCTCGCGGGGCCGGCGAACCGCCAGGCGCGCATCGCCGCCGACAACATGCTCGCGACCGGCGCGGCCGCGCCGGCGACCTACGCCGGGACGATGGGGACGGCGATCCTCAAGGTGTTCGATCTCGCCGCCGCCTGCACCGGCCTCAACGAGCGGCAGGCTGCGGCGCTCGACATTCCGCATCGCGCCGTGATCGTGCACGCCGGGTCGCACGCGTCCTATTATCCCGGCGCCATGCCGATCGCGCTCAAGCTCGTGTTCAAACCCGACGGGACGATCCTCGGCGCGCAGGCCGTCGGCGCCGACGGGGTGGACAAGCGCATCGACGTGATCGCGACGGCGATCGCGGCTGGCCTGAAGGCGCACGACCTCGCTGCGCTCGAGCTCGCCTATGCGCCGCCGTTCGGCTCGGCCAAGGACCCGGTCAACGTCGTCGGCCTGGTCGCCGGAAACGTGATCTCGGGCTTTCAGCAGATCGTCGACTGGCGCGGACTCCGGGACCTGGTGAAGGAGGCGCCGGCTTCGTTCCAGCTCGTCGACGTCCGCACGCCGAAGGAGTTCGCCGCCGGGACCATTCCCGGGGCGCTGAACATCGAGGTCGACGGCCTGCGCCAGCGGCTCGGCGAGCTCGACCGCGCCCGGCCTGTCGTCGTCTTCTGCCAGGTGGGCCTGCGCGGCTATCTCGCCTATCGCATCCTCAGGCAGTCCGGCTTCGCCGACGTCCGCAACCTGACCGGCGGCTTCAAGACCTACGCGGCGGCGACGGCGAAGCCGTCCAGTCCGGACCCGTTCGCCTTCGAGCGGCCCGCGCGCCCGGCGCAGCGGCAACGCGACGCCGAGCCCATCGGCCGCATCTGACCAAGCCGACCCTCTTGGCTCGCCGCCCGACGATCGGGCGGCGGCCGGCGGGGCTGCTGTTCGTCAAGCCTCTCGACCGCCTGCTTGGCGCCCGAGTCCATGACGCCGACGGCCGCCGACCCGATCGCTGGCGCTCCGCGCCTCGCCGGACGAGGAGCGCGACAAGCGCGCGTCTATAGCTCCACCTTCAGGGTGCGGCCCTCGGAGGAACTCCGCCGCGCCAGTTCGAGGAGCCCAATGACCCGGTAGCCGTCCTCCGCCGTGACCGCGAGCGGCGCCGCGTCGAGGAGCGCGTCGCGAACGTTTTCATAGAAGCCGCGATAGTCGCCGACCTCGGTCTTCACCGGACGCTCGACGAGCGTCTCCGGAACTGTCGGGTCCGGGGCGACCGTCAGCTTGCCCCACGCCGGTTCGCGCTCCTGCAGCCACACCTCCGGCGACCCTTCCGCGGGAACCTCCGCGCCGCCGACCAGCGCTGGCTCCTGCGGGTCGAGCCCGTATTTGCGGAAGCTGCCCTTCGTCCCGTGCAGCAGAAAGCGCGGCGCATTCTCGCAGGCGAGGTAGCTCGTCCGGCAATGCGCCCGCAACGTCTTGCCGCTGGCGGCCGGATAGCTCAGCGTGATGTCGAAGGCGTCCTCGATTGCGGTTCCGTCGCGATCCGAGCGGACGCTCGCGGTGATCGTGTCCGGCAGGCCGAACAGCGCCAGCGCCTGATCGACGAGATGGGGTCCGAGGTCGAACAGCATGCCGTTCGCCGGATCGCCGGCCTCCTGCCATTTCCCGTGGCGCGGCGCGGGGCGGAAACGATCGAAGTGCGATTCGAAGGTGACGAGCCGGCCGAGCGCCTCCTCGGCGATCAGTTTCTTGACGGTAAGAAAATCGCCATCCCAGCGGCGATTGTGGAAGGGCGCCGCCAGCAGGCCCTTGCTCTTCGCAAGGCGGCTCAGCTCCTGCACCTCCTCGCTGGTCGCCGTGAACGGCTTGTCGATGACGACGTGCCGGCCTGCCTCCAGCGCCCGCCGGCCCATGTCGAAATGGGTGGCGTTCGGGGTGGTGACGACGATCAGTTCGACATCGGGATTGGCCAGCATGGCGTCGAAAGAGCGCACGACCTGCGCCTCGGGATACGCTCTTGCCGCCTCGTCGCCCTGGCGCTGGCAGATCGCCGACAGACGCAGCCCGCGCACCGCTTTGACAAAGGGCGCGTGAAAAACCCGGCCGCCCAATCCAAATCCGACGATTCCGACGCCAATCTCTCGGTCAGCCATGCGCGTTCCCCGGCTTGTGCTCGATTCCGGCGGCATCGTAGCAGTTTCCCGGGGCAGGGGCGCGCGGCGCGGCGGTTGCGCAGCGCTCTATTCGATGGCCCGAATCTCATGGCCGCCGGCGAGGACGACTTCGCCGGCATTTTTCCCGATCAGCGCCCGCGCGACCGGGGAGACATAGGAAATGGATCCCTTGCGAGGATCAGCTTCGTCCTCCCCGACGATCCTGAAGGATCGCCGTCGTTGCGCTCGAACGTCACACGATGGGCGACAGGCTGGGGAACAAGGCGCGACCGTCCGCATGGGTTTCGGCGTGATCGCCCTTGCTAGATCCGCGTGTGGCCAGACGACGTCGCGCGTCCGATCGCCGAGAGAATATGGGTGCGCATGGCGCTTGCCGCCCAGGCGGAATCCCGGTGCGAAAGAGCGTCCAGAATCTCGCGATGGTGCCGCATGCTGCGCTGGATTTCCTCGGATGAGTATCGGCTGAAAATCCTGCGAGTGAGCGGCGCGTCGACCGCGAGCGTGATCAGCCTGGCGAGGCGCTCCGAGCGCGAGGCGTCGATGATGACCTTGTGGAAGCGGGCGTTCGCCTCCGAAAGCACCGCGAGATCGCGACCCCGTTCGCGCCGAACGGCTTCCTCCATGCGGTCGCAAAGCCCGCGCAGCTCGGCGATCTCGTCGTCGGTAATCGCGCTCGCCGCGACTTCGGCGGCGAAGGGTTCGAGCATCGAGCGGATGCGGAACATGACCGCGATCTCGTCCTCGGACCAGACGACGACGGTCGCGCCGAAATTGGGGCGGACGTCGAGCAGCCCTTCGGAATTCAGGCGGCTCAGCGCATCGCGCACCGGCGTGCGGCTGATCCCGAGGTCCCGCGCGATCTCGATTTCCTTGATCCTGAGGCCGGACGGCAGACGCCCGTCGAGGATGCGTTGGCGCAGATCCTGGTAGGCGCGCTCCGCGGCCGTGCGGAGGCTCTCGGCGCCCGCGGCCTGGACGTCGTCGCGCACTTCCCGTCGAGCCGGCGCGCGTCCCCCGGCCTCCGCCGACGCCCGCCGTCTCGGAGCAACTTGCGTCATCCTGCCCAAACCCTTTCGGCTCCGCACGACGCGTTCGGTAACGACCCGGTTCGCGGTTCCTGGCCGGGCGGGCTTCCGACCGATCTTCCAGTCGCCGAATTATTGTATACACTCGCACGGAATCCCGCCAGTGCGACTTGGGCGCGTGCGACGGGACGCCGGCGGCCCGGCCATGGGCGGTCCGATCGACCGGAAAGGATGCGAAGGTGGGCGAGAAACTGGGAGACGCCTGGCTGCCGCTTGCCGAAGCCGCCGAGCGGCTCGGCGTGAGCCGGCTCCGGGTGCGTGAGGGGATCGCCGCCGGCGCGATCCGCGCCCAGCGCGACAACCGCGGCCTTTGGCGCGTGACGCTGGACGAGGCGCCCGCGTCTCTGAGCCGTCGGCTCGCGGACCTGCGCATCGACCCGACGGCGCTTGTCGGGATTCTGTTCGACGAAATCGAGGAGGCGAACCTCGCGCTCGCCGACCGCGACAGCGACGTCGACCGTCTGAGCGCGCTCGTCGCTCGACACGAGGATCTGCTGGAAAGGGCCCTGTCCCTCGCCGAGTCCACAAGGAAGGCGCCTGCGACCGGCGGCGAAGGGATCGAGCGCCTCGGCGTTCTCGCCGAGCGGTCGGACGCTCTGATCGCCCGGACGATCGGGGCTCTGGAAAAGAAGGAAGCGGATCTCAAGCGCATGACCGGACTGGCGGATCGCGCAGTCTCGACGGCGGCGGCGCTCGACGCGGAAGTCGCCCGTCAGGCGGAGACCTCGAAGAAGCGCGACGCCTTGCTCGACCGGGTCCTGGCGCTGGCGCACGCCAGCGTCGAGCGAATCAGCGCGCCGGGCAGGGCCGGCGGATTCTTCGGCCGGGTCCGTTCGCGGCTCGCGCGCGACAAAGACGCCCGGGGCTAAGGCTGCGTCATCGCCGGCCTCGATGCCGTCACGGTCTATCCACCGGCCAGGGACCGGGTTGACATGCGGCCCGTGGTCCTCACTAATGTATACAATCTGAAGGCGGGAGGCGTTGGAATGGCGTCGGCGGACGATCTCATTTCGGTATACGAGAGGCGGCTTGCCGAGTTCGAGGCGCGTCTTGCCGCGATCGAGCGAAGCCGCGCACAGCCTGTTCCTCTGAGCGATGACTTTGGCGCCCGTCGGGCGCGTAACCGCAGCGGTTACCGGCTTGGGGTCGACGTCGGCGGGACCTTCACCGATCTTCTGCTGCTCGACGAGAAGCGGTCGAAGGTCTTCACCGCCAAAGTTCCTTCCACCCCGAGCGACTCCTCGATCGGCGTCCTGAACGGCATCGAAAAGATCTGCCGCGTCGCCGGGATCGAACCGACGGAAATCGACGACGTCATGCATGGCACGACGGTCGCCACCAACACCGTCCTGACCAAGGCCGGCGCGCGCGTCGGGCTGGTCACCACCAAGGGATTTCGCGACGTCCTCCAGATCGCCCGCTCCTACGTGCCGGGCGGCCTCGGCGGCTGGGTCATCTACAACAAGGCTCCGCCGCTCGCGCCGCTCGAACTGACCATCGAGGCCGTCGAGCGGATCGCAGCCGACGGCAAGGTGCTCGTCCCGCTCGACGAAGCCGCGTTGCGCCGCGACCTCAAGGCGCTATCGGGCAAGGGCATCGAGGCGCTGACCGTCTCGCTGTTCAACGCCTACGTCGACGGAAAGCATGAGCGCCGGATCGCGCAGATCGCAGCGGAAGTCATGCCGTCGATACCGGTGTCGATCTCCTCCGACGTGATCCCGGAGATGTACGAGTACGAGCGCACGGAAACGACCGTCGTCAATTCCTACATCCGTCCCGTCGTATCCAAGTACGTGAGCAGTCTCGAGAGCGAATTGTCGCGCAAGATGAACGGCGTCAAGCTGCACATCCTGCGCTCCGACGGCGGCCTGTCGACCGCGCGCTCGGCCATGGACAGCCCGATCAATCTCCTGATGTCGGGTCCCGCTGGCGGCGTCGCCGGCGCAGTCGGCGTCGCCGGCCGCGCCGGCTTCGTCAAGCTCCTCACCTTCGACATGGGCGGCACCTCGACCGACGTGGCGCTGATCGAGAACGGCATGCCGCAGACGCGGCGCGAGACACGCGTGGGCGACGTGACCGTGCGCGCGCCGTCAATCGACGTGCGCACCGTCGGCGCGGGCGGCGGCTCGATCGCCTATGTGCCGGAATTGACCCGCGCGCTGCGGGTCGGCCCCCAGTCGGCCGGCGCGATGCCCGGTCCGGCCGCCTACCGCAAGGGCGGCGAAGCGCCGACCGTCACCGACGCCAATGTCGTCCTCGGCTACCTGCCGTCGGATTCGAGACTCGGCGGCGACATGACCATCGACCGGGCGCTCGCCGAGAAGGCGGTCCAGAAGATCGCCGACGCGTTGGGCATGAGTCTCGAAAAGGCGGCCGAGGGCATCGTCAACATCGTCAATGAGAACATGTGCGGCGCCTTGCGTCTCGTCTCGGTCGAGCAGGGCTACGATCCGCGCGACTTCGCCCTGATCGCATTCGGCGGCGCCGGGCCGCTGCACGCCAATGCGCTCGCGCGCCTCATCAACTCCTGGCCAGTCATCGTGCCGCCGGGGCCGGGCGTGCTCTGCGCCTATGGCGACGCCACGACCCGGATGCGCAACGAATCCTCGCGCACGCTGGTTCAGCGGTTCGAGAGCCTGAAGGACGGGCAGGTCGCCGGCATCCTCGCCGACCTCGCCGCCGAGGCCGCCAAGACCCTCGCCGGCGACGAGGGCGTCGAACGCGGCCACGAGACGATCTATCAGATCGACATGCGCTACGCCGGCCAGGGCATGAAACTCGTGGTCGATGCGACCCCTGAGGAATTTCGCGCGAGCGGCCTTGGGGGCGTGGCGAAGCGCTTCGACAAGATGCACGAGCAGCTCTTCACCTTCGCTCTTGACGCGGGCCACGAACTCGTCGGCCTGCGCGCCGTGGTGCTCGGCCCGAAGAAGCCGCTCGTGGGCGCGAACGTGCCGCGCGGCGGCGCCGATCCGCGCGCGGCCGCGATGCACGAGACCCGCGTCTTCGTCGGCGACGGTTGGCGCAAGGCGACGGTCTACGACCGGGCGAAGCTCGAAGCCGGCAACCGGATCGAGGGGCCCGCGATCGTGGTCGAAATGGACTCGACGACGCTGATCCTGCCCGACCACCACGGGGTTGTGGACGAGATCGGCAACATCCTCATTCGCCCGAACGCCGAGGCGAGCGCGGGCCGGGCGGGCCTCCACTAGGCCCAAGATCTGAAGGAGAGGCGCAGAGCCATGCCAGGCAAGATCATCGAGACCAATCCGGCGCCCTTCAAGCGCATCGCGGTCGATCCGATCACGCTCGACATCGTCGAGAACGCGTTGCGCAACGCCCGCGTCGAAATGGACGCGGTGCTGTTCCGCACGGCGATGAGCCCGGGCATCCGCGAGCAGCACGACGCCTTCCCGATGATCGCCAATCAGGAAGGCAAGATGGTCGTCGGCCAGTTCGGCTCATTCCTGCACGGTTTCATCAACGGCTACGACGGGACGATCGAGGACGGCGACGTCTTCTTCACCAACGACCCGTACTCCTGCGCAGGCGCCGTCAGCCATCTGAACGACTGGCTCCTGATGATGCCGATCTTCCTCGACGGCCGGCTCGTCTCGTGGGCCGCCATGTTCGGCCATATGACCGACATCGGCGGCAAGGTGCCGGGCTCGCTGCCGACCGACGCCAAGATGATCTTCGAGGAGGGCATGATATTCCCGCCGGTGAAGATCTTCCGCAAGGGCGAGCTCAACGACGAGATGTTGCGCGTGATGCTGAGCAACACCCGCATGCCGGAATGGAACCGCGCCGACTTCTTCGCGATCATCGCCGCGCTGAGACTGGCCGAGCGACGGGTGCGGGAAAACATCGCGCGCTTCGGCATCGACACCTACGTCTCCGCGATGTGGGAGATGCTCGAGCGCAACCGCCGCGCAATGTCGGCGATCATCCAGATGATCATTCCCGAGGGCAATCACCGCGCCACGTTCGAGGACTGGATCGACGACGACGGCATGGGCAACGGCCCCTACAAGATCGCCTGCACGCTCTGGCGCGAGGGCGAGAAGGCGATCTTCGACTTCAACGGCTGCGATCCGCAGTCGCATTCGTCGATCAATTTCCTGCTCAACGAAGAAATGTTCAAAATGTTCTTCGGGGCGTTCACCATCAATCTGTTCGACCCGCAGATCCTGTTCAACGACGGCTTCTACGACCTCGTCGAGGTGCGCATTCCGCCGGGCTCGATCCTGAAGCCGAAGAAGCCCGCGGCGCTCTCCTGCCGCACCCACATGCTCGGACGGATCTTCGATCTCATGGGCGGCTTGCTGGGGCAGGGCGCCCCCGAGGCGCTCAACGCCGCCGGCTTCTCCGACAGCCCGCATTTCATGTATTCCGGCTACAGCGCCAAGGGGGAATGGTACCAGCTGTTCCAGATCGGCTTCGGCGGCATTCCCGGCCGGCCGGCGGGCGACGGCCCGGATGGACACTCGCTCTGGCCCGCCTTCACCAACGTCCCCAACGAGTTCCTCGAAGCGTACTTCCCCTTGCGCATCCTGGAATACGCGACTTTGCCGGATTCGGGCGGGGCGGGCGTTCATCGCGGCGGCAACGGCATCACCATCGCCTACGAGATGCTGGAGGCTGGCGAGATCTCCATTCACGACGACCGCTGGTTCACCTTCCCCTGGGGAGTCAACGGCGGAGAACCCGGCGCGCGATCGACGAAGACGCTCAGTCGCAAGAACGGCCGCGTCGAGAACATCCCGTCCAAGTGCGACCGCATCGCCGTCGAGCCTGGCGATGTGCTGCACTTCAACACCTGGGGCGGAGGCGGCTGGGGCGATCCGCTGAAACGCGAGCCCGAGAAGGTGGCGGCTGACATTCTGCGCGGCCTCGTCACCGTCAACGGCGCGACCCGCTACGGCGTCGTCGTGAACGCCGAGGGCCGCGTCGATACGCTCGCGACCGAGCGGCTGCGCCGTGACATGGCGGCCAAGCGCGGCCCGACCCCGCTGTTCGACCGCGGCTTCAAGTCGCTCGACGAACTGCGGGCCCGCTGCAAGGCCGAGACGGGCTTTGATCCGCCGATGGAGCCGCGTTTCCGGTCGGACTACAAGATTGCAGCCGAGTAGGGGGCGCGCATGTCGAACCCGGCGGAAGGACTCGACGCCAACTACGCCCGCGCGGGCTACCATGCCGCGCAGTCATGGGGAAAGCGACCCGCGCTCATTCTCATCGACTTCGCGCAGGCCTATTTCGAACCGACCTCGCCGCTGTTTGGCGGGGAGGGGTGCCGGACGGCGCTGCAATCGGCGCTCAGACTTCGCGAGATCGCGCACGAGTCCGGCGTTCCCGTGGTCCTCACCGAAGTCCTCTACCGGAAGGGGGGAGAGGACGGCGGCGTTTTCTTCCGCAAGACGCCCGTGCTCTCGTGTTTCGTCAAGGGCGCTCCGACCCAGGCCTTCGCCGATAGTCTCGTTCCGCGAGACGATGAGACGGTCGTCACCAAGCAATATCCAAGCGCCTTCTTCGGCACGAGCCTCGCGGCGATGCTGACCGCGATGGGCGCCGATACGGTCGTTCTGACCGGGGTCACGACCTCGGGCTGCGTGCGGGCGACCTGCGTCGACGCCATGAGTCACGGCTTCGTCACGCTCGTCGCGCGCGAGGCGGTCGGCGACCGCGATCCGAGGCCGCACGAAGCCAATCTCTACGACATGAACGCCAAATATGCCGACGTGATCGCCGAAGAGCGAGCGGCGGAGTTCCTGCGCTCCGCCGCCCAGTGGCGCTCGGAGCGCCGTTGACCGAAGTTTTTTCGACATGAAGACCGGAGGAGGAGCCATCATGAAAACGGTGCTTGGCGGATGCGCGGGAGCCTTGCTCATCGCGCTGACGGGGACGGCCCACGCCGACGGCGTGGCTGCAGCGAAGGCGCTCGTCGAGAAATATTCGAAGCTGCCGACCTTCGAGGCGCCGGGCGATGCGTTCGACGCCAAGGCCTGCATGCAAGGCAAGAAGATCTTCGTCATTCCGCTGACCAACGCCAACCCGTTCAACGTCGCGATCTCCGGCGGCATGGAGCAGGCGGCGAAGATGGTCGGCTTTCCGTTGAAGTCTTGGGAGACGCAACTCTCGCCCGACCAGTGGACGCAGGGCATCAACAAGGCGGTCCAGGAAGGCTATAATCTCATCGACCTGCAGGGAGGCCTGCCGCCGGAATTCATCGCCCCCCAGATCGCCGAAGCGCGCGGCAAAGGGGTCAAGGTCACCACGACCCACGATTACGACGCGACCACCCAGAAGGCCCCGGACTTCCTCGACGGGTCGGCCAACAGCGACTACGTGACCGTCGGCAACGTCATCGCGGCGTGGACGATCGCCAAGACCGGCGGCAAGGTCAACGCCATCGTCCTCGGACCCGACGAGATCACCCCGACCACCCCGCTGAAAAACGCGATCATGGACTACCTCAAGGCGAATTGCCCCGACTGCAAGGTCAAGTACATCAACACGCCCGTCACCGAATGGGCGACCAAGATCCAGCCCGCGGTCCAGTCCGCCCTGCTCGCCGATCCGACGATCAACTACGTTCTGCCGGTGTACGATTCGATGTCGCAGTTCATCGCGCCCGCGATCCAGGGGGCGGGATCGAAAGCCAAGATCGTCTCCTACAACGGCACGCCCTTCGTGCTCGACATGATGCGCGACGGCGACCTTGTCGAAATGAACGTCGGCGAGTCGCTCGGCTGGGTCGGCATGGCCGGCATCGACGCCGACATGCGGCTCCTCTGCGGCAAGGGGACGGTGACCAAACTCAACACGCCCGCCTACATCTTCACCAAGGAGAACGTGGCGACGGCCGGCAAGCCCGCGACCTTCAACGACGGCTACGGCGACGCCCATGTCGCCGGCTTCAAGAAGCTCTGGGGCCTGCAGTGACGTCTGCCGCCCCGGGTGGAACACGCCGCACCGGGGCGGCCTCGGATGCGCTCGTCGTCGAGAACCTGTCCAAGCGGTTCGGCGGCGAGCTTGCATTGAACGCCGTAAACCTTTCGGTGCGGCGCGGCGAGGTGCACGGGTTGCTCGGCAGCAACGGCTCCGGCAAGTCGACGCTGATCAAGATCCTGGCCGGGTTCCATGCGCCGGAGCCCGGCGGTCGGGCGGCGCTGTTTGGCGAAGACCTGCCGCTTCCCGTGCAGGCGGATGAAGCCAAGAGGTTCGGCCTCGCCTTCGTCCACCAGAATCTCGCGCTCATTCCCTCGCTCTCGGTGACGGAGAACATGCGCCTCACCGATTTCGCGACCGCGCCGGCGTGGCGCATCTCGTGGCGGCGCGAGCACGAGGCGACCGCGAACACCCTCGAGCGCTATGGCCTTGCCCTCGATCCGCGCGCGCGCATGGACAGTCTGTCGCCGGCGGAGCAGGCCCTGTTCGCCATCGTGCGCGCGGTCGAAGATCTCGGCGCCCCGGACGACGCCAAGGGCCATCGCGGCCGGCTTCTCGTCCTGGACGAGCCGACGCCGTTCCTGCCGCGGGTCGGCGTCGATCAGCTGTTTGCGCTGGTGCGCCGCATCGTTTCGGAAGGCGCAAGCGTGATCTTCGTCAGCCACGACATCCACGAGGTCATGGAGATCACCGATCGCGCCACCATCCTGCGCGACGGCGTCCTGGTCGAAGTGATCGAGACGCGCTCGGCCACCCACGAGGACTTCGTCGAGCGGATCGTCGGGCGCGCAGTCAAGCGCGTTCACGTCCACGCGCTGCCGACCGCGAAACGCACGGCCCTCGCGCGCATCTCCGGGCTGACGGCGCCGGGGCTCGGACCGGTGTCGGTGGACGTCGGCCGCAACGAGATCCTCGGCCTCACGGGGCTGATCGGCTCGGGGTTCGACCGCGTGTGCTCGGCGACCTACGGCGCGACGCGCGCTTTGACCGGCAGGCTCGAACTCGACTCCGGGGAGGCGATCGACCTTGCCGCTATCGATCCGCCGCGCGCGCTTGCAGCCGGCATCGTCTACCTTCCTGCCGACCGGCTCGGGGCGGCGGGCGTCGGCGGCCTGCCGATCGTCGAGAACATGATGCTGCCGGTCCTCGATTCGATGCGGAACGCCTTCGGCCTCGACCGAAAGAAGATGCTCCGCGCCGCCGAGAAGCTCGGCGGCGAATACGCCGTCAAACCCAACCTGCCGATCCTTCCCCTGAGCGCGCTTTCGGGCGGAAATCAACAGAAGGTGCTGCTCGCCAAGTGGCTTCAGATGAAGCCGCGCCTCATCCTGCTCGACGAGCCGACGCAGGGGGTGGACGTCGGCGCGCGCCAGCAGCTTCTGGCCGCGCTCGACGCCGCGAGCGCCTCAGGGGCCGGCGTGCTCCTCGCCTCGACCGACTGGGAGCAACTCGCCCAGATCTGTCACCGGGTGATCGTGTTCGCGCGAGGCGAGGCCGTGGCCGAGCTTGCCGGCGACCAGCTCACCGAGGACGCCATCGCCGAATGCTGCTACCACTCGATGACACGGATCGAGCATGGCGCCCGCCAGGGCCTCCCGCCCTCCCTTGTCTCCTAGCCCGGTCCTTTCCGCATGACGTCCGGGCATGACGAGGCGCTCAAGGCCTATGAGGCGCGCATCGCCGCACTCGAGGCGAAGCTCAAGGCGATCGAGGATCAGGTCGTCCGCGAGGCGGGGCCGCGCAGCGGATTCGACGTCAAGTCGGCCGCCGAACGCTACGGGCTGCTCGTCGCCTGGGCGCTTCTGATCATCGGCTTCGGCCTGTTTTCGCCGCCGATGTTGAGCTGGGCGCCCTATGCGTCGATGTTCGGCTTCAATTCGATCATCGTCGTCTTGACCCTCGGACTGATCCTGCCGCTGACCGCGGGCGATTTCGATCTCTCGGGCGCGAGCATCCTGACGCTGGCGTCGATGCTGGTCGCCATCCTGAACGTGAAGGCGGGCGTGCCGATCGCGGTCGCGGTGGTCCTCGCCATCGTCCTCGGCGCCGCCGTCGGCGCGGTCAACGCCTTCTTCATCCTCTATTTCCGCATTCACTCGCTGATCGTGACGCTCGGCGTCGGCTATTTCATCAACGGCGTCATTCTCTGGATGTCGAACTCGGCCGTGGTGTTCGGCCAGTCGCTCTCCGCCCTCGTCAACGTCGTCTTCGCCACCAAGATCCTCGGGATCGCGCTCCTGTTCTGGTACGCGCTGCTTCTCACCATCGGCCTCTGGTACGTCTTCGAGTTCACCGCCGCCGGCCGCCGTCTCCTGTTCGTCGGGCGCGGGCGCGAGGTCGCGCGGCTTTCGGGGGTCAAGGTCGAACGGGTGCGCGCCGGCGCGCTGATGGCTTCGGGCGCGATCTCGGCTTTCGCCGGAGTGCTTTACGTCGGCATGCGCGGCTCGGCCGATCCGAGCTCCGGGCTCGCCTTTCTCCTGCCCGCCTTCGCGGCCGCCTTTCTCGGCTCGACCGCGATCTATCCCGGCCGCTTCAATCCCTGGGGCGCGTTCGTCGGGGTGTTCTTCCTGTCGACGGGGATTCTCGGGCTCAACTTCCTCGGCGCCGACAGCTACGTGCAGAACCTTTTCTACGGCGGAGGCCTCGTGGTCGCCGTGTCGATCTCGCAGCTCGTGCGCAAGCGCCAGGCGATGGACTAGAGGCTCCTTGGAACGGGAGGAACACAACAAATGAGCAGGCCAAACCTCAAAGCGGCGTTGGGCTCGGGGACGTGCGTCGTCGCCCCGGGCATCCACGACATGATCTCGGCGGTCGTCAGCAACAAGATCGGATTCGATTTCGTCTACGCGTCCGGGTTCTGGCTCACCGCCTCGGCCTACGGACTGCCGGATGCGGGCATCGCGACCTACACCCAGATGCTCGACCGCGTGTCGACGCTCGCTCGGGTCGCGAACTCCGGCGTCATCGCCGATGCGGACACCGGCTACGGCGGCCTCCTCAACGTGCACCACACCGTGCGCGGCTATGAGGACGCCGGCATCGTCGCGATCCAGATCGAAGACCAGGAATTTCCCAAGAAGTGCGGCCACACGCCGTTCAAGCGCGTGATCCCGATCGAGGACATGGTCGAGAAGGTCAAGGTCGCCTGCGCCGCGCGCCGCAACGCCGACGGCATGCTCGTCATCGCCCGAACCGACGCGCGCCAGCCGGAAGGCTTTGAAGCGGCGGTGCGCCGCGGGCTCGCCTATGGCGAGGCGGGCGCCGACATCGTCTTCCTCGAGGCGCTGGAGAGCGAGGCGGAGATGCGCGAAGGCTGCCGGCGCATTCGAAAGCCGATGATGGCGAACATGGCCGACGGCGGAAAGACGCCGATCCGCTCGAAGGCGGAACTGACCGACATCGGCTACGCGCTGGCGATCTTCCCTTCGATCACCGGGCTCGCCGCGGCGGCGGCGGCGGAGACCGCGCTCAAGATCCTGAAGGAGACAGGCACGAGCGTCTCGCCCGACCTGCCGCTGTTCAACTTCCGCGAGTTTCAGTCCCTCATCGGCTTCGAGGAGGTGTGGGAGTTCGAAAGGCGCTGGGCCAGGGGCGACGAAGGACGATAGCCGTCGTGGGCGCGACGCGGGCGGCGCCGGCGTTCAGCCGATGTCCGAGGCTTCGCGCCCTCTCGTCAACTGCGAGATGGTGACGGCGAGGATCAGCGCGCCTCCGTTGAAGACATTCGTGACCCAGAGCGGAATGCCCAGCATCGACAGGCCGGTAATGCCCGTCGCCAGAAAATAGACGGCGAACACCGCCCCCCAGGGGTTGAACCGGCCGGGCTGGATCGTCGTCGCGCCGAGGTAGGCGGCGGCAAACGCGGGCAGCAGGAAGTTGAGACCGGAATAGGGATCGGCCGAGCCGAGCACGCCGGCATAGAGGATGCCGGCGGCGGCCGACATCACCGCGGACGTCACCAGAGCGCCGAGGCGCACACGATCGACGGCAATGCCGTTGAGGCGGGCGACCTCACGGCCGCGTCCGACGAACAGCAATCGTCGGCCGAGCGGCGTGTAATCAAAGACGTACCACATCACGACCGCGGCCGCCAAAGCGTAGTAAAAGGCGTAGGGAATTCCGAAAAGGCGCATCCCCACGACGGCGTTGATCAAGCCCTCGTCGACGCCGCCGATGGTGGAGCTGTCGGTCATCCACTGCACGAGGCCGCTCATCAGCGACGTGGAGCCCAGGGTGACAACGAGCGACGGAACCCGAAAATAGATGATGAAAAGCGCGTTGAAGAGGCCGACGATCGCGCCCGCCGCAAGCACGATCACCAGCACAAGCAGGATCGGCATATGATGC
>CAMFKX010000021.1 GCA_945957375.1 uncultured Roseiarcus sp.
CCGTTCCGGCACCCGCTCCGCCGATCTCGGCGCCCGAAAGCGCCGACGAGGCGGATCCCGGCGGCTGGAGCGAGGAGCGGATCGTGGTGGCGGGCTTCGTCCTGCTCGCCGTCATCGCCGGCCTGATCATTTTCGTCGCGTCGTTCTATGACAGTCTGACCTGAGGCAATCCGCGACCTTGACATTTGCGCACAGGGACGCGACCGAAAAGGGCATCATGAAGGCCGATCACTCTTTCGAATCGCGCGCGCCGAGACGCAACGAACGCCTGCGCCAGCGGGCCGCCTGGATGTATTTCGTCGAAGAGATGACCCAGAGCGCGATCGCCGACGCGCTCGGCGTCGGCCGCGTCACCGTGGTGCGGATGCTGGCCGAAGCGCGCGCGCTCGGCGAGGTGCGCATCGCCCTGGCGCGAGGACACGCGGAGATCGGCGGCCTCGAAGCGTCCTTGTGCGTCACCTACGGTTTGGAGGAGGCGCTGGTTGCGCCGCTGTCGCTGCGCGACGCGGACGCCACCGCGCCGATCGGGGCGGTGCTCGGGGAATATCTGTCCTCGCTGCTGCGCAACGACATGAAGATCGGGCTCGGATGGGGCCGCACGCTCAACCGCTCGCTCGAACATTTGCGCGAGCGATCGCTGCGCGGCCTGAACGTGATCTCCCTCGTCGGCGGGGTCACCCACTTCGCGCAGGACAACCCGGCCGAGTTCCCTTCCGCCTTCGCCCGCGCCTTCAACGCCGAGTGCTATCTCATCCCCTCCCCGGCGCTGGTCGACAGCCCGGAGACCAAGATCGCGCTGATCGAGCGCTGCGGCCTCGGCGCGGTGTACGGCTTCGCCCGGGCGCTCGACGCGGTCGTCGTCAGCGTCGGCTCCCTCGGGCCCGAGGCGACGATCTCGCGCTACGAAGTCATCGGCGAGGCCGACCGGCGAGCCCTCGGAACCCTCGGCGCGGTCGGCGAAATGCTGTGCAACGTCTACGATCACGACGGCCGAGTGCTCGACCACCCGTTGAATCAGCGGGTCATGTCGGTGCCGCTGGAGGCGGTGTGCGCCGCGCCGATCCGGGTGCTGGCCGCCGGCGGGCAACACAAGCTGTCCGCGATCGAGGGGGCGATCCGTCTCCTGCGGCCGACCGCGCTGGTGACCGACGAATTCGCGGCGCGCGCGCTGACCAAGATCCCGGTCTGACCACCGTCGGCCGGCCGGAGCGCGCCACGCCCCCGCCGACGAGCCTCAAGGGCTCTTCGGCGCTCCGCCCGGCGTCACCGGCTGCGCGCCACCGGTCGATTGCGGACCCGGGGTCGCGCCGGCGGCATTGGGCGATCCCTGCCGGTTCGAGGCGTTGGCCGAACTTGCCGGCTGGCTCTCCTCGGTGACCGCGGCCACCGAGTCCGGGTTGATCACCATCATCACCGGGTTGCCGGCGGAGTCCTTCGCGCGAACGAGGAAAGACGAGGGCATGATCTGGATGTCGGTGAACCCCGCCTTCGCGAGATCGTCCCGCATCTTCTGAACCAGGCCGGAACCGCTTCCGGCCTTTTGGGCGGTCGGACTTGCGCCAGTCGTCGCGCCGCCGGCGTCGCCGGATGCGGCGTGAACCGATCCGGTCAGCGCGCCCGCCAACAGCAATCCACACAGAGCCTTGAACGTCATCACGAGCCTCCTGGAGCGTGCGCCCGACAGCCTGAACCGGCAACTCGCTTCCCCGCGCGGCGTTCCGGCGAAGCCGGTATTTTCGCGCGAAGCGCCGCGTGATCAGATGGCGGCGCGCCGCCGCCGCCAGATATCCGTAGGTCGCTCTGTTGATCCGATTCGCGACCGCTGGCTTGCTACGTAAATGCCCTTATACAATTGCCTGCCATTTGGCCTTATAGTTAGGTTTGTTGACGGCGATTGGTTACGATCCCGTCGATCGGAAACGACAAGACTTCGGGGAAACGCTGAGACCCAAAATCCGGCTCGCCGGAGTGGCAAGGAGGCGTCTGTGCATTTGTACGATTTCGAGGTTCTGAAGGGCGACGAAGTGATCGCGGCGGAACGGGCCGTGCCGCTCTACAACCCCAAGGCCGCCTGGCCGAAGATCATCAGGATGGCCAAGATGTTTCGCCTGACGCGCTGTCGCATTCGCGTCAAGGAGCGCGGCGAAACCATCATCCTGATCGGCGCGGCGGTCGCGCTTCGCTACCCCGAACTCGACTTCTCCGCCGCGGCCTGAAGGCGGCCCCAGTCGTCCAGACCCAAATTCCGCTCGCAGCGACCGGCTCCTTCTGAGCCGGTCGTTTTTGCTTTGCGCTTGCATGCCAGCGCGCGATTCCGCGTGACAACCGAAAAGAAGCGGGTCAATCTCCCCGCGTCGGGGGGAAACGTTCCCGGCCACAGGGAGGAAATTCCGATGACTCGGGTCGTCAACAATTGCGTACTGCTGGGATCGATTTGCGCCGCCGCGCTGGCCTTCACGTGGCCGGCTTCGGCGCAACAGGAAATCAAGAACGCCGCAGGGGGCGCCGCCTCCGGAACGGCGATGATCAAGCCGGTCACCCAGGCCGCGCTCGACGGGGCCGCCAAGGACAACGCGAACTTCCTCCACACCAACGGAAATTACGCCCAGACCCGCTTTTATCCGAACGATCAGATCAACCGGACCAACGTCGCCCATCTGCATCCCGCCTGGATCTTCCAGACCGAAGTGAAGGAGTCGCTCGAGACCTCGCCGATCGTGGTCGACGGCGTGATGTACGCGACCACGTCCTTCAGCCACGTCTACGCCATCGACGCCAAGACCGGCCAGGAGATCTGGCACTTCAAGCCCAAGCTGGGCGCGGTCACCACCTTCTGCTGCGGACCGAACAACCGCGGCGTCGCGGTCTACGACGACAAGGTCTACGTCGCGACTCTCGACGCCAAGCTCTATGCCCTCGACGCCAAGACCGGTTCGGTCGTGTGGAGCCAGGAGGTCGGCGACCCCGAGAAGGGCTACAGCGAGACGATGGCCCCGACCGCGGTCAAGGGCAAGATCCTGATCGGCACCAACGGCGGCGAATACGGCATCCGCGGCTTCGTCAAGGCCTACGACGCCAAGGACGGCAAGCTGCTCTGGGCGTTCGACACGATCCCGGAGAACTCCGTGGGAGTCTGGGCGACCACGGACGCCACCGGCCGCGACGAGCACCGCGACATCGCCGCCGAGAAGGCGGCGCTCGCCAAGCTCGGCGACCCCTTCAAGACGCTCGGCGGCGGCGTTTGGCAGAACCCGGCGGTGGACGAGGCGGCCAACCGAATCTACTTCGTCGTCGGCAACCCCTCCCCTGACCTCGACGGCTCGATCCGGCCCGGCGACAATCTCTATACCGACTCGCTCGTCTCGATCGACCTCGACACCGGCAAGTACGTCTGCCACTTCCAGTACGTCCCGCACGACGTCTGGGACCTCGACGCGGTGAGCCCGGCCGTTCTGGTCGACGCCCTGGACAAGTCGGGCAAGACGGTTCCGGCGGTGATGCACGCCGGCAAGACCGGCTACATCTACGTCCACGACCGCAAGGACTGCAGCCTGATTCGCTTCTCCGAGCCGATGGTGTCCCAACAAGGGCGCTGGGTGCTGCCGTCGGCGACGAAGCCGCTCGACGCCAATGCGGCGCGGATGTTCCCCGGCGCCAACGGCGGCGTCGAGTGGTCGCCGATGGCGACCGACCCGGGCCACGGCATGGCCTACGCCATCAATCTCGAGCAGGAGATGACCTACACGGTCGCGAGCTCGCCCTACCCCGACGGGAAGCTCTGGCTCGGCGGCGCCTTCACCAACGTGCCCGGCGGCGTCCAGTCCGGCAATGTCACGGCGGTCGACTACAACACCGGCAAGATCGCCTGGCAGGTGAAGACGCCGCAACCGATGATCGGCGGCATCCTCGCGACCGCGGGCGGCCTCGTGTTCACCGGCGAAGGCAACGGCGCGTTCAAGGCCTACAACTCCGCCGACGGAAGCCTGCTCTGGCAGTTCCAGGCGGGGGCGGGCGTCAATGCGCCGCCGTCCTCGTACAGCGTCGACGGCAAGCAGTACATCGTGGTCGGCGCGGGCGGCAACACCCAGCTCGACTACAAGCGCGGCGACGCGATCATCGCCTTCACGGCCGACTGATAGCGTGAGATGAGTCAGGGCCGCCTTGCGTCGCGCGAGGCGGCCTTTTCTTTGGACAGCGCGCGAGCGGCGACCGGCGACGGCGGCCGCTCCGGCGCACGAGGAGACGTTCGAGTGATGCTGCGGTTTGCGTTCGCCGTCATGGTTGTTGGGATTTCGGCGACGGCGTACGCCGAGTCGATCGAGGAGAAAGCGGTCATCTGCGGGGCCTGCCACGGCGTCAACGGCATCCCCGAGGACAAGTCGGTCCCGATCATCTGGGGACAGAACTCAGGCTATCTCTACCTCCAGTTCCGCGATTTCCAGAAGGGCGCGCGCAAGGACGAACGGATGAGCGCCGTCGCGCAGAACGTCGTCAAGCAGGACGCGCTCGCGCTCGCCGAATATTTCGCCGCGAAGCCCTGGCCGGGCTCCGGCGCGCCGGCGGCGAGCAAGGTCGAGGCCGATACGGCCAATGTCGCGATCAAGTCGGTCGTGTGCCAGAGTTGCCATCTCGAACAGTTCGAGGGCAACTCGTCGGTGCCCCGACTGGCCGGCCAGCACAAGGACTATCTGCTCAAGACGATGACGGAATTTCAGGCGCGCACCCGAGCCAACAATCCGGGCATGTCGGACCTGATGAACACGGTCACGCCCGAGCAGATGACGGCGCTCGCCGCCTATCTCTCCGGGCTGTGAGGAGCCCGCAGAGCGCCCCCTGTAGCCGCGGTCGCTGACCGCGGTCGCCGCTACAGGGGCGCGACCGCCAGCGCCTCGCGCTCCCGGCCGAGGGCGCGCGCGATGTCCGCCGCAGTCCGACCGCGGTCGTCCTTGAGGTCGCGGTTTGCGCCGCGCGCGAGCAGCAGATCGATCGTCGCCTTGACGTCCTCGGAGCCCGCGCTCGCGTCGGGGCCGGCGGCCCACATCAGCGCGGTCAGGTCATGGCCGTAGCGGCGATTGACTTCGACGCCGGCCGACAGGAGCAGCGCCACGACCGGCGTCCAGGCGCGGCCGGCGGCGTAGACCATCGCGGCCTTGCCGTCGTCGTCGACCGCGTTGGGGTCGGCGCCGCGCGCGATCAGCAGCGTGGCCGTATCGGCCGCGCCGTTGAACGCCGCCGCCGCCAGCGGACGCTCGCCGCTTCGTCCGGGAAGGTTCGGATCGGCGCCGCGTTCGACCAGCAGCTTCACCATCTGCGGCCGGTTCGCCTCCGCGGCGAGCAGCATCGGCGTCGAGCCGTCGAGCGCGCGGGCGTTGATGTCGGCGCCGTGATCGATGAGCAGCGTCGCAAGCCGAAGCTTGCCGGCCTCGGCGGCCTTGGCGAGCGCGGTCTTGCCTTCGCGGTCGCGCGCGTCGACCCTGGCCCCTCTGTCGACCAGCGCGAGCGCCGCTTTCTCGCAGCCGAGTCGGGCGGCGGAGAACAGCGCGCCGGCCGCCTGGAAGCCGTCGTCCGGCGTCAGCGACTCGACCTTCTGCGCCAGATCCAGGCACGGGTCCGCCGCCTCAGCCGCGCCGGACAGAATGAGCACAAGCCCGGTGATCGCCGTTCGCCGCACGTTTCCCCCTTTCGCCGTCTCCGGCCGTGGCCGCCGATCATGGCGCGCGGCCGGACCGCGGGCAACAGGCGCGTCGAAATACCGCTCAGCCCGCCAGCGGGCCGGCCGGGCGCAACCCGCCGACCAGGACGCCGTTCCAGTTGACGAGGGTCGGCCGGACGAATCGGTCGAGCGCGTCGCCGAAGCCGCCGAACCGGGCGAGCAGCGTCGCGATCATCGCCTCGGCGGCGCGCTTGCCGCCGTCGTCGGCCTTGACCGCGAGGCCGAGCCCGAGTTCCGGCAGCGCCGCGCAGAACACCCCCTCGGCGCCGGTCTTGGTGAAGGCGCGCGCGCCCAGAAGCGTCATGACTTCGGTGTCGAACCGCCCGGTCCCGGCCACCATGTCCGGATGCGCCGCGACCGCGGCCCGGATCCGGGCCGCCGCGCGCGCCCGCTCGGGGCCGAGCCCCTGCCCGGAGCCGAAGCGGGCGAAGCCGTGGGCGAGCGCGCGCAGCGGGATGGCGTAGGCCGGGATCGAGCAGCCGTCGGTGGCGCGCGTCTCCGCGTCGAGCCGCGCGCCGGTCACCCCGGCGAGCGCCGCCGTCACCGCCTGCTGCACCCGATGGTCGGGGGCGACGTAGCCCCGGGAATCGACCCCTTCCGCACAGGCGAGGCAGACGAAGCCCGCGTGCTTGCCCGAGCAGTTGTTGTGCAGGGCGGACGGCGTCCCGCCGGCGCGCGCCAACGTCCGGGCGGCCGCCTCGCCCATCGGCCAGTGCGCGCCGCACTCGAGCGCGCCGACGTCCCGACCCGCCTTCGCCAGCATCGCCTGGGCCAGCGCGACATGCGCGGCTTCGCCGGAATGCGAGGCGCAGGCGAGCGCGATCTCCGCGTCGCCGAGGCCCAGCCGCTCCGCCGCCCCGCTCTCGACCAGCGGCAGCGCCTGCATCGCCTTCACCGCCGAGCGGGGAAAGATCGGCCGCTCGACGTCGCCGAACGCCAGCGCGACCCGCCCGTCGGCGTCGACGACCGCGCCCGCCCCGCGATGGCGCGATTCGATCCGGTCGCCGCGCAGGACTTCGACGACGACAGGATTTTCCATGGCCAACGCTCCGGCGCCGGGGCGCGGGAACGCATGGCTGCCCGCCGGTCGCGCCTATTGCGTACAATTAGGCGGGTCCGTTACTCAAGCCGGAACCAGGGACGCTCACGATGCTTGTTCGAGACGTGATGACTTATGGGGCGATCGCCCTGCCGGAGACGGCGACGCTGGCCGAGGCGGCGGAAACGCTGCTCGGGAAGCGGATCAGCGCCGTGCTCGTCACCGACGCCGACAACGCGCTCGTCGGCGTCCTCAGCGAGGGCGACCTGATGCGCCGTTCGGAGCTGGGCTCGGAGCGCAAGCGCCCGCGCTGGATCGAGGCGATGCTGAGCGGCGGTCGACTCGCCGAGAGCTACGCTCACGACTACGGACGCCGGATCGGCGAGATCATGACGCGCAAGCTCGTCACCGTGGCCGAGGACGCGCCGCTGAGCGACGCGATCGACCTGATGCTGCGGGGCGGGGTCAAGCGCCTGCCGGTGCTGCGCGGCGAAACGGTGGTGGGGATCGTCTCCCGCTCCGACCTGCTCAAGGCGCTCGTCCGCGCTCTGCCTCGACCGGACGGCGCGCATCCCGACGCGGAGATCAGGACCTCGATCGAGGCCGAACTCGACCGGCTCGGCTGGGCGCCGAGCAAGAGCGTCCGCGTCGAGGTCGAGAACGGCGCCGTCACCTTCGCCGGCGCCGTCACCGACGAGCGACTGCGCGCCGGTCTGCGGGTCGTCGCCGAGAACACGCCGGGCGTGACCGAAGTGCACGACCACACCTGCTGGATCGAGCCGAATTCCGGAATCTACCTCCCCTCGGAGGAGGAGAAGGGCTGACGACAAAGCGCGGGAGGCGCCGCAGGGGCTTGCGCGCCCCGCGGCGCCTCCACTCGCGCAATGCTCAGCGGCGGTAGACGCCGCCGTAGCCGGGGCCGCGCCGATAGACGCCGCCGTGATAGCCGTAGCCTGTACGATAGCCGCCGTAGCCGGGGCGATAGCCGCCGTAGGGACGATAGGCGCCGCCGTAATAGGGCCGACGGACGTAGACGCCGTTGCGCCAATAGCCGCCATAGTAGCCGCCGCCGTAATAGCCGCCGGTGTAGACCGGGCCGCCGACCGCGACGCCGCCGTAATAGACGCCGCCGACCGGGGCGACCGCGCCGCCGTAATAGGGTCCTGGCGAGTAGCAGCCGGCGAGCGAGACCGCGAGCCCAGCGGCGAGCGCGAGCGACGCAAATCTTTTCCTGATCATATTTCCTCCATCCATTTCGCGACCGGAGCCTGCGGCGAATGTTTACGCTGGTCATTCAACGCAGGCAATTCACGCTCGCCGCCGTTCAGGCCCCCTCCCCGGCTTCCCACAGCGCCCTCAACCCCTCTCGATAGGTGGGGTAGGCGGGCGCGAAACCGAGCAGCGTCTTGGCCTTGGCGTTCGAGACGCGTTTCCCCTCGCCGTAGAAACTCGCGGCGAAGGGCGAAAGCTCCGCCGTCTCGAACGGCTCTTCCTGCGGAGGCGGAACGCCGAGCAGCGTCGCCGCATGGACGATCACGTCCTGGGGCGGCGCGGGCTCGTCGTCGGCGACGTTCCAGATCTGCCCTGGCAGGCCCTTCGTCAACACGAGGCGCGCCGCTGCGGCGATGTCGTCGACATGGGCGCGGTTGAACACCTGCCCGGGCTTGACGATCCGGCGCGCCTCGCCGCGCCTGAGCTTGTCGAGGGCGTTGCGGCCCGGCCCGTAGATGCCGGGCAGGCGCAGGATGTCGACCTCGGCGCCGACGACTCGGCCGGCCTCGATCCAGCGCGCCTCGTCGGCGAGCCGCGCCAGACTACGGGCGGAGCGGGTCCGGGTCGCTGCGGTCTCGTCGATCCATGCGTCGCCATGGTCGCCGTAGACGCCGACGGTCGAGAAGTAGACGATGCGCGACAGGTTCGGCGCGGCGGCAAGCGCGCCCGCAAAGCGCTCGGCCGGCCCCTGCCCGGCCGCCTGTGGGGGGATCGACACCACGATCGCCTCGGCCCGCGCAAGCGCCGCGTCGAGCCCGGGATCAGCCTTCGCGCCGTCGAAGGCGTAGGCCTCGACGCCCGCGTCGCGGAGCGCCGCGACCCGCGCGCCCGATCGCGCCGTGCCGCTCGCCTCGATCGCCGGGTCGAGGCGCAGCAGGGCTTCGGCGCAATAGCCGAAACCGAAGAAGAACAGTCTCGCGCTCATTTCGACTCCGTTTTCCCCGGCACCGTCCCGCGCGCGCCGACTGCAAGAAAGCCCTTTGCTCGCTGGTCTATTTAATACATACATCGAACGATAATTAGGGGCTTGGCGTGCGATGCTCGGGAAACTCTACCGGATCGCCGGTTCGGCGCCGATCCTGCTGGCGGCCTCGATCGCCGTCGCCTGCACGGTCGAGGACATCAAGGTCATTCGCGCCGAAGTCATCGTGCAAAGCGGGACCACCTATATCGCCGGCCGCATCGCCAACGCCTGCGGAGCGGAGATGGGCGCGCAGGTCCGGGTCACGCTCCGGGATGACGCGGGCGATCCGGTGTTCGCCGGCGAGTTCTGGCCGGCCGGCGGCCGGAACATCGCGCCGAGCGCGAGCTATGGCTTCACCTATGTTCTTTCGCCGGTTGAGCCGGACCCCCGCCATCGGCCGTCGCGGATCGCGGTCGAGCCGATCGGGGTGCGCCAATGGTGAGGGTCACTCCGCGTCCGGATCGCGGCGGAAGCGCGACTCGCGCACGACCTCGCAAACCTGCAGATGGTAGTCCTTGTAGAAGCGTTCCCTGCCGAGCTGCTTGGTGAGCAGATGTTCGGGGTGGGTCGCCCAGGCGCGCAGCGCCTCGGCCGTTTCCCATTCGAAATAGGTCAGCCGCTCGCCGTCGGCGGCGACGTAGCCCTTGTGCGAGACGTAGCCCGGCATCTGGGTCGCCAGCGCCTCCATGCGCTGCAGCGCCGCGAGATATTCCTCGCCGAGGCCGATCTCGGTGCGGTGGGCGCGGAACACGGCGACGATCATGGGCGGCTCCGGGCGCGGCTCTGCTCTTTACGCTCCAGGAGACTCGATAGATTTCCAAGCCAGTCGCTGCAAGGTCGAGGCTGCCCCGGGCGTTGCAGGTTCCGGAAAGCTTCATCGTCTTCCGGGGTGTCCCACTCGGTGAAGCCGGCGAAGGGATCCCGGAACGGTTCGTCACCCGGCCGTACGCTGCGGTTACTCTGATTTCGGCTCCACAGCCGCCGAGCTACGGAATCTTCTCTCCGGTGAACCGATCCCTTCCGCGCCAGAAATCGCAAACCGGACACCACTCGCCTTCGTAGTCGATCCCTTCCTGATGAGGGCATCCGATGATGCGATCGACCATCGCAACCGATCGAACCCCGTGGCTCTCGATGTATTCGAGGATCTCGCGCGCCACTTCAGAGTCGGCGCGGATGTCGCCGCGCTCGACGGTCCAGGCGCGCATGTCTTCAGCGGGCGCGTCCTGCCCGCGTATGATGCCGACCGCGATCTTCGTCGCCCGGCTCAGATCGGGACCATAGAGGGCCAGCGTCGCCGCCGGCCATCCTCGCAACCCTTTCTTGGCTTTCTTGCTCAAGCGCTTGAGAGACCGATCGTTCAACATGTCGCGCCCTCCCAGGGATGGACTCCTGAGCCGTCTTCGCGAGGAGCCCGAAGGGCGACGCGCCGATCCAGCGCCGCCGCTGCGGAGGCTGTGGCCGGCAATGCGCGCGCAGGCGTTTCTCGGCTCCCTCGACTCCCGGATCGCCGCGCCGCTCCTCGCGATGAGCGAAGCGCGTCGCCGCTATTCGAGCATCACCGCTCGTGGGAGAACGGTCCGAAGGCCGCTCGCCCCATTCGAGCCGGAGGCGATTATCCATTCTTCTTCGGCATATACAAGTCCGTCAGCGTCCCCGCGAACGCTTCCGCCGACATGGCGAAGGTTTCCGACAGAGTCGGGTGCGGGTGGATCGTGAGGCCGATGTCCTCGGCCTCGCAGCCCATCTCGATCGCAAGCGCCGCCTCCGAGATCAGGTCGCCCGCGTCGGTGCCGACGATGGCGCAGCCGATCAGGCGGTTGGTCTCCTCGTCCCAGAGAGTCTTGGTCAGGCCCTCGTCGCGGCCGAGCGCCAGCGACCGGCCGCTCGCCGCCCAGGGGAACACCGCCTTGCCGTATTTCAGCCCTTTGGCCTTGGCCTCCGTCTCGGTCACGCCGACCCAGGCGACTTCCGGATCGGTATAGGCGACCGAAGGAATGACGCGGGCGTCGAAGGCCGCCTTATGGCCGGACGACACTTCCGCCGCGACCTTGCCCTCGTGGACCGCCTTGTGCGCCAGCATCGGCTGGCCGACGAGGTCGCCGATGGCGAAGATATGATGGACGTTGGTGCGCATCTCGCGATCGACCGCGATAAAGCCGCGCTCGTCGACCGCAACGCCCGCCGCCTCCGCGCCGATCGCCTTGCCGCTCGGCCGGCGGCCGACCGACACCAGCATGGCGTCGAAGGTCTCCGTCTTCGCCCCGTCCGGCCCCTCGTAGGAAACGACGACCCCCTCCGGCTTGGCCCCGACCGCGGTGACCTTCGTCTTGAGGTGGATCTTGTCGTAGAGCTTGCCGAGTCGCTTGGCGAGCGGCGCGACGATGTCGGGGTCGGCGCCCGGCATGAGCTGGTCCATCATCTCGATCACGGTGATCTTGGCCCCGAGCGAGCGATAGACCGTCGCCATTTCGAGCCCGATGATGCCGCCGCCGAGAATCAGCATCCGCTCGGGGACGAAGCGCATCTCCAGCGCGCCGGTCGAATCCCAGATGCGCGGATCGGACGGGATGAAGCCCGGCGCGACCGGCTCGGAGCCCGCCGCGATGATCGCCTTGGCGAAGCGCACCGTGCGCGGCCCCTCGGCCGTCTCGACGCGGATGGTGTTCGGCGAAGTGAACACGCCCGTCCCGGTGACGACCGTGACCTTGCGCTGGCGCGCGAGCCCGGTGAGGCCGGTGGTCAGGCGCTTGACCACGCCGTCCTTCCAGGCGCGCACGCCGTCGAGTTCGATCGCGGGCGGGCCAAAGGTCACGCCATGCGCGCCCATCGCCGCGGCTTCGTCGATCGTCTTGGCGACATGCAGCAGCGCCTTCGACGGAATGCAGCCGACGTTCAGGCACACGCCGCCGAGCGTCGCGCGCTTGTCGATCAGCAACACCTTTTCGCCCAGGTCGGCGGCGCGGAACGCGGCGGAGTAGCCGCCCGGCCCCGCGCCGAGCACGACGAGGTCGGCCTCGAAATCGGCGTGCGCCGGCGGCGGCGGCGGCGGCGCGGGCTGGGCGGCCGGCGCCGGCGAGGCGACCTCGCCCTCGACCGAGGCGAAGGTCGCGATTGGGCTGCCCTGGCTCACCTTGTCGCCGACCTTGACCAGCACTTCGCCGATCACGCCATCGGCGGGCGCCGGCACTTCGAGCGTCGCCTTGTCGCTCTCCAGGGTGACGAGGGTCTGCTCCTTCCGGACGGCGTCGCCGGGCTTCACGTGGATCTCGATGATCGGCACGTCCTTGAAGTCGCCGATGTCGGGAAGGCGGATGTCTTGCGCCATGGTCTCGCCCCCTCAGAGAATCACGCGCCGCATGTCCTCGACGCAGCCCGCGAGACGCCGCATGAAGCGCGCCGCCGCCGCCCCGTCGATGACGCGGTGATCGTAGGAGAGGCAGAGCGGCAGCATCAGGCGCGGCTCGAACGTCTTCCCGTTCCACACCGGCGCCATCTTCGAGCGCACCACGCCGAGGATCGCCACTTCCGGCGCGTTGACGATCGGGGTGAAGGCCGTGCCGCCGATGCCGCCGAGCGAGGAGATGGTGAAGGTCGCCCCCTGCATCTCGGCCGGCGATAATTTACCCGCGCGCGCCTTCTCGGAAAGCTCGCCGAGTTCGCGAGCGAGCGCGACGACGCCCTTCTGGTCGACGTCCTTGATCACGGCGACCACGAGGCCGTCAGGCGTGTCGACCGCGACGCCGACGTGCCAATATTTTCGAAGCACAAGAGAGCCGCCGTCAGGGCTTAAGGCTGCGTTGAAGGTCGGGAAGGCCTTCAGCGCCGCGACCGCGGCGCGCATCAGCAGCGGCAGCAGCGACACCCGATATGGCGCCTTGTCCTTCTTGGCCTCGTCGTCGAGGCTCTTGCGGAAGGCTTCGAGGTCGGTGACGTCGGCCTCGTCGGAATGGGTGACGTGGGGCACGTTGACCCACGAGGCGTGCAGGCGCGGTCCCGAGATCTTCTTGATGCGCGACAGCGGCACGGTCTCGATCGGACCGAACTTGGCGAAATCGACCGTCGGCACGGAGGGCAGCGCGCAGCCCCCGGCGAACGCGGCCGGCGCGGCGCCGCCCGAGATCGCCGCCTTCACGTCCTCGCGGGTGATGCGTCCGTTCTCGCCGGTGCCCTTGATCGCGGCGAGGTCGATGTCGAGCTCACGCGCCAGACGGCGCACCGCGGGGCCGGCGAATACGCCGGAGAAGTCGGGCTTGGCCGGCCCGGGCGCCGGCGGCTCGGTGGGGAGCGCCTTGCCGGCCGGCGGTTCGCTCGCCTCGGGCGGCGCCGTCGGCGCGGGCGCGGCGGCGACCTTGGGCGCCGGCGCGACCTCCTGCGCCGGCGATGCGCCGGCGTCGGCCGTCTCCACGCGCGCGATCAACACGCCCATCGACATCTTGTCGCCGACCTTGGCCAAGACCTCGGCCACCTTGCCGGCGACCGGCGACGGCACGTCCATCGTCGCCTTGTCGGATTCCAGCGTCAGCAGCGACTGGTCGACCTTGACCTCGTCCCCGGGCTTCACCAGCACCTCGATGATCGGTACGTCCTTGAAGTCGCCGATATCCGGCACTTTCACATCGATTTTGCCCACCAGCGCTTCTCCTTCGCGCGAAGATGTGAATGGTCCATTCTGTCACGATTGGCGCTGCGGGCCCTCACCCTGCCGGCTTCGCCGGCTGTCCCTCTCCCGCCGGGAGAGGGAGGGAAGGAGGACGCGCCAAGCGCACCGGACGAGGGTTTCCCCCTCAGCTCCGCATCGGATTCGGCCCCTCCGGGTCGATGCCGTATTTGGCGATCGCCTCCGCGACCCGCTTCGACGGCAGAAGCTGGTCGTCGGCGAGCGCCTTGAGGCTCGCGACCACTACGTGCTGGCGGTCGACCTCGAAGAACGAGCGCAGCCGGCGGCGGAAGTCGGAGCGGCCGAAGCCGTCGGTGCCGAGCGCCTTGTAGCGGCCGGGCACCCAGTCGCGGACGCCGTCGGCGATCACCTTCATGTAGTCGGTCGCCGCGATCACCGGTCCCTTGCCGCCGGCGAGCGCCTGCGTGACGTAAGGGACCCGCGGCGCGTCCTCGGGGTGGAGCATCGACCAGCGTTCGGCGTCGAGGCCCTCGCGGCGCAGCTCGGTGAAGCTCGTCACGCTCCACACTTCGCAGGCGACGCCATGCTCCTCGGCGAGCATCTCGGCGGCCGCCTCGACCTCGCGCAGGATCGCCCCGGCGCCGAGCAGGCGGACGCTCAAGCCCGGCGTCGCGCTCTTCGGCGTGACGTCGCGCAGCTTGTACATGCCCTTGAGAATCCCCTCCTCCGCGCCTTCCGGCATTGCCGGATGCGGATAATTCTCGTTCAGGGTGGTGATGTAGAAATAGACGTCCTCGTTGTCGACCAGCATCCGCTTGAGGCCCGACTGGACGATCACCGCCAGTTCATAGGCGTAGGTCGGGTCGTAGCTGACGCAGTTCGGGATGGTGGAGGCGAGCACGTGACTGTGTCCGTCCTCGTGCTGGAGCCCCTCGCCGTTGAGCGTCGTGCGCCCCGAGGTGCCGCCGATCAGGAAGCCGCGCGCGCGCATGTCGCCCGCCGCCCACGCCAGGTCGCCGACGCGCTGGAACCCGAACATCGAATAGTAGATGTAGAACGGGATCATCGGCGTGTTGGAGGTCGAGTACGACGTCCCGGCGGCGATGAAAGACGCCATCGCGCCCGGCTCGTTGATGCCCTCCTGGAGGATCTGCCCCTTGGTGTCCTCGCGGTAATACATCAACTGGTCGGCGTCCTGCGGACGATAAAGCTGGCCGACCTGGCTGAAGATGCCGACCTGACGGAACAGCCCCTCCATTCCGAAGGTGCGGCTCTCGTCGGGCACGATCGGCACCACGCGCGGGCCGATCTCCTTGTCGCGCAGGAGCGCGGTGAGAATGCGCACGAACGCCATCGTGGTCGAGATCTCGCGCCCTTCCGCGGTCGCCTTGAGCAGCGCGTCGAAGGTCGAGAGCGGCGGGACGGCGAGCGGCGCGCTCGTGCGCCGGCGCGCCGGCAGATAGCCGCCGAGCGCCTCGCGCCGCTCGCGCAGGTATTTCATTTCCTTGCTGTCTTCGGCGAAGCGCAGATACGGGACCTTGGGCAGGTCCTCGTCGGAGACGGGAATCTGGAACCGGTCGCGGAACGCGCGCAAGGCGCTGTCGCCGAGCTTCTTGGCCTGATGGGCGATCATCTGCCCCTCGCCGGCCGAGCCCATGCCATAGCCCTTGACGGTCTTGGCGAGGATCAGCGTCGGCTGGCCCTTGTGCTCGACCGCGGCCTTGTAGGCCGCGAAGACCTTGAGCGGGTCGTGGCCGCCGCGGGTGAGCGACCAGATCTGCGCGTCGGTCCAGTCCGCGACCATGGCGGCGGTTTCCGGATAGCGGCCGAAGAAGTGCTTGCGGATATAGGCGCCGTCCTTCGACTTGAAGTCCTGGTATTCGCCGTCGACGCATTCCTCCATCAGCTGGCGCAGCTTGCCCTCGGTGTCGCCCGCGAGCAGTTCGTCCCAGCCGGAGCCCCACAGCACCTTGATGACGTTCCAGCCCGCGCCGCGGAAGCCGCCCTCGAGCTCCTGCACAATTTTGCCGTTGCCGCGCACCGGGCCGTCGAGCCGCTGCAGGTTACAGTTGATGACGAAGATCAGATTGTCGAGCTTCTCGCGCCCGGCGAGCGAGATCGCGCCGAGAGACTCGGGCTCGTCCATCTCGCCGTCGCCGCAGAACACCCAGACCTTGCGCCGGGACGTGTCGGCGAGGCCGCGGCCCTGAAGGTAGCGCAGGAAGCGCGCCTGATAGATCGCCATCAGCGGCCCGAGGCCCATCGACACCGTCGGGAACTGCCAGAAGTCGGGCATCAGCCAGGGATGCGGATAGGACGACAGGCCCTTGCCGCCGACCTCCTGGCGGAAGTTCGCCAGCTGGTCTTCGCTCAGCCGGCCTTCGAGAAAGGCGCGGGCGTACACGCCGGGCGAGGAATGGCCCTGGAAATAGACCAGATCGCCGCCGTGATCCTCGTTCGCCGCGTGCCAGAAGTGCATGAAGCCGGTGTCGTAGAGGGTCGCGGCCGACTGGAAGCTGGCGATATGGCCGCCGAGCTCCGAGGATTCCTTGTTGGCCTTGACGACGATCGCGGCCGCGTTCCAGCGCACGTAACGCCGGATCGCCATCTCGATCTTGCGGTCGCCGGGATGGGGCGGCTGCGCCTCGGGCGGGATCGTATTGACGTAGGCCGTGTTGGCGGCGAACGGCAGGCGCGCGCCCTTGCGCCGCGCGGCGACGACAACCTCGGCGAGAATCTCGTCGACCTTGCCCATGCCCTCGAACGCCTCGACGGAATCGAGCGCGTCGAGCCATTCGTCGGTTTCGTCGTTGACGGTTCGCGCCCTGTCGTCCATCGGGTCGGCCTCCCTCGCATAGACAAGAACTTACGACGAAAGTCGCGTCTCGCCGGTGTTCCTTGTCATGCGGCGCCGAAATTCGCAACATTCCGCGCGGGCGTCGCTGCCATGTTGGCTGAGCATGGGGCGCAGGCCCAGCTCGCCGTCACCGCCTGCGGGTCGGCCGGATGATGATCCGCGGACGCCAGACGCCGAGCGCGACGTTGACCGCCGAGACGAGCGTCAAGACCCAGATCGTGCCCGCCTCGCCATGAGTCTCGTCGACGACGGCCGATGGGGAAATCTCGCCGGCCAGCGCCTCGGCGCTCAGCCGCGCCTGGTCCTGAATCGGCGCCAGCGCGTGCAGGCCGCCGGCGAACACGAGGATTCCCGTCGCGGCCTTGATCCACGCCCAGCCGGCGTCGTGGAAAGCCGGGGTCACGGCGATCGCGATCAGTCCGGGAACGAGGGTCAGGAAGAGCGAGGGCAGGATGATCCAGGACGCGATCGCCCCTATCGCCTCGTAATAGGGGGCACGAGACTCGAACGGCAGCGCCGACAGATCGAGACGCACGCAAACCAGCAGCGCGGCGAGTCCGCCCGCGAATCCGATCGCGCCCATGGTGTGGAGGAATTTGAGAAGACGTCGCACGGCGCCGCTAAACCTCAGCCGATCCCTGCCC
The DNA here is from genome assembly GCA_945957375.1 of uncultured Roseiarcus sp. Lineage (GTDB taxonomy): Bacteria > Pseudomonadota > Alphaproteobacteria > Rhizobiales > Beijerinckiaceae > Roseiarcus. The sequence goes on from CAMFKX010000021.1 coordinate 17,111, forward strand.
AATCGTTACCTCAGGCGCATGCGATCGACAAAGCGGAAACCGGGGCCGCCGCTCAATTCCGGGCGTTGTCCCCGCCGCCCGGCTTGCGCGCGTTCGCCGCCCTCAGGATCGCCACCAACACCAGCGGCGTGGCGGGCCACTGGAACCAGACGCTGTGCATGCCGCTGAACACGTTGATCAGGAAAAGAAGGACGGCGACGTTGATCAGCACCGCGCTCGACCGGGGCAGTCCGCTGTACAGCGCCCAGGCGCGCGCAACCACGCTCTGCGGCGGGGGCGCGCCGCCAGGAGGCGCGGGAGGCCCGGGTTGCGCATCGGTCTGCGGGATCGAAGGCGGCGCGCCGGCTCCGCCCGGAAGCACGCGATAGCCCGTGATCGGGTGGACGACGTTCTTGAGATGCTGCTGGCCGAGGAAGTCAAACCCGATCGACAGCTTCTTGTAGACCTGATCGTAGACCGGGCCGGAGATCAGGATGCCGCCGGGCTCCGCCAGCTCCTGCAGACGCGCGGCGATGTTGACGCCGTCGCCGTAGACGTCCTCGCCCTCCACCATCACGTCGCCCAGATGAATGCCGATGCGGAAGCGCATCCGGCGCGCCTCGGGCACGTCGCCGTTGTAGCCGGAGATCTCCTGCTGCGTCTCGACCGCGCATTGCACGGCCTCGACGACGCTCGAGAACTCGGCGATGACGGCGTCGCCCCAGGTGTTGACGACGCGCCCGTCGTGGCGCTCGACCAGGGTCGTCATCGCCGCGCGATAACGGCGCAAGGTCGCGAGGGTGTTCGCCTCGTCGGCCTCCATGAGGCGGGAATATCCGACGACATCGGCGCACATGAGCGTCGTGAGGCGCCGTTTGACCTTCGTCTCCATGGCGGCAGGATAGCGCAAAAGCGCGTCGGCGGCACAGATTCTGCGTCAACTTCGACCTGACGCCGCCCGTCCGAATGGCGTAAGGATCATTGTTCAATCTCACGGAGCGCGCCTTGGCCGGCCTGACAACCCACGTTCTCGACATCACCCGAGGCGGCCCCGCGGCGGGCGTGCGGGTCGAACTCCACGAAATCGGCGCCGACGGCGCGCGCCGGCTGGTGACCGCGACCACGACCAATTCGGACGGACGGACCGACAAGCCGCTGATCGCGGCTGGCGAGGCGCGGGTCGGCGTGTTCGAGCTGGCGTTCCACGCCGGCGACTATTTCCGCGGCCAGGGCGCGAAGCTCGCCGATCCGCCGTTTCTCGACGTGGTGCCGATCCGCTTCGCCGTCGCCGATCCGGCGGCGCACTACCATGTGCCCCTTCTCGTCTCGCCGTGGAGCTATTCGACCTATCGCGGCAGCTGAGGCGCTCGACGCAGTCGGATCTTTCCTCGAGCGCCTTCGAGGCGACGATGACCTTCATTCCAAGTCCGCAGGGCCTCTCCGAGATCTTTCGGGAAGCGTCGGCGCCGGCCTTCCTCCTCGCGGGCGTCGCCGCCTTCGTTTCCGTCTTGATGAATCGGCTCGGCGCGACGATCGATCGCCTGCGCAAGGTGGTTCAGGAACCGGTCAGCGGCGCCGATCCGGTCCGCGTCGAGAGGGAGGTCCAGCACCTGAAGCGGCGCGCGGTCTTGCTCCACCAGGCGACCCTGCTGGCCCTGCTGGCGGCGCTCGCCACGACGTTCTTGCTCATGGTGATGGTCGTGACCGGATATTTCGGCCTTCGGCACGCCTTCGGCGCGCCCTTCCTGTTCGCCGCCGCCAGCGTCCTTCTCAGCCTTGCGCTCTTCCGTTTCGCTCAGGAAATCCGGATCGCGCTGGGCGAGATCGATCAGATCTGAGCTCTCGTTCGCCTCACGTCTTCACGAAGTTCTTCTGCGTCTCGGCGATCGCCTGCAGCGCCGCCTGCGGGCCTTCCCAGCCGAGGAAGTCGAGCGTCGTGTCCTCGAGTTCCTCGGTTGCGGCGAAGAACTTCTGCAGTTCCTCGCGGAACGGCTGCGAAAGATCGGCGACGTCGTTGAGCGCGCGCGCGGCGTGGGAGCGGGTCGGGACAACAAATACGCGGTCGTTGCGCTCCGACCGCGCCTTGCTCGTCTGCTCGATCTTGAGGATGCCGATGACGCGGCAGACGACGACGAGACCGGGGAAGGTCGCTGCGTCGTGGATGATCGTGACGTCCAGCGGGTCGCCGTCGTCGGCCCGGGTCGACGGCAGGAAGCCCCAGTCGTGCGGATAGGTGAGGCCGGTCAGCAGCGACTTGCGCAGGACGAAGCTCTCGAGTTTCGGCTCGTAGGCCAGCTTCGCCCGGCTGCCGCGCGGCGTCTCCACGACCGCATTGACCTCGCCCTCCCCGGCGAACAGCGGCAGGTTGCAATAATTGGGCATTCCCGACCTCCGCGCCTTCCTCGTCCACCCGCAGGGAAACGAAAGCGTTCGGCGGAGGTTCCGGGCGCGCGCCGACGGTCAGGCCGAGGCGTCGAGCGTCTTCAGTTCGCGCCGCATGATCTTGCCGGTCGAGGTCTTGGGCAGATCGGCGACGAACAGCACCTCGCGCGGCACCTTGTAGGCGGCGAGTTCGCGGCGGCAGAGGTCGAGGATCCCCTCCCGGTCGGGCGCGGCGCCGGGCTTCAGCACGACATAGGCCTTGGCGATCTCGCCCCTGAGCGGGTCGGGCGCGCCGCCGACCGCGACCAGCGCCACACCCGGATGCGCCGCGACCACCCGCTCGATCTCGGCGGGAAAGACCTTGAAGCCGGACGTGTTGATCATGTCCTTCTTGCGGTCGACGATGAACACGGCACCGTCCTCGTCCATGCTGGCGAGGTCGCCGGAATGCAGCCAGCCGTCGGGTTCGATCGTCTCGCGCGTGGCCCTTTCGTTGCCCCAGTAGCCCTGCATCACGATCGGGCCGCGGATCATGAGCTCGCCGACCTCGCCGGTCGCCATCGTGCGCCCGGCGTCGGCGACGTCGGCGATGCGGGCTTCGCAATAAGGCAGCGCGATCCCGATCGAGCCGAGCTTGCGCTGGCCGTAGGTGGGAAAGGTCGTCCCCAGTCCGGCGATCTCGGTCATGCCCCAGAGTTCGATCAGCGGGCAACCGAAGCGCGCCTCGACCTCGCGCATCTTGGCGACCGGCATGGTCTGCCCGCCGACGGTGCAGCGGGTGAGCGACGAGAGATCCGCCTTCTCGAGCTCCGGCGCGGCGAGCATGTACATGTACATGGTGGGCACGCCCTCGAACAGGGTGGCGCGCTGCGTCTCGAGGCTCGCGAGGATCTCGGCGGCGTCGAAACGCGGGTGCATCACGAGCTTCATGCCGGAGAGCATGGCCCCCTGGAACACGACGTTGCCGTAGACGTGCGGACAGGGCAGCGCCGAGACCACGACGTCGCTCGCCGTCCGCAGATGCATCTGCGCCGTCATCGCGATGTTGGTCATCACCGCGCGGTGGGATTGCATCGCGCCCTTGGGATGACCGGTCGTGCCCGAAGTGTAGCCGATCGTCGACGTCGCGGTCGGCGAAACCGGGATGGGATCGAAGGCGACCGGCCTCGCTGCGAGTTCGCCGAACGGCGTCGCGCCGGCGACCGGGTCGTCGCCGAAGGCGATCGTCGTCAATCCGTCCACGCCGGCGGCGAGCGCCGCGGCGACCTTGTCCGGGGCGCCGATCAGCGCCCGGGCGCCGCAGTCGCGGGTCACGAACGCGACCTCCGCCGGGGTCAGCATCACGTTGACCGGATTGATGATCGCGCCGGCCTTCAACGCCCCGTAGTAGCTGACGATCCACTCCCAGCAATTGGGCGCGTAGAGCGTCACGCGGTCGCCCGGCGCGACGCCGAGCCTGACGAGGCCCTGCGCCAGCGCGCCCGACAGACCGTCGAGATCGCGGAAAGTGAATTCACGGCCCCCGGTCACGAGCGCGACGCGATCGCCGAACAGGCGGGCGGCGCGAGGCAAGATTTCCCCGAGCGAGTCAAGCACCGGCGTCCCCTCCGATGATACCGGGCGTCGTTCCGCCCCGGGCCATCCTGCGCTCGCCGGCCGGGATTGCGCAAGCGCGGCGAACCCGTGGATTTCGGGCGCACGAACGCTTTCTTTCGCCCTGCAGCCTTGAAAAGGGCCAGCTTTCATTTTATAAGCTGGCTTATGATATCAGTTGCTCAGGATCTGGTGTTCTCACGACGGCGCGAGGTCGGCTTCGCGATCCACGACGCGGCCCGGCTGCTCAGGACCTATTCCGACCAGCGGGCGGCCGAACTCGGCACGACGCGCGCGCAATGGGCGGTGCTGGTGCGGCTGCAGCGCTGTGAGGGCGCGAAGCAAAACGAGCTTGCCGAGGCGCTCGACATCGCGCCGATCACGCTCGCTCGCCTGGTCGACAAGCTCGCCGCGGCGGGCCTGGTCGAGCGGCGCGCCGATCCGAACGACCGGCGCGCCCACCGGCTCTATCTGACCGAAGGGGCGCTTCCCGCCCTGGTCGCGCTCGGGCGGCTCGCCGAGGACATCATGGGCCGGGCTTTGGCCGGGCTCGCCGATGGTGACGTCGAGGCGGTTGTCGCGGCCATGGCGACCATCAAGGCCAATCTCAAGGCCGAACTCCATTCGGGAGCGCACCACAAGTGAGCCAGATCACCAAGGTCGTCCGGGAGGGCGACGCGCCGATTCCGTCGGGCCAGACCGTCCAGTTCGGCCCGACCCGCGCGCCCGCGCCGCCGTCGGCGCCGACGCCGGCGGCGCCGCCGACCCCGGCCACGCCGCCGATCGTCGTCAAGCCGAAGGCGAACGGGACGCGCCGCTTCGTCTTGCTCGTCGTCGTTCCTCTGGTCGCACTCGTCGCCGGATTCGGCTGGTGGCTGACCGGCGGACGCTACATCGCCACCGACAACGCCTATGTCGGCGCCGACAAGTCGCTGATCACCCCGCAGGTGACCGGCCCGGTGGTCGCGGTCCACGTCGTCGAAGGCCAGAAGGTCAAGGTCGGCGATCCGCTGTTCGACATCGACCCCAAGCCCTACGAAATCGCGGTCGCGCTCGGCAGGGGCCGCCTCGACGCGGCCAAGGTCGCCTTCGCCAATCTCAAGTCGTCCTACGTCAGCAACGAGGACCAGATCCGGATGGGCCAGGATTCGGTCCGGGTGCGTCAGACCGAGTTCGACCGCAAGAACGATCTCGCAACCCGGGGATCGGGCACCAACGTCGACCGCGACACCTCGCTCGCCGCCCTGATCCAGGCGAGGCAGCTGCTCGAATTCGTGCGCAACCAGCAGGCGTCCACCATGGTCAAGCTGGGCGGCAGCCTCGACGCCTCGATCGAGAACTTTCCGGAATACATTCAGGCCCGGGCCGGGCTCGACGAAGCCGAGCGCAACCTGAAGAACACGAAGGTGCTGTCGCCGATCGACGGCGTCGCCACGCAGGTGAGCCAGATCCAGCTCGGCCGCGTCGCGCCCGCCGGCCAGCCGGTGTTCGCCGTCGTCTCCGACAAGAGCCTCTGGGTCGACGGCAACCCGAAGGAATCCGACCTGACCTTCGTCCGCGAGGGCCAGCCCGCCACCGTCACCATCGACGCCTTCCCGGGCAAGGTCTGGAAGGGAACGATCTGCTCGATCGCGCCCGGCACCGGCGCGCAATTCTCGATCCTGCCGCCGCAGAACGCCAGCGGCAACTGGGTCAAGGTGGTCCAGCGCGTGCCGCTGCGCTTCTGCTTCGCCCCCGACGAGGACACCAAGTACATCCGCGCCGGCATGAGCGCCTATCTCTCAATCGACACCGGCCGGGTGCGCACGATCAAGGGCGTGCTCGACGGCATCGCCGAGACGGTCGACGGCCTGATGGGTCGCGGCGGCGCGGGCGCGGCCGCTTCGGCGAAATGAACCCTCGTCCGATCTACGAAACCATCACGCCCGGAATCCGCTGGGCGCTGACCGTCTGCATCATGCTGGCGACGATCATGCAGGCGCTCGACACCACGATCGCCAACGTCGCCCTGCCCTACATGCAGGGGTCGCTGTCGACGACGCAGGACCAGATCAACTGGGTCCTGACCTCCTATATCGTCGCCGCCGCGATCATGACCTCGCCGCTCGGCTGGATGGCGACTCGGGTCGGACGCAAGAAGCTGTTCATCGTCTGCACCGCCGGCTTCACCGTCGCCTCGATGCTGTGCGGCGTGGCGCTGTCGATCGAGCAGATGGTCGCCTATCGCGTGCTTCAGGGCGTGTTCGGCGCGGCGCTGGTGCCGCTGTCGCAGGCGGTGATGCTCGACATCTTCCCACCGGCCAAGCGCGGCTCGGCGATGGCGATCTGGGGCATGGGTGTGATGCTCGGCCCGATCATGGGGCCGACGCTCGGCGGCTGGCTGACCGACCATTATTCCTGGCGCTGGGTGTTCTTCGTCAACCTGCCGTTCGGCATCCTGACCACCGCCGGCCTGTGGGCGTTCATGAGCGAGACGCCGACCCGGCGCGACATCCCCTTCTCCTGGTTCGGCTTCCTGAGCCTCTCGCTCGGCATCGGCTCGCTGCAGATGATGCTCGACCGCGGCGAACAGCTCGGCTGGTTCGAATCGCCCGAGATCGTCGCCGAAGCGATCCTGACCGTGGTCGGCTTCTATTTCTTCTTCGCCGACTCGTTCACCTCGAGCCGCCCGTTTATCAACTTCCGCATCTTCCGCGACTGGAATTTCTCGGTCGCGCTCGTGTTCATGTTCCTGATCGGCATCATCCTCCTCGCCACCATGGCGCTGGTGACGCCGTTCATCCAGAACCTGCTCGGCTATCCGGTGCTGTCGAGCGGCTATCTGCTCGGCACCCGCGGCATCGGCACGTTCGTGGCGATGTTCCTGGTCGGGCGGCTGAGCGGCAAGGTCGATCCGCGCTATCTCGTGTTCATCGGCCTCGTGCTCGCGACCGTCTCGCTGTGGCAGATGGTGTTCTGGTCGCTCGACGTCTCGGCGCGGACGATCGCGATCAATTCGGTCGTTCAGGGTTTCGGGCTCGGCTTCGTGTTCGTGCCGCTCAACACCATCGCCTTCGCCAGCCTGCCGGGCGAGTTGCGCACCGAGGGCGCCGCGCTCTGGACGCTGATCCGCAATATCGGCTCGTCGGTCGGCATTTCGGTGGTGATCGCCCAGCTGACCTCTATGGTTACGATCTACCGCAGCCAGATGGTCGAGAACCTCACCCCGTTCAGCGACGCGCTGCATCTGCCTAACGCCGGCGCGCTCGCCGGGACCGGCCTGCCCAACTTGGAAACGCTGGAAGCGCTGGTCACCCAGCAGGCGGCGGCGATGGCCTATTCCAACGACTTCCTGTTGATGACGCTGGTCTCGCTCTGCGCCTTTCCGCTCCTGATCCTGATCCGCTCGCCCAAGGCCGCGCCGGCCGCGGCGAAGACACAGGCGGCGCACGCGGTCATGGATTGACGCAGTAGGCGCGTCGCCGCTGGGTGCGTCGGCCGCGCTCTGCGAGCGCGGCTGAATTTGCTGCCTGGCTGTCATATTTCGCAGTCCCGTGATATTCGGCGATCACGGGTGTCAAGCACTTCCGCCGCGTCAAAACATCGCACCGTCCGGCGGGCAGCAGGAGGCGGGAATGGCGGGCGGAGTAGCGATCACCTGGGCGAACCCCGGAACGAACGGCGACTGGAACACGGCGGCGGCGTGGAGCGGCGACGCCGTGCCTACCACCGCCGACGACGCCACGCTCGGAGCGTCGTCGAGCGGGTATGGCGGGTATGCGGTGGACCTCGGCTCGCCGGGATCGTCGGCGGCGGGCGCCGCCAACTCGCTGGAAATCGACGGCGCAAGAAACAACGACACGGTGCTCGGCCTTCTCAATGGTTCCTTGTCCATTGCGACAAGCATGAACTTCAATTCCTACAGCGCGATCGTCGGATACGCTGGCGTCAACCAGATCAGCTTCGAGACTTTGACCGGAGGCGGAAACATCGGCGTCGCGCCCGGCGCCATACTCACCCTGGCGACGCATGACGTGTCGGGATCCATCACCCTGAGCGCGGGTGGCGGCATGGATATTACGAACGGCGCAAGCTTGACCGTCACAGGCGGCGGGTCGTTGACCATGTCGCAATCGGCTCTCGCCTTTGATGGCGCGAACGCGAGCTTCGCCGACACCGACACCGCGCAGACCAACGTCAATATCGGCGTCATCCAGTCTTTCGGCGCCTATGGCGCCAATTCCTTCAGCGTGAAGGCGCTGGGCGCGGGCGATACGGTCACTTACGGATCCAACACCATCACGATCCACAACGGCGACACGGTCGGGCAAACCTTCACTTTCGCCGGCGGCCTCGCCGCCAACGCGATCGGCTTCCAGGACGTCGGCGGCGTCGACACGTTCACGGCGCCGGTCACATGGGCGAACCCGGGAACGAGCGGCGACTGGAACGTCGCGGCCTCGTGGCGCGGCGGCGCCGTGCCCACCGCCGGCTTCGACGTCAAGCTCGGCGCTTCGACGACCGGCGGCTATACGGTGAACCTCGGCTCGTCGGGATCGTCGGCGCCGGGCGCCGCCAACACCCTGGAAATCGACGGCGCAACAAACAATTATACGATCCTCGGCCTTTCCAATGATTCCTTGTCCGTCGGAACAAGCATAACCCTGGATTCTTACAGCGTTATCCTCGGTTACGCCGGCGTCAACCAGATCAGCTTCGAGACGTTGACCGGCAGCGGAAACGTCGGCGTCGCGTCCGGCGCCAAGCTCACTCTTACGACGCATGACGCGTCGGGATCCATCACCCTGAGCGCCGGTCGCGGCGTGGATATTACGACGGGCGCAAGCTTGACCGTCACAGGCGGCGGGACGTTGTCCATGTCGCAAGCGGCTCTCTCCTTTGATGGCGCGAACGCGAGTTTCGTCGACACCGACACCGCGCAGACCAACGTCGATATCGGCGTCCTCCAGTATTTCGGCTTCTATGGCGCCAGTTCCTTCAGCGTGAAGGCGCTGGGCGCAGGCGATACGGTCACTTACGGATCCGACAGCCGCGGCTTCGCCATCACGATCCACAACGGCGCTGCGGTCGGGCAAACGTTCACCTTCGCCGGCGGCGTCGCCGCCAACGGGATCGGGTTCCAGGACGTCGGCGGCGTTGACACGTTTACGGCGCCAGTCACCTGGGCGAATCCAGGAACCAACGGCGACTGGAACGTCGCGGCCTCGTGGAGCCGCGGCACCGCGCCCTCCGCCGGCGATAACGTCAAGCTCGGCGCTTCGACGAGCGGCAACTATGCGGTGGGCCTCGGCTCGCCGGGATCGCCGGCGGCGGGCGCCGCGAAAACCCTGGAAATCGACGGCGCGACAAACCACGACACGGCGCTCAACCTTTCAAACGATTCCTTGTCCGTCGGGACAAACATAACCTTGGATTCCTACAGCGCGATCGTCGGTAGCGCTGGCGTCAACCAGATCAGCTTCGAGACGTTGACCGGCGGCGGAAATGTCGTCGTCCAAACCGACGCCAAGCTCACTCTGACGACGCATGACGTATCGGGATCCATCGCCCTGAGCGCGAGCGGCGGCATGGTCATGAGCGCCGGCGCAAGCCTCGTCGTCACAGGCGGCGGAACGCTGGACATGTCGCAATCCGCTCTCACCTTTGAGGGCGCAAACGCGAGTTTCGCCGACACCGACACCGCGCAGACCAACGTCGATATCAGCGCCCTCCAGCATTTCGGCGCCTATGGCTCCAATTCCTTCAGCGTGAAGGCGCTGGGCGCAGGCGATACGGTCACTTACGGATCGAACAGCCAAGGCTTCGACACCGTCACGATCCACCACGGAGTTTCGATCGGCCAAACCTTCGCCTTCTCCGGCGGCGTCGCAGCCGCATCGATCGGATTCCAGGACGTCGGCGGCATCGACACGTTTACGGCGCCGATCACCTGGGCGAATCCGGGAACGAGTGGCGACTGGAACGTGGCGGCCTCGTGGCGCGGCAACGCAGTGCCTACCGCCGGCGACTACGCCGACCTCGTCGCTTCGACGACTGGCAACTATACGGTGAACCTCGGCTCGCCCGGATCGTCGGCGGCGGGCGCCGTCAAGGCCCTCGAAATCGACGGTGCAACAAACAACTTCACGATCCTCGGCTTCTCCAACGATTCCTTGTCCGTCGGGACAAGCATAACCCTGGCTTCCTACAGCGCGATCGTCGGTTACGCAGGCGTCAACCAGATCAGCTTCGAGACGTTGACCGGCGGCGGAAATGTCGCCGTCGAAACCGGCGCCACGCTCACCCTGGCGACGCACGACGCGGCCGGGTCCATCGCTTTGACGAACGCCGGTTTCGACCTGTCAGCCGCCGCGACGCTGACGGTGACGGGCGGCGCGACGTTGCACGTATCGGACCTTCTTTTTGAAGGCGCGAACGCGAGCTTCGTCGACATCGACACTGCGCAGGGGAACGTCCAGATCGGTACAATCCTCGGTTTCGGCGGCTTCGGCGGCAATTCCCTTGCCGTCAAGGCTCTGAACGTCGGCGACACTCTCAGCTACGGCGCGAATTCCGTCACGATCCACAACGGCGCCGCAGCCGGGCAAACCTTCGCCTTCGGCGCCGGGACCAACATCAACGCGATCAACCTCCAGGACGTCGGCGGCGTCGACATTCTCACCATCTGCTTCATGGCCGGGACGCAGGTGCGCACGCCCGAGGGTGAGGTCGCGATCGAGACCCTGCGCCGCGGCAACCTCGTGCTGACTGCGGAGGGCGCGGCGAAGCCCGTGACCTGGCTCGGCCGACAGACGGTGTCGACGGTGTTCGCCGATCCCCTGCGCATCCTGCCGATCCGCATCCGGGCCGGAGCGCTCGCCGACAATGTTCCCGCCCGCGATCTGCTGGTCTCGCCTGATCACGCGTTGCGGGTCGAAGACATCCTCGTCCAGGCCGGCGCGCTGGTGAACGGAACCTCGATCACCCGCGAAACCGACGTGCCGCAGGTGTTCGTCTACTACCATGTCGAACTCGACGACCATTCGCTGATCCTCGCCGAGAACGTCCCGGCCGAGACCTTCGTCGACAACGTCGATCGGATGAATTTCGACAATTGGGCCGAGCACGAAGCGCTCTATCCCGCGGGCAAGCCGATCGTGGAGATGGCCTACCCCCGCGCCAAGGCGTTCCGTCAGGTCCCTCGTCGCATCCGCGAGGACATTGCGGCCCGCGGCGCCGGCCTCGGCTCCGCGGCGATCGCCGCCTGACCTCCGCGCGTCCCCTTCCCCAGCTTGCTGGGTGGCCGCGAAGCGGTTGGACGGGGTGCGGAACGCAGGGCGCAAGCGGCGAAAAGGAAACGGCGACGGTTATGCCGTCCGTCTGGCGCGGTAGCCGCGGGCCTCACCCCATGCGGCGCTCCGCTCCGCCTTCGCCGGCCTGCGCCGGGGAACTAGCCGCCGTCGCGGTCTGACGCTCCTTGAGCCGCCGCGCCGCATCGGGGTCGTGCGCGGGCAGATAGATCGTCGGGCGCGAGGCCGCGAAGGCGCGGATCGCGGCGAGCGTCGCCGCCGCCGCGCCTTCGTCCGGCGCCACCCCGTCCACGATCCCGGCGAGCATCGCCGCCTCGTCGTAGGACGCGTCGCCGGCGAGGAACAGCGCGGCGTCGCCGTCGTCGACGATCACGCTCAGATGGTCGGCGGTGTGGCCGGGCGTCGCGACGGCGACGATCGTCCCGTCCGCGGTCAGCCGACGCGATCGGGCGAACGGCCCGTACGGACGGCCCTCGAGCGCGAGCGGCTTTGGATCAAAACCCTTCGGCCAGCGCTCGGGGAGATAGCCGCGAAGCCGGCCCGCCAGTCCGGAAGCCGTCCGCAACTCGCCCGGGGCGGCGAGCACCTCGCTGTCGGGGAAACCCGACAAGCCGCCGTCGTGGTCGATGTGCATGTGGGTCAGCACGACCCGCCGGACGTCCTTCCGCCCAATTCCGAGCGCCGCGAGTTGCGGCGCGGCCTCCTGCTCGGGCTCAACCGCGAACCGGACGGCGAAGCGGAAATAGGGATGCCAGCGCGGCAGTCGCATCAGGCCGGCGGACGCGCCCGAGTCGACGAGGATGACCCCTTCCCGATGCTCGACCGCATAGGCGTAGGTGGGAAGCCAGTCCGACCATTCCGCATCCAGCAGCGGCGCGAGGCGCCGGGCGAACCCATGGCCGCGGCCGACGAGCTGGCTTCGCTTGACCTGCACCCGGCCGGTCTCGATGGCGTGAACGCGCATGGCGTCACCGGCCGTTGCGGCCGACGCGGCCGAGATGGGTGTCGCCGAACGCGGTCGGATATTTCAGCCCATAGCCGAGCGCGCGATCGAAGCCGATATGCGCCGCCCAGACGAGCGCGATCGAGACCGCCGTCTCGCTGGCCAGACCGAGCCCGCAAGCCGCGAGCAGGGCCGGCCCGACATAGATGTGGAGCGCGTTGTAGACGGCGGCGCCCACTTTCGGCCCGGCGAGATAGCCCAGCATCGCGAGATCGGGAACGAGGAACAGGAGCGCGAACAGGCGCCACGAAGACCCTTCGTGGGCGTAGAGCGCGACCGCGCCGGCGGCCGCGGCCAGCCCCTCGAGCCTCAGGAGTCCGCGTACGGCGCCGCCGGCGACCCCGGCGGGCTCGGAACGGGGAAGGTCGATGGTCATTGCGTGGGTCATGGGCGCCGCCTTGTCGAAGCCCCGCGGAAGCGTCGGGGCCTCACGAAGCTAGGCCGCGCGCGAGATCAAGAAAATTGCATATTTCCGTCATCCGGCTATTCATTTCCGTATGGCTGATCTCGATCCGTCCTGGGATGCGCTGCGCACCTTCTTCGCCGTGATGCGCGACGGCTCGCTGTCGGGCGCCGCGCGCCGGCTGAAGCTCGCCCAGCCGACCGTCGGCCGCCACATCGACTCGCTCGAAGCCGCGCTCGGGGTCTCGCTGTTCATCCGCTCGCCGCGCGGCCTCGTCGCGACGGCCGCCGCGCAGGCCCTCGTTCCCTACGGAGACGCGATGTCGGCCGCGGCGGCCGCGCTCCTGCGCTCGGCGGCGTCCGAGGGCGACGAGGAGCGCGGCGTCGTGCGGGTCACCGCCAGCGAGGTGATGGGAGCCGAGGTGCTGCCGCCGATCTTCGCCGCCTTCCGCGCCGAGCATCCGGGCGTCGCCCTCGAGCTCGCCGTCACCAATCGCAACGAGGACCTCGCGCGCGGCGAAGCCGACATCGCGGTCCGCATGGTCCGGCCGACGCAGAGCGGCCTCGTCGCGAAGCGGATCGGCGTGACGCGCATCGGCCTCTACGCCCATCGCGACTATTGCCGACGTTTCGGCGAGCCGCGCTCGCTCGACGAATTGCGCGCCCATCGCCTGATCGGCTTCGACCGCGACGATCGGGCGTTTCGCGCGGCCGGCGGCGTCGCCGCCGCCCTCACCCGCGAGGATTGCGCCTTTCGCTGCGACAACGATCTGGTGCAGCTCGCGGCGCTACGCGCAGGCGTCGGCGTCGGCGGCTGTCAGGAAGGCGTCGCGCGACGATCGAAGGACCTCGTCCCGATCGTTCCGGACGCGCAGCTTCGCGCTGGAGATCTGGCTCGCGATGCACCGCGACCGCAAGCCGAACCGGCGGGTCCGGCTGCTCTACGACAAGCTGGCGGAAGGGCTCGCGGACTATGTCCGCAGCGCGAGGCGGCGCGAACGGTCAGCGCCGTGACATGAGGATGGCCGCGCGCATGCCCGACCGGCGGAACGCCGCGGCGGCGGCGTTTTTTGGATCGCCTTTCGCGGCTGGACGAGACGACGGTCCCGCCCCGCGAAACGCGCGACGCGCCTGCGGCCCCTGGAAGGCCGGGAGCCGCGGCATCGCCAGTCGCGTTCAAGAACGTGTGATTGGCTGCTTCGCGCTCAAGCGAGCTGGGCCCGCCGGCGGTAGGCGAAGAACAGCCCGCCGCCGATCGCCAGCACGCTCAGCGGTCCCGCGCCGAGATTCGGCAGGGGAGCCTCGGACGACGCGGTTCCGGAGTCGATGCTTCCGGTGTTGTCGTTGCCGCAGCTCGGGTTGGCGTTGCCCGGGTTCTGAAAATCGTTGCCGTTGCCGCAGTCGGTGCCGGCGTGGGCGACCGAAACGTTCGCCAGGAAGCCGCTCATCATCACCGCCATCGCAAGGCCGAGAGTCTTGTTGATCATTGTCCTGTCCCCGTCTCCAAAATGCCGATCAAACCGTCGGTTCGTAGGGAACACGTCTCGTGCCAGCGTCGCGCAATCCCCGGTGGTCGGCGTCAAATCATTGAAATCGCGAGGTACGTCGTCGAATTCCACGGTTCCGGCCTTCGCCCTGCGAAAGCCCCGGATTGCAAGGCGTTTGCAAATTGCTTCGCAATTCGGGACTGCGCTTTCCACGGCGGGAAGACGGCGGGCCGCCTCTGAGGACCGCAGGCGACGGCCGCCTCCCGAACATCGCACCGACGGCGCCGGCTCGGACGGACCGTCGGGCCAGGAACCTTTTTCGGTTCTACGTGTTCACTTGCCTCTCACTCACGCAAGGAGAGCGAAAGTGGACAAGACGATTTGCGGATTGGTCGGCGCGGCTTCTGCGCTGGCGCTTGGCGGCGGAGCGAAAGCCGCGGCGATCGCCGAGGCTCCGGTTCAGCCCGGGCCCGCTCAGTCTTACGCCGAACTCCTCGACCCGATTCCCGGCGCCGCGGAGATTTTGCGCGCCCAGCAGGAAAGCCCGGTTCGCCTGGCTCAGGCGGTTATCCCGATACCCGTTCCGGTGCCTGCCTACGGCGACCGCTATTATCACCACCACCACCATCACCACCATCGCTACCAGCAGCAAGGGTGGTATCGGTGGCGTTGGCATCCCCATCATCATCACCACCATCACCACCATCATTACTACGAAGGTTATTGACCGGCGGCGGCGGGCCTGACCGGGACGGTCAGCGCTCCCGCTTGGCCCTTCCGGCGGCGGCGCTCAGCATGTGGCGGTAGGTGCCGTCGAACACGGTGTCGGTCGCCGAGGTCCAGGTGCTGTCCGCCGCCAGTCGGCCGCGGCTCTCATAAATCCGCTCGGACTGGAGCGCCCGTTCCGCAGCTTCGTCCTCGCCCATGGCGACGAGTTCGAATTCGGCCTCCTCCGGCACCACGAGAATCTGAACGAACGGCTCGCCGGGGCGGAAAATGTGGACGCCGCCCTCCGGAGGCGCCTTGAACACCAGAAAGTAGGTCATCGGCCACCAGCGCCGGATGAGCGCCGGAATCGCCACGGGGGTCGTGTGGGTGGGGTCGGTATAGAAGCGCGGATGCGGCTCGGTGCGTATGGCGAAGCCTTCCTCGACCTTGAGGTCGAGCGAAAGCTGGAAGGTGTAGTAGAGGTCGCCGAACGGCCGGAACGGCGGCCATTCGCCGCCATGCTGCTCGGGCGGCGGGCCGAAATCGCCGGCCAGGTGAACCCGGCCGCCGCGCGTCCCGACCGCCAGCGTATTGGGATAGGGATAGAACAGCTCGATGCCGTAGCGCGCGGCTTCCGAGAACGGCAGGCAATGCCACGCCTGCTCCATCGCGCCGTCCTTGCGCGGCTGCCGCTCGCCCGCCCAGCCGGGCGACTCGAGTTTGGTGCGGCGCGGAGCCAGATTGGGCGTGTACGAGCGAACCTTGACCTGATGCATCGGGCGACCCCTCCAAAGCCGATGAACGCACAGGCGATGCACAGCGTTCCCGCTTCACCGCAATACGAGCGCGTAGAAAACGATCCGGCGCTGGAGTCCCACGACCTGATCGGCCCGCAAGAGCGCAGACCTCATCCTAAGCTTGTCGAAGGATGATCCAGCCGTCTCGACCGTCGCCCATCTGGAGCGTCCTTTGATGTGGTGGACGGCGCCCTTACGGCATCTGAGGTGCCAAGATGGCGCT
>CAMFKX010000022.1 GCA_945957375.1 uncultured Roseiarcus sp.
TTGCACATGATGTAGCTCAGGATCGCGCCCGAGGAGCCGACCAGCGCGCCGGTGATGATCAGCGCCAGGTTGCCGAGGGTGAAGCCGATGCCCGCCGCCGCCCAGCCGGAATAGGAGTTGAGCATCGAGATCACGACCGGCATGTCGGCGCCGCCGATCGGGATGATCAGCAGCACGCCGAGCGCGAGCGAAACCAGCGCGATCAGCCAGAACCACGCCGCCGACTGGCTGGCGTAGAACAGCACGATGGAGAACACCAGCAGCACGGCGAGGCCGATGTTGATGGCGTGGCGCTGCGGCAGCATGATCGGCGCGCCCGACATGCGCCCGTCGAGCTTGAGGAAGGCGATGATCGAGCCGGTGAAGGTGATCGCGCCGATGGCGAGGCCGAGCGACATCTCGATGATGCTCGCGGGATGGATGCCGGCGCCCTCCGAGATGCCGAAGGCCTCGGGCGCGTAGAGCGCGCCGGCGGCGACCAGCACCGCGGCGAGGCCGACCAGCGAGTGGAACATCGCCACCAGCTGCGGCATCGCGGTCATCTGCACGGTGCGGGCGCGCCAGGCGCCGATGCCGCCGCCGATGCCGAAGCCGAGCAGCACGAGAACCCAGGAGAGGAAGCTGGCCGGCGGCTTGAGCGCCAGCGTGGTCAGGACCGCGAGGCCCATGCCGATCATGCCGTAGCGGTTGCCCTGGCGGGAGGTCGCGGGCGAGGACAGGCCGCGCAGCGCCAGAATGAACAGGATGCCGGCGACGAGGTAGAGGATGGCGGCGAAGTTGGCGTTCATGGGGCGTCAGCCCTTCTTCTTGTACATCGCGAGCATCCGCTCGGTGACGAGGAACCCGCCGAAGATGTTGACGGACGCGAGGATGAGGGCGAGGAAGCCGACGAACTTGGCGAAATTCGAACCGCTGTCGACGCCGGCGACGCCGACCGAAAGCAGGGCGCCGACCACGATGACCGACGAGATCGCGTTGGTGACCGACATCAGCGGCGTGTGCAGCGCCGGCGTCACCGACCAGACCACGTAATAGCCGACGAACACCGCCAGCGCGAAGATCGCCAGGCGGAAGACGAACGGGTCGATCGCGCCGCCCGAGGCGGCGTGGCCGGCGGCGGCGAGCTGGTCGCCATAGGCGTGCGCCGATTGCGCCGCCTGCTGCGCGGCGTCGGTGGCGGCTCTGAGTTTGGCGATGGCGGCGTCGAGATTGTCCATCCGGCTCTCCGGTATTCAGGGGCTGCGGCGGGGCGCGCCTACTTGGGCAGGAAGTTGGGGTGGACGACCGCGCCGCCCCGGGTGAGGCAGGTGGCCTTGACCAGTTCGTCGTCCCAGTTGACCGCGAGCGCCTTGTTCGGCTTGTCGATCAGGGTCTCGACGAAGGCGAACAGGTTGCGGGCGTAGAGCGCCGAGGCGGTCGCGCCGAGGCGGATGACGCTGGACGAGCCGACGATCTTGACGCCGTTCGCGGTCGTCACGATCTCGCCCGCGCGGGCGCCCTCGACGTTGCCGCCGCGCTCGACCGCAAGGTCGACCAGCACCGATCCCGGGCGCATCGAGGCGACCATCGCCGCGGTGACGAGGCGGGGGGCCGGGCGGCCGGGGATCAGCGCGGTGGTGACGACGATGTCCTGCTTGGCGATGTGGGTCGCGATCAGCGCCGCCTGCTTGGCCTTGTAGGCGTCCGACATCTCCTTGGCGTAGCCGCCGGCGGTCTCGGCCTGCTTGAACTCCTCGTCCTCGACGGCGACGAACTTGGCCCCGAGCGATTCGACCTGCTCCTTGGTGGCCGGACGGACGTCGGTCGCGGTCACGATCGCGCCGAGGCGGCGCGCCGTCGCGATCGCCTGAAGTCCGGCGACGCCGACGCCCATGATGAACGACTTGGCCGCCGGGACGGTGCCCGCAGGCGTCATCATCATCGGAAACGCGCGGCCGTATTCCGCCGCGGCGTCGACCACCGCGCGATAGCCCGCGAGATTGGCCTGGCTGGAGAGAATGTCCATCACCTGAGCGCGGGTGATGCGCGGCATCAGCTCCATCGCGAAGGCGGAGGCGCCGGACCCGGCCAGCGCCTGGATCGCGTCGGTCGCGCCGTAGGGGTCCATCGCGGCGATCACGAGCGCGCCGGACTTGAGCGCGGCGATCTCGTTCGCCTGAGGTCTGCGCACCTTGAGCACGACGTCCGCGCCGAGGGCCTCCCCCTCGGACACGAGGCGCGCGCCGGCGGCCTGATAGTCGGCGTCCGGGACGCCCGCCTTGACGCCGGCGCCGTGCTCGACCGCCACTTCGGCGCCGAGGCCGATGAACTTCTTGACGGTTTCCGGGGTGGCCGCGACGCGGGTCTCCGCCGGGTCCTTCTCGGCGGGCACTCCAATCAACATGTCATCCCCCGTCACCAACCTGGAACGGCTGCCTAGCCCGTCTGCGCTTATGGGCCGCGGATCGGCGATGCGGCCAGCTCCGCAACGCCGCAGTTCCATAGATCATCGCCGCCTTCGCCGCAACGCGACGTCGGTATGAGCGGCGCGGTCTCGAAGCTCAGGCGCGCGCGGCGACGTCGGCCGGGCGATCGCCGCTCTTGTCCCGGCTTTCCAGCGCCTCCGCCTTGACGAGGTCGGCCTGCGCCGCGTCCTGCGCCGCCTTGGCGTCGTCGAGCTGCCCCGCCAGCTCGGCGATCGAGCTCTTCAGGTTGTCGCGCCGCGCGGAGGCGGCCCGGGCGTAGGTCGGATAGGCGAAATGGCGGGGATCGGCGATGCCGGCGCGCTTCTCCTCGTTGGCGATCTCGCGATCGAGCTCCCCCGACATGCGCCCGAACTCGGCGATCATCTGTTCGATCTGGCGGACCCTGCGCCGCCTCTCTTCGAGCTGAAAGCGCTTGAGACGGATCAGCGTGTCCCGCGACTTCATTCCCGCTCGCTCCCTGCACCAGCCTCTCGTTCCGACGTCGAACTCTCATTCACGACCACGAGACAGAGCGATCTTGGCGCCGGAAGGTTTCGCTTTCCTTACCTGTTCGTTCGCCAGAGGCGTCCGCCTGGCGCAAGCGCGGCGCGTTAGCGTTTCGTTTACGCGCTTCGTTAACAATCCGGACCTGGCGCACGCGCACGCGAAATAAATTCCTCGTCCGACGGCTGTCCGAAGCTCCGGCCGGAGCTTGGTGAATTCCGAGTCGCATGAATCGCTTGGGGCCATAAGCTGAAGTGAAACATTAAAAAGTGAAAATGAAATTCATTCGTTATGACAGAGGCTTATCCAAACGTTAGGGATATTGGTTAGGGGGTTGAAGGAAGGAATCATGTTTTGTTAACCAATGGCGGTCACTCTTCGTTTCGAATCAGTCTGGGCTGCAGGTCCGCCTGCGCGCCCCCGAGGGCTGGGCGTAAAGCGACGTACGGAACCGCGGTCAAACAGCAAGAAGGCGAGGCGGGGAGCCTAACATGCGCGTTTTATTGATCGAGGACGACGCGGCGACCGCGCAGAGCATCGAACTCATGTTGAAGTCGGAAAACTTCAACGTCTACGCGACCGACCTCGGCGAGGAGGGGATCGATCTCGGCAAGCTGTACGACTACGACATCATCCTGCTCGACCTCAACCTGCCCGACATGTCCGGCTATGAAGTGCTGCGCTCGCTGAGGGTGACCAAGATCAAGACGCCGATCCTGATCCTGTCGGGCATGGCGGGGATCGAGGACAAGGTCAAAGGCCTCGGCCACGGCGCCGACGACTACCTGACCAAACCCTTCCACAAGGACGAACTGATCGCGCGCATCCACGCCATCGTCCGCCGCTCGAAGGGCCACGCCCAGTCGGTGATCATCACCGGCGATCTGACCGTCAATCTCGACCAGAAGACCGTCGACGTCGACGGCGCCCGGGTGCATCTGACCGGCAAGGAATACCAGATGCTGGAGCTGCTTTCGCTCCGCAAGGGCACCACGCTGACGAAAGAGATGTTCCTCAACCACCTCTACGGCGGGATGGACGAGCCGGAGCTCAAGATCATCGACGTCTTCATCTGCAAGCTGCGCAAGAAGCTGGCGGTAGCCTCCGGCGGCCGCAACTACATCGAGACGGTCTGGGGCCGCGGCTACGTGCTTCGCGAGCCTTCGCCGAACGAGGAGCGGATCACCGCCTGAGCGCCCGGCGGGCCAGACGCGGGTCTGGCGCCGCCCGTCTTGGCTCACCCGCCTCTCACCCTCAGTGATTTTGCAGAACCCTCCGCACACTCTTGTGGATAGCCGGGCGCAGGCTGCGACGCTAGCGGCGGCGTTCGCGCGAGTCAGTGCGTCTTCAGCCAGGCGCGCAGGAACTGGTTCATCATCGCGTCGGCGACCGCGGCGTGGCCTTCGGCGGTGCGATGGAAGGCGCCGCCGTAGAGCGAGGCCATCACGAGCTGCAGGCGGTCGGCGATCGGCGGCAGCACGGTCAGGCCGGAGGCGCAGGAAAAGCCGAACGGGCAGTCGATCTGGGTGTTCGCCTTCAGGTAGGAATCGTTCATCGTGACGAACAACCGCCGGCGCGGCGCATAGGGCAGGAAGTCGGCGGGCGAGGTCGGGACGAAGCCGTCGCCGGCGGCGTCGGCGCGCGGCATCCGCCCCTCGGTCCGCTCCGCGGAATCGGCGAAAGCGCAGACGCCCCGTCCGGCGAACGGCTTCTGGGTGTCGACGAACTGGAACCGCGTCGGGTTGTCCCAGCCCGGCCCGCATGTCCAGTCGGGCCGGGTCGTGCAGCGCAGCACGTCGAAGAAGCCGATCTGGTGATGGTGGCTCGGAACGCCGAGCACGTAGTCGACGACCTTCTGCAGGGCCTGCGGCTGGAAGCGGAACCGGCTCACCCCGTCGAGGCCGGCGGTCCCGGAGCAGCGCCGGCCGTTCTCGTCGACGGCGAGGTTCTCGTAATCGGTCTGAACCACCTGCGCGGCGTCGACGTCGAGCAGCGTCTCGATCGCGCCCGCCGCGATCTGAAGCCGCTCGCGCACCATCGTCAGATAGGCGCGCACCGGCGCGAACATGAATTTGCCGCCGCCGAGCCATTCGGAGATCTGGGCGACGGGGGCCGCGTCGCCGGCGGACTTCAGGATCCCCGACGCGACCATCGGCGCGAAGCCGACGTCGTTGCCGCCGAGCGACAGGAACACCAGATCGGGCGCGCGCTTGAGATGGGCGCAGCGCTTCAGCGCCACGGCGTCGGACGACACGATCGTCTTCTCGCCCCATGTCTTCGGCTTCGGCAGGACATAGTCCTTCTCGATCGTCAGCGGTTCGTCGCAGAGAAGGTTCAGCGCCGCCTGGAGCTGCGAGGGCACCGCGCCGTCTGGCGCGGTCAGAAGCTCGCGCGCCTTCATCGGTCCGAACACGCCTTCGAGCGCGTCCGCGCCGGAGCAGGCGAGGTGGATCAGCGTGACGGCGCGATGCGGATCCTCGAGGGCGAGTTCGAGCGCGGCCCGGAACTGATGGGAATATTGCGAGCGGTGGCAGTCGGGGCTCGTCCAGCCGGCCCGGGCGGCGTAATAGGCCTCGGCGTCGGCCTGGCTGGCGAAGCCGTCATTCGGCGCCGGCGCCGCGACGCCGCTCGCGGTCCAGCGCAACGGCCAGCCGCCGAGCGCCGGCCGGCTCGGATCGAACGAATCGCCATAGGTGATGTTGGTCGGCGGGGCGGCGAAGCGGATCGGGACGTCGGGGTTGCCCTCGCCCGAGCCGAAGGAATCGCCGAGCCCGAGGATGAGCGTGTCCTTGACGACGACGGTCTCGCGCGCAAGCTCCTGTCCGCCCGCGTCGCGCACGACGAGCACGCCGCCGTCGCCCGCCTCGCCCGGATGGTAGGGCACGTCGTGGATGAAGACGGATTGGGCGCAGGGGGCGCGCTCGGTCTCGGCCGCGCCCGAGGCGGGCGTCAGGGTCCATGCGCATTCGCCGGCGTGGGCCGCGGCCAGCGGCGGCGCGAGGCGCGCCTCGATCGCGTGGACGGCGGGTTTGACGTAGTCCTCGTCGCGGGACTCGTGCGGTCCGCTGGCGCGCCGACAGGCGCGGGCGTAGCGGAAGGGCTTTCCCTGCGCCTGCGCGAAGCCGAGGTAGCAGGTCTCGCCCTCGCCGACGCTGTCGTGCGCCCAGCCGAGCCGATCGGTCTCGAAATTCCGCCCGCTCCAGGTCGCCCGGCACCGGTCCGGCGTCGACGGGTCGGCGCAGTTGCGCGCGTTGAGCGCGTTCTCGGTCGCTTGCACGAAAGCCGGCGGCGTCGCCCCCGCTTCGGCGGCGAGCCGGGCGAATTGCGCCCGATGGCGCTCGAACTGACGGTCGCTCTTGTAGAAGCGGAACGGATTGTAGACCGACCAGACGATTCCCGGCCCGTCGGCCTTGGCCGGGCCCCCCGCGCCCGACGCCAGCAGCAGCAGCGCAACCAGAGTCGCGTGTCGCGTCATGTCCGCCTCCGGCCACGCCGACCCCGCGGCGACAGTCGTTAACGCTTCATTTATGCGGCCGGCGTTCGGGCAAAGTCAAACGCGCCGCGGGTTCGGCAGGGCAATCGCTTTAAGCAACTTGCGCGCCGGCGGTGAGCGTCCCCGCCCCCTTGTGGGGGCGGGACAGGGTGGGGGGTCTCGCTGACCCTTCAATTTCGCGCTTTCTAACGCCAAACGGCGAGGCCGGCGCGACCCCCCTCCTCAATCCTCCCCCGCAAGGGGGGAGGAGGCGCCGCGCCGGAGCTTCAAGCGATTGCCCTGGCGGGTTCGGAGCGGCGCGCGGGGGCCGGCCGGTTTGTCGTTCGGCTCGGTTTTGCTAGGGTCGGCGCGCTGCGCGCCGGGACGAGGCGGGCGAGTCGGGGGCTTCCGGGATGCAGGGACGGTTTCGAGGACTTTTCGCCGCGGCGGCGCTGGCGGCGCTCGCCCTCGGCGCGCCGGCGCGCGCGGGCGAAGATTGCGGCCACGGGCCGGAAGGCTTCAGCCAGTGGCTCGCCGCCTTCAAGGGCGTGGCGGCGCGCGACGGCGTCTCGGCCGCCTCGTTCGAGGCCGCGCTCGGCGGGACCAGCTACGATTCGTCGGTCGGCGCGCACGATCGCGGCGTAGTGCGGCTTGGCTCCAATTTCGAGAGTTTTTCCGCGGCGCACGTGACCCCCGGCATCGTCGCGCGCGGCAAGTCCCTGATGGCGAAGAACGCCGCGACGCTCCAGGCGATCGAGCAGCGTTTCGGCGTGCCCGGCGCGATCCTGGTCGCGATCTGGGGGCTCGAGACCAGCTTCGGCGGCGACAACGGCGCCTATCCGACCTTCGCGGCGCTGGCGACGCTCGCCTGGGACTGTCGCCGCGCCGACCGCTTTCGCGCCGAGCTGATCGACGCGCTGACCCTCGTCGAGAAGGGCGTCTGGCCCAATCCCAAGGCGCTGCGCGGCGCCTGGGCGGGCGAGATCGGCCAGACCCAGCTCATGCCCTCGGCGGTGATGATGTACGCGACCACGCCCGACGGCGCCGGGACGCCGGACATCATCCACAATTCCGGCGACGCGCTCGCCTCGACCGCCGCCTTCCTCGCCGCGCACGGCTGGAAGCGCGGCGAGCCGTGGAACGAGGGCCAGCCGAACTTCCCGGCGATCCTCGAATGGAACGCCGCGCCGATCTACGCCAAGACGATCGCGCTGTTCGCCGACCGGCTCGCCGGCCGATGACGCCGTCGCCGGCGCGTTGACTTGGCGCGTTTCGCGCCGATATGACCGCGCGCGGCCGCAGCGGCGGCTCGCGCAAGCGGAGCGTTGAGTGACGGGTCCTTCCGATCATGCCCCCGGGCCGACCCCCGCCGTCTCGGTGATCATTCCCCATTACAACGACCTCGACAATCTGAAGCGCTGCCTCGATCTGCTCGATCGCCAGACCCTGCCGCGCGAGCGTTTCGAGATCGTGGTGGCCGACAACAACTCTGCCTGCGGCCTGGCCGCGGTCGCCGAGGTCTGCGGCGCCCGCGCCCGCGCCGTGCCGGCGCCGAAGCAGGGCGCGGGGGAAGCCCGCAACGCCGGGGTCGCGGCGGCGCGCGGCGAAGTGCTCGCCTTCATCGATTCGGACTGCCGGCCCGAGCCCGCCTGGCTCGAGCGGGGGGTCGCGGCGCTCGCGGGGGCCGACTTCGCGGGCGGCGAGGTCGTGGTGGTGGTCGAGGACCGCGACCGCGCCACCGCGGTCGAGGCCTTCGAGCTCGCCTTCGGCTTCGAGGCGCGCCGCTACGTGCTGCGCCAGAACTATTGCGTGACCGCCAACATGTTCGTGCGGCGCGACGTGTTCGAGGCCGTCGGGCCGTTCCGCCAGCAGGTCGCCGAGGACGTCGACTGGGGCTGGCGCGCGATCGGCAAGGGCTACCGGCTGGCCTACGCGCCCGATTCCGTCGTGCTGCACCCGGCTCGCCACGACTGGGACGACCTCCTGCGCAAATGGCGTCGCGTCTCGCGCGAAATGTTCCTGCTGAGAACCGAGCAGCCGGGCGGGCGTCTGCGCTGGTTCGTCCACACCACCGGCCTCTTCCTGTCGCCGGCGACCGGCCTCGTCTCGGTCATGCGGAACGACAACCTCCGCTCTCCGCGGGAGCGGGCGCTCGCCTATGTCGCGCTCTTGCGGCTCAGGGCCTGGCGCATCCGCGAAGGCTACCGGCTGCTGCTCGCCCGCGTGTAGCCGCAATGGCCCGTTGATTTGGGCCGTACGGACCCGTACGGTGTCGGAATGAGCAAGATTGACGACGCGAAGGCGAAAGGGGCGGAGGAAGCGCGCAACACGCTCCCTGCGCTCCTCGATCTCGCTGAGCGCGGCGAGTCCACAATTATCAGCAGGCATGGCCGGCCGATTGCGGCCATCGTTCCAATTGCCGCCTATGAGGCGATCCATGATGACAAGAAGCCCAGGCAGCGCTCGCTTCTTTCGCTTAGCGGATCCGGAGCTGGCCTGTGGGGGGAAGACAGCGCGAAGACGCTCCGCGGGATACGCGACGAATGGACCCGCTGAACCTTGACGGCCTACCCGATAACGCATTGATTTTGGTCGACACCGCCCCGATCATCTACGTGCTCGAAGGTCATCCTCATTTCGCTGATCGGTTCAGGCCGCTTTTCCAGGCCCATGAGGCAGGAGCGTTCCAACTGGCGATCACGACAATCACCATCGCCGAAGTCATGACCGGAGTCGAACAGGCCGGGGCGCCGACGGGCGCTGCGGGAAACCGAGATTGGGGCGCCGCCGTTCGATCCGAATTAGCCTTGCGATACACTGAGGTCTTTAATACCTGGCGGGTTGTTGACCTTGATTATAGCATCGCAGTTCGTGCGGCAGGATTGCGCGCCGTGTATCGGCTAAAGCTTCCCGACGCAGTGCAGGCCGCGAGCGCGCTCGCGATCAGCGCGGACGCGTTGGTGACGCATGACCGGGATTTCTCCCGTCTCAAAGCAAGCCTCGCGCCGATGCGGGTCCTTTCGTAAGTCTCCCCCGGAGCTCCGCTCCCGCGCCTTCCGGCCATCCGACTGATGGCGGTTTTCCGAGGTACAGCGCGCGTTACGGGCGCTGGGAACAGCGGCTCAGGGTCGATAGCGCGCATCGCCGCCGCCGCGCCGCGCGTCAAGTGTGAGCTTCGATCCGCCCGTCGTTTCCGCATCCGGCATTGCCCTGCGGGCCGCGCTCGGCTATCCGGGCCGGCTTCTCCGTCCCCTGGATCCCCTTATGTCCGCCCCGCCCCGATCGGACCCCCCGTCCGCCGTCCGTCGCCTGCTCGCGCGCGAGGTCGGGGCGACGCTCGCGCTCGCCGGGCCGCTGATCCTCGCCAATCTCGCCGTCACGCTCATGACGACGACCGACTATGTGATGCTCGGACGCCTCTCGCCGGAGGCGCTGGCGGCGGCCGCGCTCGGCTTCAACCTGTACCAGCCGGCATTTCTGCTCGGCATCGGCGTGGTCGCGGCCGTCTCGCCGATCGCCGCGGCCAAGCTCGGCGCCGGCGATCCGATCGACGGCGTGCGCCGTTCCACCCATCAGGCGCTGCTCTCGGCCCTGCTGATCGCCGTCGTCACCTGGATCCCGCTGTCTCAGACCACGGCGATCCTGACCGCGATCGGCGAGCCGCCGGAACTCGCGCGCGAGGCCGGGCGCTACATGTGGGCGTTCCAGTGGGGGCTGGCGCCGAGCCTGATGTTCTTCGCCGGGCGCTCGGTGTTCGCGGCGTTCGAGCGGCCGCGCGCGCCGCTGCTCGCCGGCCTCATCGCGGTCGCCTTCAACGCTCTCGCCAATTACGCGCTGATCTTCGGCAAGCTCGGGGCGCCCGCGCTCGGGATCATCGGCTCGGGCCTCGCCACCACGCTGTCGCAGACCCTGATGCTCGGCCTGCTCGTCCTGTTCTCGTTCGTCGATCCGCGCATGCGCCGGCTCAGGCTCTTCCCCCTGCCCTGGCGGACCGACCGGAGCGAGATGGCCGCGCTGTGGCGGCTCGGACTGCCGATCGGCGGGACGATCGCCGCCGAGGTCGGCGTGTTCGCCGCCGCCACCCTGCTCATGGGGCTCATCGGGCCGGCGACGCTCGGCGCCCACACGATCGCGCTGCAGATCGCCTCGCTCGCCTTCATGGTGCCGCTCGGCCTCGGCCAGGCCGCGACCGTCCGGATCGGCCGGGCGTTCGGCGCCCGCGACCGGGCCTCGATCGTCCGCGCCGGGATCGCCGCCTTCGGCGTGACGCTCGCTTTCGCCGTCCTGTCGGCGGCGGCGATGATCGCCGCCCCGCGCTTCCTGATCTCCTGGTTCCTGCCGATCGATGCGCCCGAGAACGCGGCGACGGTCGCGATCGCGATCGCCCTGCTGCGCGTGGCGGCGATCTTCCAGGTGTTCGACGCGAGCCAGGCGACGCTCGCCAACATGCTGCGCGGCCTGCACGATTCGCGCTTGCCGCTGATCATCGCGATCGTCGGCTACTGGGGAATCGGCGCGCCGGTCGGGGCGGCGCTCGGGTTCGCGACGCCGCTCGCCGGCGTCGGCATCTGGATCGGGCTCGCCACCGGCCTCGCGATCGTGTCCGTCCTGCTCGGGATGCGCTGGCTCAACAAGGCGCGGCGCGGCTTCCTCGCGCCGGAGCCCGTTCAGGGCGCGAGCGCCGCGCTCATCGGCGAATCCAGATCGGACAGGTCGGCGATCACGTCATAATGGTGCCGGCCCTCCTCGCGATGGCAGCGCGTCGCGGCGCCGAGGCCGGTCCAGATGTTGGCGATGAGCTCGCTCTGGCGCACGAACTCCGGGCGCTCGTCGGCGCCGACCCAGGCGGTGAGCGATAGTCCCGGCAGCGGGCGGAGCAGCGCCGGGCTCTCGGCGAGGGCCTCGGCCTCGTCGAGCCCGAGCGTCTCGTTCATCTTGGTCTTCATCAGCGGCCTGAGGTCGAACAGGCCGCTGATCGGCGCCACCCGGGCGAGCCGGCGGCGGACGAAGGCGGGCAGCGGACTGTCGAGGCAGGCCATGCGGGCGACGAGGTGGCCGCCAGCCGAATGGCCGGCGAGCGTGATCGGCCCGTCGACGCGGGCGGCGGCGCTCGTCACCGCCGCCGCGATCTCGCCGCCGATCTCGCGGATGCGCACGGCCGGCGCGAGCGTGTAGCTCGGCAGGGCGACCGCCCAGCCGCGCCGCATCGGGCCTTCCGCCAGATGCGACCAGAGCGACTTGTCGAACCGCATCCAGTAGCCGCCGTGGACGAACACGACGAGCCCCTTCGCCGCCCCGTCGGGCAGAAACAGGTCGAGGCGATGCCGCTCGCCCTCGCCATAGGCGACGTCGAACTGCGCCCGTCGCGCATTGCGACGGTCGGAGGCGAACTCGGCGGCGCGCGCCGCCCAGAGCGGCGGAAACATGTCGGCGTCGGCGATATGCGGCGCGTTGGCGTAGGCGTCGTCCCAGTCGGCGATCATGCGCCCTCCCTTCCGGCCGGCCATTGTGACGAAGCCCGCGCCGTCGCGCATCCCTTTCCTTAGGACGTCTTCGGTCGAGACGCTCTTTCGCTCCGCGCCGCGGGTCGCCAGGCGGAACTGACGGTCCGGATCGCGACGATTGTCGAACGGGCCGGCATCGGTCCCCCTGTCCGCCGCGCCCCCGGCTCCCCATATCCTGCGCATGTTGATGCAGGACAGAGGACGGATGCGCCGCGCGTCTTTGTTGTTCGCGGCGATAACTTCGTTGGGCCTGGCGCTCGCGCCCGGGATCGCCGACGCGCGCGCAGGCTTCGGCAAATCCTTTGGCAGCCGCGGCGGCATGACATGGTCGGCGCCCCCGTCGACCAGCACCGCCCCTTTGGGCGCGCAGCCGATGCAGCGGAGCATCACCCCCAATGCGGCGTCGCCGGCCTACGGCGCCGGGTCGGCCGCCCGTGGTTTCGGAGCGCGCTCGGGCTTTGGGACCGGACTCATGGGCGGCCTCGTCGGCGCCGGGCTCGTCGGGCTGCTGTTGGGTCACGGGCTCTGGGGCGGTATGATGGGCTTCGGCGGCTTCCTCGGATTCCTGCTGCAAATCGCGTTGCTCGTGTTTGCGGCGCGCTGGCTCATTCGCCTGTTTCGCAGTCCCTCGCCGAGCCTGGCCGGCGTCGGCGCGGGCATGTTCGCCCGCACGCAACCGGCCGGCTTCGGTTCGGCGGGCTCGGCCGGCCGCGCGCCGCAACCGCCGCTTGCCCTGGCTCCGAGCGACTACCAGACATTCGAACAGTCGCTTCAGGATATCCAGGCCGCCTGGACCGCACAGGACGTCAAGGCGCTGAGCGCGATGGTGACGCCGGAGATGCTGGACGTCTTCGCCGAACAGCTCGCGGATCAGACTAGCCGCGGCGTCCGCAACGAAGTGCGGGACGTGCGATTGCTTCAGGGCGATCTCGCCCAGGCTTGGGCCGAATCCGGCCGCGAATACGCGACCCTCGCGATGCGCTTCTCGATGATCGACGTCACCCGCGACCGTTCCGGCCGCGTCGTCGACGGCAGCCCGACCGAGCCTGTCAGCGCCACGGAGCTCTGGACCTTCGTCCGAGTCCCCGGCGGCCGGTGGATCCTCTCGGGCATCCAGCAGGCGAGGTAGCGGGCGGGATCGCGGCGGACGGCGATCGCGCTCGGCGTCCTTCATGACGTCAGGCCGATAGGTCGGCGCGACCCCCCACCCTGTCCCGCCCCCACAAGCCTGCGCCCGGGCGCGCGCAAGCGCGGCCCGGGTGGGGGCGGGGACGCTCGCGGCCGGGCGCTTTTGACGGCGGGGGACTGGGCGGCGCAAGATGGCCCGCGGTCCGAGCCGCCGAGGAGCCCATGTCGCAGCAGCAGGATTGTCTCTTCCTCGACGTCGACACCGGCATCGACGACGCCTTCGCCCTGCTCTACGCCTGCGCGGCGCCGCAGGCGCGCCTCGTCGGCGTGTCGACCGTCGTGGGCAACGTCAGCCTGGCCGCAGCGACGCGCAACACCCGCGCGGTGCTGGCGCTCGCGGGACGCGCCGAGGTCCCGGTGGCGCCCGGCGCCGCGGTTCCGCTTGGCGCCGACCCCAACGACGCGAGCGCGATCCACGGCGTGACCGGCCTTGGCCACGCCGTCCTTCCCGAACCGGCCGAGCCCGCCCATGCCGCCCACGCGGTCGACGCGATCATCGCCGCCGCGCGCGCGCAGGCCGGCCGCCTCGTCCTGGTCGCCACCGGGCCGCTGACCAACGTCGCCCTCGCCGTCATGCGCGAGCCGGAACTGCCGCGGCTCATCAAACGCTTCGTCATCATGGGCGGCGCCTATCGCGAGCACGGCAACGTGACGCCGAGCGCCGAGTTCAACATCTGGCACGACCCGGAGGCCGCGCGCATCGCCTTCCGCGCCTTCGGCGGACCGGGCGGGGCGCCGGTGGTCGCGATCGGCCTCGACGTCACCCGCCGGACCACGATCGACGGCGCCGATCTCGACGCCCTCGCGGCGCGCATCGGCGATCGGCCGCGGGAGGGCGCGCTGATGACGTTCCTGCGCGACTCGGCGCGCTTCTACTTCGAGCGGACCGAGCGCCAGAGCGGCCAGCGCTTCCTCGTCATGCACGATCCGCTCGCGGTCGCGGTTGCGCTCGATCCGACGCTGGTCGAGACCCGCCGAGCCGCGGTCGACGTCGAGACCTCGGGGCGGCTCACCACCGGCGCGACCGTGGTCGACTGGGACGGCCGATGGGGACGCCTGCCGAACACGGACGTCGCGGTGACGGTCGACGCCGAGCGGTTCCGCGCGGCGTTCTTCGCGGCGATGGTCCGGCTCGCGGACTGATCCGCGACGGGAGCCGCCAGGCGACCGGGCTATTTTTTCGGCTTGGGCGGGTCGTCGCGGGCGGGCTTCGCTGGCCTATGCGGCGTGATCGCGGGCGGGTCGCTCGCGGGGAACGATTCCTCGATCGCCTCGTCAAGTTCGGCGTCCTCCGCCTTTTGCGACTTGTCTTCGTCAAACGTCTTGCGAGCCTTGCTCATGATGGACGCTCCGCCGCCATGCCCCGCCGGGCATCGTCGGCGCAAAGGACGCACGAATTATGGCGCGCCCCGGATCGGCCTGCCGCCCTGCGCGCTGGAGAGCGCGGGCCCGTCCTCCGGGGACGAGCCCGGCGGAGGCAAGCGTCAGGAGGCCGCGCCGAGCGCCTCGACGATCTTGGCCGAGAACGCCGGCAGGTCGTTGGGGTTGCGGCTGGTGATCACGCGGCCATCCATCACCACCTCCTCGTCGACCCAGTCGGCGCCGGCGTTCTCCACATCCATGCGGATCGAGGCGTAGGAGGTCATCCGCCGGCCGTCGCAGGCGTCAGCCTGCACCAGCAGCCACGGCCCGTGGCAGACGGCGGCGACCAGCTTGTCGCTCTCGAGGAAATACTGGACGACGCCCATCGCGGTCTCGTCGAGCCTGAGCTTGTCGGGGTTAATCACGCCGCCCGGGATGACCAGCGCGGCATAGTCGTCGCAATTGACCTCGGCGATCTTGAGATCCGCGTCGATCCGGTCGCCCCAGTCGCTCATGTTCCAGCCGCGGATGGCCTCGCCGCTCGGGGTGGCGACATCGACCTTGGCGCCGGCCTTGCGCAGGTCGTCGCGCGGCCTGGTCAATTCGGCCTGTTCGACGCCGTCGGTCGCAATGATGAGCACGCGCGATTCGTGAATTCCGGGCATGAGGGGCCTCCTGAACTGTCGTGGACGCCCCGCCAACCCTGCGCCCGCTCGCTTTGTTCCGTAGCGAGCGCGCCGGCCCTCAGGACGGCGGCGTCCATGGCTTCGCGAGGAGGCGCCGCACCATCGGCTCGAAGGTAGACAGCGGCTCGTTCGAATAGGCCGGATCGAACGACACCTCGTCGTAGCGGGCGCAGAACTCGACCGTGCGTTCATAGGCCGGATCGGATTTGTACTGGTCGCGGGCATTGGGATCGAGCCCGAGATGGCGCCCGTAGAAATAGGTCTGAAACAGACCGTGCTGGGTCAGCATCCACCAATTGTCGCGGGAGACGAATGGGCGCAGAATCGCAGCGATCACCTCGCCGTGGTTGAACGGGCCGAGCGATTCGCAGGCGTCGTGCAGCAAGGCGACCGCGACATATTCCTCGTCCTTTCCGTCGCGCAGCGCGCGCGTCGCCGTCTGCAGGCAATGGTCGTAGCGGGTGATATTGTAGGCGGTGTCGCTGGCCAGTTCCTGAAGCATGGCCAGGAGGCGGTCGGGCAGTTTGCGCAGCGTCTGTTCGTGGACCTGCTTGAGGATCTGGAAGTCGGCGTCGGTCCCCTCGTCCATGCGGGTGAAATGCATCTTGTCCAAGGCTCGCCTCCCTGAGACAACCGGGCGTCTCAACCGGGATTGTGACGCGAGCCGGGCGGACGAGCAAACGGACTTGCAACTCGCCTCGCCCGCTTCGGCCGCCAAGCCGGCGACGCGCGCGGCATACGGGCGCCGACCTCATGCTGAGGTGTCGAAGCATGGTCCAGCGGGCTCCAACGTCAGCGCCCTCTGGAGCGTCCTTCGACAGGCTCAGGACGAGGGCGGCGGCATGTGTCGGGAGCGAGGAGAGGATTGCTAAGGCCCCCCGGGAGGTTTGAATGGCGCGCGACCGAGGCCTGGAAGATCTGATCCGCGGCGACCTGCCGGAGGGCCTCGGCTTGACGGAGAAGGCGATGTTCGGCGGCCTCGCCTGGCTTCTGAACGGCCATCTCGTCCTCGGCGCGCGCGGCGACGGCATGCTCGCGCGGCTCGGCGACAGCGCCTGGGCGCTGGCCCTGGCCGATGTCGTCCCGATGATCTCGCGCGGCCGGGTTATGCCGGGCTGGGTGCGCGCCGGTCCCGCGGCCTATGGCGAGGACGCGGCGCGGGCGCGGCTGATCGAGGCTGCGCTGGCCTTCGCGGCGAGCCTGCCGCCGAAGCCTTGATCGCGCCGTCGCGCCCCGAGGCTGGTCGACTCAGTCGTTTCGCGTCGCCCTGCCGAACCACTTTTCCCGGATCCGCTGATAGGCTCCGTTCTCGGTGAGCGTCAGCAACGCTGCGTTCACCGGCCGACGCAGCGGCGATTCCGGCGGGACGACAATTCCGTAATTCTCAGACCGGAACGGCCCGCCGACCAGGGCGAAACGGCCCTCGCCCTGGTTCTTGACGAAATAGGCGACGATCGGAGCGTCGTAGACGAGCGCGACCGGACCGTTCGCGTCCCGCTGTTCCGACGCCCTGGCGAGCGCGCCGGCCGCCGCCTCGAAGGTCGGGTACAGCATGACGGACGCGTTGAGGTCATCGAGAGTCGTCGCCGCCGCCGAGCCGCGCACCGTCGCGACCCGCTTGCCGGAGAGATCATTGGGGCTGCGGACGTCGGTGCTGAGCACCGCGAGGGTGAACGAACTGGCCGCCAGCGCGGTGATCGAGGCGAAGGCGGCGAGACCGACCGACCCGAGGATGAAGTTGAAGATCCAACCCGCGGCGCCGCCGGGCTTTCCCTGCGAACTCGACAGGATCACCCGGTCGGCGCTCCAGGCGAAAGCCTGGGCGATTCCGGGCCAGTACTCGCTTGCGACCTTCCAGTCGGACGACCGGGTCCGCCGGTGAATCAGCCAGCCGACATGCGCGATGGCGACGAGCCCGACCAGGATCAGCCCGATCGCGTAGAGGAGCCGCGGCGACAGAAGCGAACGCATCAGAGCGAACGGCCCGGGCCTCCCGGCGGGAACCATGATCTGCATCCCCGACCGATAGATCGGCTGGGAGAAATCGACCGTCTTCGCGCGCTCGGCGGTGATCGAAACGGCGGCGACCCCGACAGGATTTTCGCCGGTCCGCACCGCCTCGAGCAGCGCGCGCATCGTGCCGTAAACCTTGAAATGGCTGTCGAGGCCCGCCTCGGCGGCGATGGCGCGCCAGAGGTCCACGCTGAATCCGGAGAGCCGGCCGGATGCGTCCTCCATGACGAACGGGGCGATCAAATGCGTGGCGACCGCCAGGTCCGTTGGCCCCGGGACGCTCCCGCCGGACGGCGGCGCGACGGTCTGGGCCGACGCCGACGCCAGAACCGCCCAAAAGAGAATCGCGATCGGCGGACGCGGAAGTCTGATTGTCGGCTTCAAGCTCATCGACGGCGGAGACTCATGATTCCCCGGCGATGGTAGCCTCGGACGACAACGCGCGCCAATCGCTTCGGCGGCGCGACGTCAGGACGCCCGAGGGCGCGGCTCCGAGAGCCATTCCGCGATCCGCGAGTAGACGTCGCGCCGGCTGAGCAGGTCGAGATGTCCGGTCTCGCAGGCGACCCATCGCCGGTCGGCGGGGAAATTCAGGGCGTGCGCGGAATCGTCGTGGCGTCCGAGCGCGCTCGCGATCGGGACGAGCCCGTCGCCGAGCAGGCGGTCCTTGAGGTCGCCGGGCGACGAAGCGGTGGTGGCCGCGACCGCGTAGCAGGCGACGCCTTCCGGCAATGGCGCCGGGCGGCGCGGATCGGGGTTGCGCACGAAGCGGTCGCGGCCCTGCCAGTCCTCGTCGGCGATCAGGCCGTAGCGGAGATCCGTCACGCCGGCGCTGCGCAGCTTGCCGAGCCAGGCGAAGGCGGCGGCGTAGGGCAGCTTGCCGAGGATCACGTCGACCCAATTGCCGATCCGCTCGAGCGGCGCGCCGTGGTGCGGCGCGCCGAGAAAGATGATCTTTGTCAGACGATTGCGCCAGGCGTGGCCCGCGGCCTCGGCGTGGCGGCAGGCGGCGCGGGCGACAAGCCCGCCCATGCTGTGGCCGACGATGGCCAGCTCGTCGACCGGCGCCGGCCACGCCGCGACCAGCGCCTCGAGCGCCTCGGCGAAGCCGCGGCCGTTGACGGAAATATGGAGGCCGGAATTGTACGAGAGATAGACCGGCGTGAAGCCCAGATCGCGCGCCAGCGCCGCGCCGTGGTCGTGGTTCTGGCGCAACCATTGCAGGTCGCTCATGCACAGACCGTGCGCGAGCACGACGAGCTTGCCGCCCGCCCCGGGGAAAGCTGCGGCGAGCGCGCCCGGTTCGAGTGCGAGCGCCTGGCCGTCCTTGCGGAAGCGCATCGGCAGCGCGAGCGGGTTGCCGGTCTCGGCCAGATGGTCGCCGACGACGCCGTTGAGCGCCGCAAGCGCGATCTCCCGCCCGCGCGACACCTCCCGGTCTCCGGGCTCCGCGCCGACGAGCGCGGCGCCGGCGCCGAGCCCCTTGCCGGTCAGCCGGAAGGCGCCGCCGACGCCGCGATAGACGAGCCGCGTCACGCCGCCGGTCAGCCCCTGAGCCAGGGGCGCCAGTCCCGGCGTGTCGAGGACGGCCATGTGCACCTCTTCGACCAGGCCGGTCACGCCGTGGGCGGCGTCGGCCGCAAGGCGACCGAGGCCGAGGACGTCGGCGAGCGAGAGGGCGGCGGGTTTGGCGGGCATGGGGCTGACTTCGCGTCGGGCGCAAGGGGCTGCGCGGGGAGAGACTGATCCTGTTCGTCCTTCCCGGCAAGGACGACGGCTGCGCCGGCGATGGACGGGCGCCTTCGGGGCGCTTATCCTTTCGCCATGTCGGTCAAGAGCCCGCTTTACGACAGCGACTTTTTCGCCTGGAGCCGCGAGCAGGCCGATCTGCTGCGGTCCGGCAAGCTTACCCAGGCGGATATCGAGAACATCGCCGAGGAAATCGACAGCATGGGCCGGACGGAGAAGCGCGAGCTCGTCAGCCGCCTCGAAGTCCTCCTGCTGCATCTCCTCAAGTGGCGCCATCAACCGGACAGGCGAGGTCCCAGCTGGCAAGCGAGCGTCCGCGTCCAGCGTGACCGCATCGAGGACCACCTCGGCGACAACCCGAGCCTGAGGCCCCTCCTGACGCAGGCGATCGCGACCGCCTATCGGAGGGCCCGTCTTGAAGCGGTCGCGGAGACCGGGCTTCCCGAGACGACGTTCCCGCAGGCGTGTCCGTGGACGGAGGCCGAGGCGCTGGACGGCGGGTTCTGGCCGACATGACCCGACAGGCGGGGTCGGTCAGACGGATTCGCGGGCCAGGCGCTCGAAGATCGCCACCGCCTCGGCCCCGGTCGCGCGCTCGATCGCGCCGGCGTTGACTTCGTCCTGGCTCCACATCCAGGATCGCGCCGGGTCGTTTCGCATCGCCCAGCCCGGGAACAGCCTTTCGGTGACGGGGCGGCGGCTCAAAAGCCTGACGTCGAGATGTCGGCGGTCCCTCTCGATCCGTTGATAGGCCGCGTCGACCAGCTCTTCCGGTCCTTCGAGCAACTGCAGAAACAGATCGCCGCGACAGATCAGCGCCCCGGTGATGCCGTCGCGCTCATTGCAGCCGCGCGAAACCGTCAGGATCGAGACGAGAGCTCCTTCGTGGAAATCGAATGGACTCGAGGCGTAGATCAGCTGGATCATCGGCATCGGCATGCTCCCTCGCCGGCCCCTTTGCTGCGCGAGCGCGGCGAGGCAATTTCCAAAGATTATCCGCGATAGCATCGAGCCGGCAAGGCTTATCGCTGCGTCATCCAGTCGATCGCGCTCAGACGAACGGACGGCCACGGCGAGCGCAAGCGCTCACGAGAGGGATCGCGCCGGCGCCGGCGATGGCTCCCGCGACGGCGGGATCTGGAGCGCACAGGGGCGCCGGCGCACAGGCCTCGCCGCAGCCGCCTGGCGCCCGATCGACCGGAAGCGGTTCGCCCAGCGGCGCCTCCTCAGGCGATCACGTTCGGCGTCGTCCGTCCCAGCCGCGCCTCGATCCCGGCGAGCGAGCGCGACAGCGCGATCAGGTCGGCGAGCGCGTCCTGGGTCTCCTCGCCGAGGTTCCCCGCGGGCGGCTCGTAGCGCTCGATATAGACGCGCAAGGTCGCTCCCACCGTGCCGGTGCCCGAGAGGCGGTAGACGATGCGCGAGCCGCCGGCGAACATCACCCTTACGCCCTGATTCTTCGAATCCGAGCCGTCGACCGGATCGTGGTAGGCGAAGTCGTCGGCCGCCTCGACCGTGAGCGCGCCGAAGCGCTTGCCGGGCAGCGTCGCCGTCGCCGCGCGCAAGTCGGTCATCAGCGCCTGCGCGGCGGCGAGGTCGACTTCGTCGAAATCGTGCCGGGTGTAGTAGTTTCGGCCGTAGGTCGCCCAGTGCTCGCGGACGAGATCGGCGACGGGGACGCGGCGCTTCGCAAGAATGTTGAGCCAGAGCAGCACCGCCCAGACGCCGTCCTTCTCACGGATGTGATCGGAGCCGGTGCCGGCGCTCTCCTCGCCGCACAGCGTGGCGAGACCGGCGTCGAGGAGGTTGCCGAAGAACTTCCAGCCGGTCGGCGTCTCGTAGGCGCGGATGCCGAGCTTCGCCGCGACATGGTCGACGGCGGCGCTGGTCGGCATCGAGCGGGCGACGCCGGCGAGGCCGCGGGCGTAGCCCGGCGCCAGCGTGGCGTTGGCGGCGAGGATGGCGAGCGAATCGGACGGCGCGACGTAGATATTGCGGCCGATGATGAGATTGCGGTCGCCGTCGCCGTCGGAGGCCGCGCCGAAGTCGGGCGCCGTGGGCGACATCATCTCTTCGTAGAGATCGTGGGCGTAGGTGAGGTTCGGGTCCGGATGATGGCCGCCGAAATCCGGCAGCGGCGTTCCGTTGACGACCGTCCCCGCGGCGGCGCCGAGTTCGCCTTCGAAGATCGCATGGGCGTAGGGGCCGGTGACGGCGTGCATGGCGTCGAAGCGCATGCGGAAGCCGGACGCGAACATCGCGCGGATGGCGTCGAAGTCGAACAGCGACTTCATCAGCGACAGATATTGCGTGACCGGATCGACGATCTCGACCGTCGCCCCCTCGAGCGCCGTCGAGCCGAGCCTGTCGAGATCGACGTCGGGCGCGTCGGAGATCCTGTAGGCGTCGATCGTCTTGGTGCGGGCGTAGATGGCGTCGGTGATCTTCTCGGGCGCGGGGCCGCCGGCGCCGATGTTGTACTTGACGCCGAAATCGCCGTCCGGCCCGCCGGGATTGTGGCTCGCCGACAGGATGATCCCGCCATAGGCGCCGATGGCCCGGATGAGCGCCGAGGCGGCCGGGGTCGAAAGAATGCCGCCCTTGCCGATCACGATCCGGCCGAAGCCGTTGGCCGCGGCCATCTTGGCGACGATCTGGATCGCCTCGCGGTTGAAGTAGCGGCCGTCGCCGCCGACCACCAGCGTCTGGCCGGAAAAGCCTTCGAGCGAATCGAAGATCGCCTGGACGAAATTCTCCAGGTAGCCCGGCTGCTGGAACACCGGCACCTTCTTGCGCAAGCCGGACGTGCCGGGCTTCTGGTCGGCGTAGGGCTTGGTCGCGGCGGTCTTGATCATGATTCACGGGCCTCCCGGGGCGCTGTCGCCATTCTAGAAGAACTCCGCTCCCGAGACGAGGTCGCCAGGCTTGATCCGGAAGTCGCAGTCGCGCCCCCGCGAGAGGGGCGTAAAGATGAACATTATGTAAACTTTTGTGAACCGCTTAACGGTTTCTGAGGTCTAATATGGCAATATGACGTCTGTGAGCCGGGCCGCCGAGTCGGGCTCCTGGACTGACGGAGACGGCTGGGGCATGGCGCGCAAGTATTTCGGCACGGACGGCATTCGCGGCAAGGCAAACAGCAAGATCACCGCGGAAATCGCGATGCGGGTCGGACAGGCGGCCGGCCTCGCCTTCCAGCGGGGCGAGCACCGGCACCGGGTGGTGATCGGCAAGGACACCCGGCTGTCCAGCTACATGATCGAATACGCCCTCGTGGCGGGATTCACCTCCGTCGGCGTTGACGTGCTTCTGCTCGGCCCGGTGCCGACGCCTGCCGTCGCCATGCTGACCCGGTCGATGCGCTGCGACCTCGGGGTGATGATCTCGGCCTCGCACAATTCCTACGAAGACAACGGCATCAAGCTGTTCGGACCCGACGGGTTCAAGCTGTCCGACGAGGTCGAGACGCATATCGAATCGCTGATGGACGGCGACATCGCGCCGATGCTCGCGCGCTCGCCCGACCTTGGCCGCGCCAAGCGTATCGAGGACGTGCAGGCGCGCTACATCGAGTTCGCCAAACGGACTTTGAGCCGCGACGTCTCGCTCGATGGCCTGAGGATCGTCATCGATTGCGCCAACGGCGCCGGCTACAAGGTCGCGCCCGAGGCACTGTGGGAACTCGGCGCTGAAGTCATCAAGATCGGCGTCGAGCCGAACGGCCTCAACATCAACGCCGACGTCGGCTCGACCGCCCCGGATGCGCTTTCGCGCAAGGTGCGCGAGATGCGCGCGGATATCGGCATCGCCCTCGACGGCGACGCCGACCGGCTGATCATCGTCGACGAAAAGGGCCATGTGGTCGACGGCGACCAGGTGATGGCGGTGATCGCCGCCAGCTGGCGCGAGGACGGCCGCCTCGCCAAGCCCGGCATTGTCGCCACCATCATGTCGAACCTCGGCCTCGAGCGCTATCTCGAAGGGCTCGGGCTCACGCTCGAGCGCACCTCGGTCGGCGACCGTTACGTAATCGAGCGAATGCTCGAGAAGGGCTACAACGTCGGCGGCGAGCAGTCCGGCCACATCATCTTTTCCGACCATTCGACCACCGGCGACGGGTTGGTCTCGGCGCTTCAGGTCCTCGCCGTGGTGCAAAAGGCCGGGCGGCCGGTGAGCGAGGTCTGCCACCGCTTCAACCCGTTCCCGCAAGTGCTGCGCAACGTACGCTTCAGCGGCGGCAAGCCGCTGGACAACCCCGGGGTCGCCAAGGCGATCGCGTCTGCGACCGCCCGGCTGGAGGGCCGGGGCCGCCTGGTGATCCGCCCCTCCGGCACCGAGCCGGTGATCCGGGTGATGGGCGAGGCGGACGACCGGGATCTGGTCGACGCGGCGGTGAAGGAAGTCTGCGACGCGGTCGCCCACGCCGCCGCCTGAGCCGCCCGCGCGGGTTCAGTAGCCGCGCGCGATCCAGCCGGCGAACACCCTCACCAGCGCCGAGACGCGGGCGTGGTTGGACGCTTCGATCATGACGTTGTCTTGCGGCGCCGGATAATACGAGCTGGTCGCCCGCAGGGGACGCGTGACGCCTCCGGACGTCACGTCCCCGACCATCTGGTCGGGAGACGATCCTGCCGGGCCGACGCCGCCGCTGTTCGGGCCGAGTTGGACAAGATCGACCCGTACCGAGATCGGCGCCGCCGGCGCCCCGGCTTCGGCCTGCGCGCGCGCGATCGCGCGCGGCAGTTCGCTTGCGACCCAGGCCGCCGTCGGCTCCCCGGAGCTCGCGAGAAGCGGACCGACGTCGACGCGCACCGCGGCGGACTTGCCCGCCAGAGCCGTCGACGCGCCCGGGGCAAAGGCTGCGACCGCGAGCGCCGCCGCAACGGCGGCTCGGAACGCGAAATTGGACTTGGCCATCGTCAGAACTCCTCTTGCGGCGCATCGGCGCCGGCAGCCCCCGGGGCGTTTAACGGAGAAAACCGCGCTCCGGATGAATTCGGCCGCGACCTCATGTGGGTCCCGGACCGTCAGATGCAAAGCCCGGGCGGACGGGGGCGCAAGACTCCCCGAAATCGCAGCTGGCAAAGGGCGCGAATCATCGTAGCATGTCGGTGTCGTTAACAGCCGAAAGGAGGTGATCCAGTGTCTCATTGTCATCAGCCCCGTATGATCGACTGGGCCTGGGTTCATGCCCCCGCGAAGGATTTGCTTGCGTAGCGTTCGCTGAAGGCACGTAATCGAGAGCCCCGGCGAACTCCGCGCGGGCCACGACAATGGAAGGGCCGTTTCCGAGAGGGGACGGTCCTTCTTTTTGGCGCGTTCGGCGCGCGGTCGCCGTTGACCCGGGCGACAAAACAACGGCACCATCCTTTTCATCCCGTCGTCGAGGACGCCCATGTTCATCGCCATGAACCGCTTCAAGGTGTTGAAGGATTCGACCAAGGCGTTCGAAACCGTCTGGCTCTCCCGGGAAAGCCGTCTCGGCCGCGTGCCCGGCTTCGTCGAATTTCATCTCCTGCGCGGCCCCGAGCGCGACGACCACGTCCTCTACGCGTCGCACACCGTGTGGGAGAGCCACGAGGCGTTCCTCGCCTGGACGCAGTCCGAGCCCTTCCGCGCCGCCCATCGCAACGCCGGCGACAACAAGCCGCTCTACCTCGGTCCGCCGGAGTTCGAGGGCTTTGAGGTGCTGCAGACCGTCGGGCGGTAGTTCGGGCCTACCATAGGGACGCAGCGTCGTGCGCGAGCGCCGACCAAATCCGAGCGGTCAACCACATTTGTCGATCGCGTAATTTGAAAAAGCATTTGTGTTCCGCGGCGCGGCGCAAGGACTTTGCGCCGCGCCGCGGAGGGATTGGGCGCGGAAGCGGACGGGAGGCTCGCCTCCCGTCCGCAACCCGCGACTATTCGAGGTTCTGACGCGCGACCGCCATCATCGCGCGAACGCCCCAGACTTCCCGGCGCGACATTCCGAAATGGTCGCCGCTGTCGCGGATCATTTCTCCGCGCCGGAACGGCTGGTTACGCCAGTCGTCGATCCACTGGTCGAGCGCCTTGGCCTCGAACACCAGCAGATATTCCATGTGATGCGCGTCGTGCGCCTGAAGGTCGGGCGACAGCACGCCGACGCGGAACGGCAACTCCACCAAGGCGATCTCCGCCCACCAGAACGTCCACGCTTTGGCCCAGGCGAAGCCGGCGAGGCCGCGCTTCGGCAGGCGAACGCCGCTGAACCGCGCCCAGGTGCGCTCGGCGTATTCGTCGAGCGTCGCGACGCGCGGCAAGAGCCACGCGTGAAGCGAGACGATCTGCAACAGTGCGGCGAGCCGGAACAGGATGACCCAGGGCGCGACGACCGCCGCGAGCCAGGTCGCGAGCGGCAGAACCGCCGCGAGGCCGAGCAGCGAGGCGACCCAGATCGCGCCCATCACGCGCCGCCGCCAGCCCGGTTCGACCAGATTGGCGTGCAGTCGCTGAGCGAAGTCCCGCCCGTATTCGATCGGATTGAGGAGATGCCCGACGAAGCCCTTGCGGATCGAGCGCACGAGGGCCGCGTCCGGATCGTCGTCCGTCGTGTAGGTCTCGACCGCGTGGTGAAGATCATGGTCGCGACGGTAGGCGACCATGTTCTGCGACAGCGCGAAGGTCGTGGCGACTTCGCCGAGGAAGTCGTTGACCGTCATTCCGAAGAGGCGGCGCGCGCCGTCACGACGCGGGTCGCCCTGAAGAAAGAAGTTGCCGTGCGCGGCCTCGTGGCCCTCGAGCGTCTGCATCTTGCGCAGCCGCCCGACGATGACCATCCAGAGCGCGGGCACCATGACGAGGCTCGCCCACCATGGCGCCGTCAGCATCGACGCGACGACGCCGGCGACCCCGAGCAGGGCGAGGCCCATGTCGAGAGCGAGGTAGGCGAGCGGATCGAGCCGGTTCGGTCCGGATCGGCCGTCGAGGATCGGCTTGCCGGTGAACCAGTCCAGCAGCCAACGCGGCAGCGTGAGCCGGTTCTCCATGTCCTGGCGCGGATCGATCTCGTCTTCACGGGGGTAGCGCGCCCACAGCGTCATGCGGGCGCCGAGGCGCCGAAGCGCCTCAATGGTTCTCGCGACGGTCTTGCCGCCGCGCCGGTCTGTGTTCGTGTTCATTGTGGTTTGTTCCTGGGGTGTCTCGTTGGAGACGCGCGCCAGCGGCGGGCGCGGTCCGGGATGCCCGGACCCACAGGGACCTGTTGTTTCGATAGACGTTTTGCGCCATTCGGCCACCCAGGTCCTAAGAAGGGCCGGGCTGCGACGTAAAGGTCAGCGACGGATTGTCAGCATCGTCGCCGACTTGCCGCTTCGCAGTGCAATCGCGTCTCTAAGCCGGCGGGGCCGGTTGGACGCGACAAAGAAAGGGAGCAGGCTTCGCCGTGAACGCGGTCTGACGCATGCGCGGGAAGACGCTCGGCATCGCCCGTTTGGTCTTGATCGGGAGGCGCCAAAAGGGGCCGGCGGCCGCGCCATTGGCGTCGGTTCGCTGGAAGCCCCAATCTGGAGAAAGCCGCGGCTCGATGAGCAGCGGTCGCCGGGTTTCCGGTTCTCGGGCGAGGACTGTCGTCGTCGCGCCGAATGACCGGGCCGGACCGTCGCGCTTTGCGCGCGACGCGGCCGCGCCTTGCGGCTTCGGCCGGAGGGCGGTTGCGCCGTCCTCTTCATTGTGGGGGAATAGGGAGCAATGGTTCCGCTGCACGCGGACGGGCAATCGACCGGCGGAGATCCCGGTGCCGAGAATCGACAGGGTCCGGAAAACGGCGAACGCCCTCGGCCGCCTCGCCGGCCTCGGCGACGAGGCGCTCTTGCCGATGCCTCACGCCGCCGAAGCGCTGTCGCGCCCCGGCGCCATTTCCACGGAATTGCGGATCGAGTACCGGGAGCGGCTGCGACGAACCTGCGTCGCCGATCCGCTCTATCTCGACCCGTTTCGCCGACCCTCGCCGGAGGCGACCGACGCCGTCTTCGGCGTCCTGCGCGCGGCGCTGGCCGACAGGGCGGACATCGCCGCGAAGCTCGACCAAGCCGTGGCCGACCCGCGCGACGATCGCGATCCTCCAGAGAACGGCGGCGAGGCGCGCGGCGGCCTGGCGTTGCTGATCGCGCTCGCGCTCGGACGGGACGACGCTCCCCGCCG
This sequence comes from uncultured Roseiarcus sp., assembly GCA_945957375.1. Classification (GTDB taxonomy): domain Bacteria; phylum Pseudomonadota; class Alphaproteobacteria; order Rhizobiales; family Beijerinckiaceae; genus Roseiarcus. Next base: position 27,086 of record CAMFKX010000022.1, read on the forward strand.
CATCACCTTCAACGACGTGTTCGACACGGTCGCGCGCGGCTACAGCGACCACTTCGTCGCCGGACCGGCGCGCCATTCGCGCGGCATGGCGCCCCTGCGCGCGAAGCGCGCGCAGCGCGACCTGCTGATCCAGTTCGTCCGCATCGACGCGCTTTGGCGGTTTCTCCGGATCGACTGGCCGGCGGCCGGCGCGGCCTGCCCTTACGCGATCGAGAGCCGCCCCGCCGGCGGAGCCGGGGGCTCCAAAGGGCCCAGGACGGAGACCTGGATCACGCCGCGGCTCTGCGCGCTGACGATGCGGCTTCGCGACGCCTGCGACGCCATCGATGTCCTGATGGACCGCGAGATCCTTCTCAGCCGGCCCTTGCTCCCGCCGCCGCCCCGGACGCCGTCGAAGCTCGGACGACCGGCGCCGGCCGCGCGCTTCGCCGCGGACGTGCCCTTCAACGCGGTCGCGCTCGGGCCGAGAACTCGCGAGATTCTCGCCCTGCAGTCGGCGGCGCGGCTGGTGTTCGACAGGAGCGCGTTCCTGCGCGATTACGACGCCGCTTTCGCCGCGCGGCTGCGCCTGCGCGACATCCTGGACAGCCGCGGCCTCGACCCGACGCGATCCAACATGGTTCGACGCTACGGCAAGGCCGGCGCGGCGGCCAAGGGCGCGGGCGGATCGCAGCCGCGCGAAGACCTGCAGGACTACTGGTCGGCGCGCGACGAGCAGGTCCATTACCGGTCGATGGAGCACGCCTTCGTCGAGCGGCGCCCGGCCGATGCGCGGCAGCAGCGACTGGTCGCGGAGAAACTGCAGGGCCCGGGGCGGCAAGAGGCGCTCGCGCGCCGCCGCGCCGGATTTCTGCAGCACATCGAGCGCCGGATCAAGAATGGGCATGGCGATCCGGGATGGGCGGAACGGGCTCGCGCGCTGTCCGTCGCGGAAGCCGCCTTGCTCGGCGTCCAGGGATTCGAATGGCGCAACGAAGTCAGGGCCTTGTTCTCCGAGCTCGACCGGGCGGACGCGCTCCTGCGCGCCTACCGACCGATCTGGCGACAATTGCTGTCCGACGACGGCGACCCGGACGTCGTGATCGACAGCGCCTTCCGGCGCACCGTCAACCGGCGCTTCCAGCCGCTGCACATGTGGCCGACCTACGTCAGCAACAAGGAGCGCGAGGACGCCTGGCCGGAGAGCGACGACGGACTGGAGGACGACGCCGACGAGCGCGCGCCGGCCGCCGAATCCGACGACGAGCGCGCCGGGTCATACCGCAAGCGCTGGTTTCGCGCGCCTGGGATCGACGGCGCCAGAGTTCCCCTGGTCGGCATCGACGTGTCGTCCTCGCAGACCCAGATCATCGCCTTCCTCATCGGCTGCGAGGCGCTCGAACGCGACGCGACCGCCTCGGGCGCCGACCGGGCGTTCAAGGCGGCGCTCGCCCGACGCGCGTTCGCGATGGATCAGGCGACCGCGGGCGGACTCCTGCGGCGCACCTCGGAGACGAGCGCGGTCGCGCCTTATTCCGGTCCCGACGACTCGAGGCTGCAGAACCTGTGCAAGGGCCTGTGGATGGCGATCTCCTACGGCGGATCGGCGCCGGGCGTCGTCCGGATCCAGGACAACGACAAGGCGACCTACGGCCCGGGCTGGAGAATCGAAAATGCCCGCCGGTTCCTCAACGAACTCGACCGCGTCTATCCGGAGATGAAGGCGTTCCTCGCGGTCTGTCGCCTGGCGGCGCGGATCGCCGTCGAGGCCGATCCCGCCGAGGGATTCATCATGACCGATCCTTACGATGGCGCGACGATCCGCTGGAATCCGCTCGAGCTGGACGAGATCGTCGTCGAAGTCGGCGAGGGAAAACTCATGCTGTCAGTCCCGAAAGGGGTGGACGGCGTGAGCGAGCCGCAGCCCGGCGGCCGCTATCCGGTCAACCCGCAGCGGCTGCGGCGCATGCTGGCGCCGTGCCTGATCCACACGCTGGACGCCTTCTATTCCGCCCTGGTGATGGAGCGGCTCAAGGACGCCGGCGTCGACGATTTCGTGTCGATTCACGATTGCTGGCTGGTTCCGGAGCGGTTTCGCGCCGACGGCGAGATCCGAGCCGGCCTGCCGGTGCTGGAAGAGGCCTTCCGCGGCGCGGCGCGCGACTGGTACGCCGGTCTCGAGCCGGTCTATCTCGCGCTGACGCGCTATCTCGAACGCGGAGACCCGGACAACCGGAGCGTGCGCCGCGGCCGCGCGTTCGTCGCCGCGGCTTACGAGACCTGGCGACGGCGCAACCAGGACGGTTTCGCGCCGAACTTCCTCTACCGACCGGACTGAAGCGCGCTCTCAGAAATGCACGACGGCCCGCCGGTTTCCCGGCGGGCCGCCCGTATCCAACCTGATGCTTCAGGCGTCGACCGTCTCCGCCAGGTCGACGAACTCCGGGATCTTGTCGAAGTTCATGTAGCGATAGACCTCGTCGGTCTTGCCCTTGAGCGTGCCGACCGCCGCCATGTACTCGTCGAAGGTCGGGATCCGGCCGAGCAGCGCGCCAACCGCGGCGAGCTCCGCCGACGACAGATAGACGCGGGTGTCGATGCCGAGGCGGTTGGGGAAGTTGCGCGTCGAGGTCGAGAGCGCCGTCGACCCTTTCCGGATCTGCGCCTGGTTGCCCATGCACAGCGAGCAGCCCGGCATCTCCATGCGCGCGCCCGACTTGCCGAGTGTGGCGTAATAGCCTTCCTCGGTCAGGATATGCGCGTCCATCTTGGTCGGCGGGGCGATCCACAGGCGGGTCGGGATGTCCGACTTGCCGGCGAGGATCTTTCCGGCGGCGCGGAAATGGCCGATGTTGGTCATGCACGAGCCGATGAACACCTCGTCGATTTTGTCGCCGGCGACGTCGGACAGCGTCTTGATGTCGTCCGGGTCGTTCGGGCAGGCGAGCAGCGGCTCCTTGATCGCGTTCATGTCGATCTCGAACACCGCCGCATATTCAGCGTCGGCGTCGGGGGCGAGCAGCTGCGGGTTGGCGATCCAGGCCTCCATCGCGGCGATGCGGCGCTCGAGCGAGCGGCGATCCTGATACCCCTCCGCGATCATCCACTTCATCAGCGTGACGTTCGAGGTCATGTATTCGAGGATCGGCTCCTTGTTGAGCCGCACCGTGCAACCGGCCGCCGAGCGCTCGGCGGAGGCGTCGGAGAGCTCGAACGCCTGCTCAACCTTGAGGTTCGGCAGGCCCTCGATCTCGAGGATGCGGCCGTTGAAGACGTTCTTCTTGCCCTTCTTCTCGATCGTCAGGTCGCCGGTCTTGATCGCCGCATAGGGGATGGCGTTGACAAGGTCGCGCAGCGTCACGCCCGGCTGCATCGTCCCCTTGAAGCGGACCAGGACCGATTCCGGCATGTCGAGCGGCATGACGCCGGTGGCGGCCGCGAAGGCGACCAAGCCGGAGCCGGCCGGGAACGAAATGCCGATCGGGAAGCGGGTGTGCGAGTCGCCGCCGGTGCCGACGGTGTCGGGCATCAGCAGGCGGTTCAGCCACGAGTGGATGACGCCGTCGCCCGGCCGCAGGGAAATGCCGCCGCGGTTCGAGATGAAGGTCGGCAGCTCGCGGTGGGTCTGGACGTCGACCAGCTTGGGATAAGCCGCGGTGTGGCAGAAGGACTGCATCACCAGGTCGGCCGAGAAACCGAGGCAGGCGAGGTCCTTCAGCTCGTCGCGGGTCATCGGGCCGGTCGTGTCCTGCGAGCCGACCGTCGTCATCTTCGGCTCGCAATAGGTGCCCGGGCGCATCCCCTTGCCCTCGGGCAGGCCGCAGGCGCGGCCGACCATCTTCTGGGCGAGGGTGTAGCCCTTGCCGGTGTCCTTCGGCACGGCCGGAAGGCGGAACAGGGTCGAGGGCGCAAGGCCGAGCGCCTCGCGCGCCTTGGCGGTGAGGCCGCGGCCGATGATCAGCGGAATGCGGCCGCCGGCGCGCACCTCGTCGAAGATCACGTCGGACTTGACCTTGAACGTGGCGATCACCGCGCCGTTCTTCAGCGCCTTGCCGTCATAGGGACGCAGCTCGACGACGTCGCCCATCTCCATCTGCGAGACGTCGAGTTCGATCGGCAGCGCGCCGGCGTCCTCCATGGTGTTGTAGAAGATCGGCGCGATCTTCGAGCCGAGGCAGACGCCGCCGAAGCGCTTGTTCGGGACGAACGGGATGTCCTGGCCGGTGAACCAGAGCACCGAATTGGTGGCGGACTTGCGCGACGAGCCGGTGCCGACCACGTCGCCGACATAGGCGACCGGATGGCCCTTGGCGATCAGCGCCGCGAGCTGCTTGGTCGGGCCGCGAGCGCCCGCCTCGTCCGGCTCGATGCCGGCGCGCGGATTCTTGAGCATGGCCAGCGCATGCAGCGGGATGTCGGGGCGGGTCGAGGCGTCGGGAGCCGGCGACAGGTCGTCGGTGTTGGTCTCGCCCGAAACCTTGAACACGGTGACGGTCAGGGACTCGGGAACCTCGGGCCGCGAGGTGAACCACTCGGCCTCGGCCCAGGAGTGCAGCACCGCCTTGGCGTTGGCGTCGCCCTTGTCGGCATGCTCCTTCACATCGTGGAAATAGTCGAAAATCAGCAGGGTCTTCTTCAACCCCTCGGCCGCGATGGTCCCGACGACGGGATCGGGCAGAAGGTCGATCAGCGACTTGATGTTGAAGCCGCCGAGCATCGTGCCGAGCAGCTTCGTCGCCAGCTCGCGCGACACGAGCGCGTTGGTCTCGTAGCCCTTGGCGACGCCGTCGAGGAAGCCGGCCTTGAGCCGGGCCGCGTCGTCCACGCCCGCCGGGACGCGGTGAGTGAGAAGGTCGACCAGAAACGCCTCCTCGCCCTTCGGCGGATCGCGCAGCAGCGCGATCAGCGCCTCGGTCTGCTTGGCCGAAAGCGGCAGCGGCGGAATGCCGAGAGCGCCGCGTTCGGCGACATGGGCGCGGTAGGTTTCCAGAAACGACATGATGGCCTCGTGAGTGCGACGGAGACGCGGCTGTGTCCTGCAATGGCACGTGACGTGAATGGCGTCAGGAATCAAGATACGAATATGTTGAACAAGCAGGCTTCGTGCATCCGCGCCAGGCGCGGGTCACGAGCGACGCAACGAAAAGATGTAGACGCCGCCTTCCTCGGACCGGCCTTCGAGCACGTCGCCGAGCGTGGCCGCGAGGTGGGGGATGTCGATCACCGACAGGGGATCGGTGCAGGCGACCCGCAGCCTGCCGCCGGGCGGCAGCCGGACGAGCGCCTTGCGCGTGCGCAGGACCGGCAGCGGGCACTTGAGCCCGCGCAGGTCGAGCAGGACGGGATCGGGCGGTTCGGCCATGGCGGCGCGCTCGGGCTGGGTCGCCGGGGCCGGCGACGGGCGCTCCTTCGCCGAGGCGTCGCGCGGTGTCAACGCGCTCAAGCCTGCGGATGAAGCGCCGCGAGCCGCTCCGCCTCGGCGATATCGTCGGGCGCGTTGGCGTTGAAGAACGGGTCGACCGGGGTCGTCGGCCACGCGACGGCGGCGAGCGGATGGCGCGCGGTCCAGCTCTCCACCCGGCGCACGCCCTCCTCGACCAAGGCGCGGCGCAGGTCGGCGCGCAACGCGGTCGGCCAGAGGCCGATCACATGATGGCGCCGCCCGCCCGACTCGGCGCAGGCGAGCGCCGCGCCGGCGGCCGCGCGTCCGGCGTGCAGCCGCGCGACCAGATCGGTCGGGAGAAACGGCGCGTCGGCGGGGGCGCTCACGACCCAGCGCAGATCCGGCCGCCGCGCGGCCCAGTCGAGCGCGGCGAGGATTCCGGCGAGCGGACCGAGGA
>CAMFKX010000023.1 GCA_945957375.1 uncultured Roseiarcus sp.
GCAACTGCCCAGGATCCGACGCAACCCGAAAATACCCCGAGATCAACGAAACCGCTGCAAGGCCCCCGTCAACCGGGTCGGGCGCAGGAGGTTCGGCTTCGGCGGGCCCGGCGCGTCCGGGGGGCGAGGAATCGTTCATGCGTCCTTCGCAAGGGCCGTTGAGACGACGGCGCCGAAATCGTCGAGCGAGGCGTTTGCGCCGCGCCCGCGCGCGGGCCGCGTCCCGCGCGGGCAGTTCCTGCATGACGGCCGCGGCACGGTCAACCCGGAGACCGTGCGATCGCGGGCGCCACTCCGAAAGCATCGCGCATCGCGGCCGGGCTAGACGGCGTTGCGCGACGAGCCGCGCGGATCGGCTGCCGACAGCCTTGGGCGCAGCTCCTTCGCAACGGCGGGTTCGCGCATCGCGGCGGCCGGAGGACGACCGACGTCGATCGCCTCGTCGGCCTTCAGAAAGACCCCCGACAGCATCGACGCGATCGGCGACCGACGCTTCAGGCCTTCGAAATCGAGGATGCGCACGCTGTGCCGCCCGAGCCGCTCGATCAAGCGGGCGTCGCAAAGTTTCATCATGGTTCGGCTCAGGGTGTCGCAGTTGATGACGAGGTAATTGGCGATGTCGACGCGCGACATCGGCAGGGCGACCGTCATGTCCGGGAGGCGCATCGGGGTCCTGGCGCCGCGCATCGACAGCGACAGGAGAAACGAGGCGACCCGGGCTTCGGTCTCGAGGCGACCGATCATCAGCTGATGCAGGTTCAGCCGTTCGAGCTGCCTCGCCCATCGGCTGAGCAGGAAGTCCCAATATTCGCTCGCCGCCGCTTCGTCTTCGTCATTCGGCGGCCGGACCGCGACCAGCACGGTCTCGGTGATCGCCCGCATCGACACTTTCGCGATCGAACGGGACGCCGACGACGAGATGACGTCTCCCGCCGTGACGAAATCGAGAACCTGGAGCTTTCCTCGCGCCGGCATGGCGTCGACGGCGATCATCCCCTCCCTGACGAGCAGGATATCGTCGAATTGCGACAGCGAGATCCGCTGTTGGGGACGCAAGGCGGAGCCCGGCGCGTCGGCGAACAGATTGAACGCGACGCTGGCCGCCTCGGCGTCCCGCGCGCTCCACTCGTTCTTCGTCAAGACAAGCCTCCGTCGAATGAAGCCACCTGGGGATTTCAATGTAAACAGAATGTCCCAATGTGATCATTGGCATTTCGAGAGTTGTAGACGTAAGGCCAAAGTCGCCCGCCAGAGGCCCCACTCAATCCGTAGGCAATCCGGCTTCGGCCCCGCTCCCGAGGACTACGGCTGTTTCGCCGTCGAACCTTTCGACGGTCTCACTGGGCCGGGCGCCGTCCATTCGGGCTGAACTCTGACCGGTCGCAGCAATCCCGATGTGCGACGACGAGAATGCCTGTCTACAATCGGAAGCCGCGTGCAGCGCGGCCATCGACGAGCGCGAGGAGCGAGGACCGGCGCGTGATCCGGCAAGATGGGAACGGTTGACAACATTCGCCTTATATAGTACATTTTCCTATATATTCTTCTTTTTTGTCTTTGTCGGATCGATTTTAAGCAAATTGTCGAGATATCATTGTTAGGACTTCCGTCTATTTTGAGATCACGATTTGAATCCGCATTGATTTCTAATGAGACAGGACGTCGACAGGAGTATGAGCAGTGCCTGATGCGACAGACTTGCTTGGATCCGTCGACGCCCCGATCGACGCGGACGACGAACTCCGGGCGGGGCGCGAAGCCGGTCAGGCGGACGCGAAGCCGCTGTCGGGGAAAGTGATCTGCGTGATCGACGAGAGTCCTTTCATCAGGGAATGCATCCGATGCGGACTCGAGCTTTTTTCCGGATCGCTGGTGAGGACGTTTCCCAGCCCAATGGAACTGATTCAGGAGCGCAGCCGTCTCGTTCCCGACATCGTCCTGATCCTGTGCATGGATTCGAGGGATGACGACTGGATCGGCAGACTCGACGAACTGCACGCCGCCGACGGGTCGGCGCCTGTCGTGGTTCTCGGGCCGCACCGGACCGATCTGCTCGACGTCGTCATCGCGCACAAAGCCAAAGGCTACATTCCGTTCACGGCCAAGCTGGAGGTCGTGACCGAGATCATGCGCGTCATCCTTGCCGGCGGCACTTACGCTCCGATCGACTGCCTGCCCAATCCGCCTCGTCGCGAGGAAGGCGAGACGGCGCGGGAGAACGCAAGCAAGGGCCATCCGACCCTGACGGCGCGGGAATTGTCGGTGGTGCGCGCGATCCAGATGGGCAAGTCGAACAAGGCGATCGCCTACACGCTGAACATGACCGAGAGCACCGTCAAGGCGCATGTGCGAAACGTCATGGCGAAGCTCAATGCAAAGAATCGCACAGAGGTCGCGATGATGTCTGAACGACAGATCGTTCATGATGGCGAATACGACGCCTGAACCGTCGTCTGATCGGAGTCAGTAATCTCCGCTCGACCTCGATATCCCGATTTATTACCGATAACCGAGGCTCAGTCCGGCGCATGTCGAGTTCCCGGCACGCCGCTGAGCTGTCGTCGCGCCGTGCTTGCGCGCCGGCTCCGGCGCGGGAGGCGGGACTGGGTCCGCCTCGCCAGCATGAGGACCAGCGCATGCGACGACCCTTTGCCGGCGCGCAGACGCTCCCGCCGCGAGCGTCGAGGACGCGTCGAAACGAACGACGACCGTCCGGATGATCGACAGGTCTTCGCCGATATCGACCGACCTGGACTGGTTTGAGGAGAGGCTTCAATGACGACCATCGCCAACACAATCACCCTCGACGGAACCTTCTCCGACTGGCCGGCCCAGGACATGATCATGACCGCGGCGAACGCCGTGGCCGGCTACCAGATTTACGGCGCCCTGCTCGCCGATTCCGCCTTGGGCCCGACCTACGTCATCGGGATCGACGCGACCAGTTCTTCGGACCCGGTCATCGGACCGGGTACGATCTTCTATTTGAACACCGACCAGAACAACACGACTGGCTACAATCCCTTCGGCGTCGTCGGCGCGGAATATTACGTCCAGTTCGCACTGGACTCGAGCAACGCGCTGCAGCCCTATCTGTACGCGGTCGACCCGGCGGGCGTCTCCACGCTCCTCAACGGCGGGGCGCCGCTCGCGTTCGGCCTCGCGGCTGACGGCGAGAGCGTCGAGCTCGCGGTCCCTCAGGCGCTGCTGACGCCGTCCGGCGGAGCGGCGCCGACCTCGATCAATTTCGACGTGCTGATCAACAACGGCGCGGTCGCGCTGCCTCCGGCCTTCAGCGGGACGACTCCGGAATACGTGATCTCCGCCGGGCCGTCGCCGGCGAACACGATCGCGAACACGATCACGCTCGACGGATCCTTCGCCGACTGGCCGGCCGGCGACATGGTGATGACGCCGGGAAACAGCCAGGCCGGCTATCAGGTCTATGGCGCGCTGCTCAACGACTCGACGCTCGGCGCGGCCTATGTGATCGGCGTCGACGCGATTAACGCCGCGGATCCTGCGATCGCCGCCGGCTCGGTCATCTATCTCAACACCGATCAGGACGCCACGACCGGCTACAGCCCGTTCGGCAAGATCGGCGCCGAGTACGAGATCCAGTTCGCCGTCGGCCCCAACAGCGCGCTGCAGCCGTACCTGTATTCCCTGACGTCCGCGGGCGTCGCCACCCTGCTCAACGGCGGCGACCCGATTCCCTTCGGCCTGTCGTTCAACGGCGCGAGCGTCGAGGTGGCGATTGCGCGATCGCTGATCACGCCGACCGGCGGCGCGGCGCCGACGACCATCGATTTCGTCGTCAACATCAACAACGGCCTCGAGGCGCTGCCGCCCGACTTCACGGTCGACCCGCCCTATCAGATCACCGATCCGGCGACGCTGGCGTCGGTCGACCATGCGATCAAGAAGGTCGGGATCGTTTATTCCGCGACGACCGCTGCGCAGTTCTTCGGCGGGGGATCCGCCGGCGCGACGGCGTACTCCGACCTGTTCATGGCGACCCAGCAGCAGGCGCGCGCCGCGGGCGTCTCCTACGACCTCCTCACCGAGGCGGACCTCACCAACGTCGCCAAGCTGTCGCAGTACAGCGCGCTGATCTTCCCGTCGTTCCAGGACGTGCAGGCGAGCCAGGCCGCCGCCATCGCCGACGCGCTCAGCCAGGTCGTCTATCAGCACCACGTGCCGATCATCACGGCCGGCGCCTTCATGACGAATGACCAGAACGGCAACCCGCTTCCGGGCAATTCGTACAGCACCATGCAGAATCTTCTCAACCTGACGAGCGGCGGCTTCGGCACGGCGACCTACTCGGTGACGCCGGACGCCACGGCGCTTGCCGGCGGCAATCCCATTTTGGCGGGGTATTCGGCCGGTCAACTGATCGGCGGGGCGAGCGGCGAGTTCGCCGGGACGACCCAAGGCTACTACACCAACGCCGGCTACACCACGTTCTCCGGCTTCACCCAGCCGGCGACCAGCCTGGCGGGCATCAACATCCAGGGCGGGGCCAGCGTCGCGGGGGTGGTGCAAACGACCACCGGCGGCACGAACACCGTGTTCGCCACCACCGGGCTGCTGGGCGACAGCAACCTGCTGCAGCACGTCATCCAGAACGCGGTCTTCCAGACGGCCCCGGGCCTCGCGATCGACGTCACGCGTTTCAAGGGCGTCGTGAACTCGCGCACCGACATGGACCAGTCGCAATATCTGACGGACGTCAATCCTTCCGCTAATGGTTATCCGGGCAATCCCGGCATCTACGACAAATTGATTCCGCTGCTTCAGCAATGGAAACAGCAGTACAATTTTGTCGGCAGCTATTACGTCACGATCGGCGACGGAAACGCCGTCGCCAAGACCGGCACCGACTGGACGGTCTCGACGCCCTATTACGACCAGATCCTCCAGATGGGCAGCGAGATGGGCGACCACTCGTACACCCACCTCATCAGTCCCCCCGCCGTCGACGCCAGCGGCAATCCGGTTCCGACTACGGTCGTCGCCGGCGCGACCGTCTCGACATGGGGCGAGAACACCAACACGCTCTATGTCGCCGCCCCCGCCAACGGTTCGGCGCCGAACTGGACGTACGCCTACGAGTTCGGCCAGTCGAAGACGATCGAGCAGCAGAACATCGGCATCGCCATCGCCGGCGCCGCGGTTCCCGGGGCCAACGACACGCTCGCGGACTCGCAGAACATCCTGCCCTACTTCTCCAGCACGGCGGGCGGCGTCACCGGTTACGTGAGCGGCGGCTGGACCGGCGTCGGCTCGGGGGCGCCGAACGCGTTCGGGTACATCACGCCAGGGGATACGCAGGCCGTCTACATCGCGCCGAATGTGACGTTCGACTTCTCCGAGGTGCAGTACGACAGCAAGTCCGCCGCTTCGGCCCTGGCCGACTGGGAAAATCTGTTCAACCAGCTCTCGGCGAATTCGGCGACGCCGATCATCGTCTGGCCCTGGCATGACTACGGTCCGACCAACTGGCCGACCGGCGGCGTCGGAACCACGCCTCCCGGCTATACGCCGGACCTCTATCAGTCCTTCATCGCCAACGCCTTCGGCGCCGGCTACGAATTCGTGACGTCGGAGCAACTCGCGCAGCGCATCGCCGCCGAACAGGCCGCGACGCTCCGCGAGACGACCAGCGGCGCCGTCGTCACCGCGACGGTCACGCCCGCCACGTCGCAGCCCGACCTCGGCGGGATGGCCCTGAACGTCGTGAACGGTTCGGGCCGAGTGATCCAGAACGCGGGAGACTGGTACGCCTACGACGCCGACAGCGTGTTCATGCCCTATGGCGGCGGCACGTTCACGGTCACGCTCGGCGCGACGCAGGACGACGTCACGCATATCGACAGCCTTCCGATGCGCGCCGACCTCCAGTCGGTCACCGGCGACGGCGCGAACCTGACCTTCGCCATGACGGGCGACGGGACGGTCGACGTCCACATCAAGTCGCCGAGCGCTTCGGCCAACGTGATTTCGGTCCAGGGCGCTTCCGTCGCCACGCTGGTCGGCGACGACCTGCAACTGACGTTCAACGACGGGCCGCTGGCGATCTCCCCGACGTCTCCGCAAGGGGTGGCGGTCTTGCACACGGTGACGATCACCGAAGGCGCGGCCCCTGTCGCGGGGGCGATCGTGTTCGCCGCGCCGACCGTGACGATCGCTAGTTCGGGCGGATTCGTCAACGCCGCGAACCCGATCCTCACTGGAACCGTGACGGAGGCGGTGGAAGCGCAAGTCGCCGGGACGACCGTCACGCTCTACGACAACGGCGTGGCCCTCCCGATCGCCGCCACGGTTTCCTCGACTGGGACGTGGACCGCGGCGATCACCCTTTCGGGCGACGGCGCGCACAGCATCGTCGCCATGGATACCGACCGCGCCAACCTGACGGGCGCGGCCAACGCCGTCGTCTACACGCTGGTCACGTCGGCGCCGACCGTGAGCGCGACCCAGACGCTGACCGGCGTGACCCGCAGCGCCTCGGACACGATCACGGTGACGGCGAGCGCCGAAGCCGTCGGCGGCGACAGCATCGCCGGCGTGACGATCTTCGACGGAGCGACCTCGCTCGGCGCGGCTACCGCGGCGGCGGGCGGAACCTGGACCTTCACCGTCGCCGGCCTCGCCGACGGGACGCACGCGTTCAGCGCCGTCCCGACCGACCTTGCCGGCAACTCCGCCTCGAGCGCGCTGTCGCCGGTGACGGTGGCGACGCAGGCGCCGTCGGTCGCAGCCAGCCAGAGCGTGTCCGGACTGACGAACCAGACCTCGGACACGATCATCGTGACCGCGGCGGCCGCGGTCGCCGGCGACAGCATCGTCGGCGTCGAGATCTACAGCGGCGCCGCGCCGCTCGGGGCGGCCACTTTGAGCGGGACGACCTGGACCTACGTCGCCAGCGGCCTGACCGACGGGCAAAGCTACGCCTTCAGCGCCGTCGCCACGGATGCGGCCGGCAATTCCGCAACCGTCGTCCTCGCTCCGCTGACCGTGGCCACGCAGGCGCCGGCCGTTTCCGCCGTCCAGACCGTCTCGGGACTGACCCGCCAGACCTCGGACACGATCACCATTTCGGCCAGCGCCGAAGCTTTCGCCGGCGACGCCATCGCAGGCGTCGAGATCTACAATGGCGCGACCGACCTCGGCGCGGCGACCCTCGGCGCTGGCGGGACGTGGGCGTTCACGGCGAGCGGGCTGGCGGACGGCCAGGCCTACACGTTCCGCGCCGCGGCGACAGACTCGGCGGGCAATGTCGCCTCGACCACGCTCGCGCCGGTGATGGTGGCCTCCCAGGCGCCGTTCGTGAGCGCCAGCCAGAGCGTTTCCGGGCCGACCAACCAGACCTCGGACACGATCACGGTGTCCGCCGTCGCCGAGGCTTTCGGCGGCGACAGCATCGTCGGCGTCGAGATCTACAGCGGCGCGACCGATCTCGGCGCGGCCGTCGCGAACGGCGGGTCGTGGACCTATACGGCGAGCGGTCTCATTGACGGAACCTACGCCTTTACTGCGGTCGCGACCGACGCCGCCGGCAACACGGCGTCGACGACGCTCGCGCCGGTGACGGTGGCGACGCAGGCGCCGCGGGTCAGCGCAACCGAAACCGTATCGGGCCTGACCAACCTGACCTCGAACACGATCACGGCGGCGGTCATCGCCGGGGCCGCCGGCGCCGCCATCCAGGGCGTCGAAGTGTTCAACGGAACGACGGACCTCGGCGCGGCGACTGCGGGTCCCGCCGGGACGTGGACCTACATGGCGAGCAACCTCGCAGACGGCGTCACCACGTTCCGCGTCGTCGCGACGGACGCGGCCGGCAATACGGCTTCGACCACACTCGCGCCGGTGATGGTCGCGACGCAGGCTCCGGCCCTCAGCGCGACCGAGAGCATTTCGGGCGTGACGAACCAGACCGTGGACGTCATCACGGGAACCGCGGTCGCCGAAGCCGTGGGCGGCGACAGCATTACCGGCGTCGAAATCTTCAACGGCTCCACCGACCTCGGCGCCGCGTCGCTGGGCGTCGGCGGCGCCTGGGCCTTTACCGCCAACGGGCTCGCGCTCGGCCAGACCTACCTCTTCCGCGCCGTCGCGCGCGACGCAGCCGGGCAACATTGCGTCGGTCACGCTTCCCGCCGTGACCGTCGCGAGCGGCGCGCCGACCGTGAGCGCAAGCGAAAGCCTCTCGGGCGTGACCAACCAGACCACGAACCTCATTACGGTGACGGCGACGACGCCGACGCCCGGGGCCAGCATCATCGGGGTCGAGATCTACAACGGCTCGACCGGTCTCGGGGCGGCCACAGGAGGCGCGGGGGCGACATGGACCTTCGCGGCCGCCGGATTGGCCGACGGCCAGACCTACGCCTTCAGCGCGGTCGCCCGGGACACCACGGGTCAGACGGGTTCGGCGTTCCTGGCGCCGGTGACGGTGGCGACGCAGGCCCCGACCGTCGTCGCGACGGCGAGCCTGACCGGCGTGACGAACCAGACTTCGGACACGATCACGGTGACGGCGACCGCCGAGGCGGTCGTCGGCGACCGCATCCAGAGCGTCGAAATCTACAACGGGACGACCGACCTCGGGGCTGCCGCGCGAGGCGCTGGCGGAACGTGGGTCTTCACCGCCGGTGGACTGACGGACGGCGCCTACGCCTTCAGCGCGGTCGCGACGGACGTCGCGGGCAACAGCGCGAGAGCGACGCTGGCGCCGCTGACGGTGGCGCTGCGGCCGCCGGTGGTAAGCGCGGTGCAAAGCCTGTCGGGGCTCACCAATCAGACTTCGGACGTGATCGTCGTGACCGCCTCGTCGCCCGCGGGCGCGACCGACCCGATCATCAGCGTGGAGATCTTCAACGGCGCGACCGATCTCGGCGCGGCGACGCGCGGCGCAGGCGCGGCGTGGAGCTTCACGGCGGGACATCTGCTTGATGGGCAGACCTACGCGTTCCGCGCCGTGGCGACGGACGCGGCCGGCAACGCCGCATCCGCCGCGCTGGCGCCGGTGACGGTCGCCACGCAGCCGCCCCAGGTGAGCGCGACGCAAAGCGTGTCGGGCCTGAGCAACCGGACGTCGGAGACGATCACCGTCGTCGCGAACGCCGAGCCGGTCGGCGGCGACAGCATCCGCGGCGTGGAGATCTTCAACGGATCGAGGGATCTCGGCGCGGCCGTGCTGAGCGGCGGGGCGTGGGTGTATACGGCGAGCGGCCTCGCGGACGGGGTCTACGCCTTCAAGGCCGTGGCGACCGACCGGGTCGGCAACGCGGCGACAGTCGCGCTGGCGCCGGTGACGGTGGCGACGAGGGCGCCGACGCTGAGCGCGAGCCAGAGCGTTTCGGGGCTGACCAGCCAGACCTCGGACACGATCCTCGTGACGGCGACCGCCGAGGCGATCGGCGGCGACAGCATCGTGGGCGTCGAGATCTTCAACGGGTCGACCGACCTCGGCGCAGCGACGCTCACGGGCGGAACCTGGACCTACAAGGCGGTCGGCCTGACGAACGGGACCTACGCCTTTTCCGCGGTGGCGAAGGACGCCGCCGGCAACGCCGCGACGATCGGGCTCGCGCCGGTGACGGTCGTGACCCAGCCGTTGACGATCAGCGCGACCCAGAGCGTGTCGGGGCTGACCAACCGGACGTCGGACACGATCTCGGCGACGGTCGGCGCCGGGACCGGCGACTCGGTGGTCAGCGTCCAGATTTACGACGGGGCCGTTGCGCTCGGCGCGGCGAAGCTCGACCCGAGCGGAACCTGGTCATTCACGGCGAGCGGTCTGTCGGACGGCGCGCACACATTCAGCGCGGTCGCGACCGACGCGATCAGCGCCAGCGTCAGGACGACGCTCGCGCCGATCACGGTGGACACGCAGACCCCGGCGGTCGCGATCACCAGCGCGGCCGGGCTGTCCGCCCAGACGATCAGCGGGACCGTGACGGAGCTCGTGGAGGCCTACGTGGTCGGCGCGACGGTCACGCTCACCGACAACGGCGTCTCGCTGGGCGTCGTCGCGACCGTCGGATCGGACGGACGCTGGTCGACCACGAAGCCGGTCTCCCTGGTCGAAGGGGTCAACAGCCTCGTGGCGACGGTCACCGATCTGGCCGGGAACGCCGGCGCCTCGAAGCCGGTCAGCATCCTGGTGGACACGCAGACGCCGGTGGTGACGATCGCCGCGAAAGGCGGCCTGACCGCCAATCCGCATCAGACGATCAGCGGAACCGTGACCGAGCCGATGGAAAGCGAGGTTGTCGGATCGACCGTCACGCTGTTCGACAACGGCGCAAAGCTGGCGACGACGACAGTCTTGCCCGATGGGACGTGGTCCGCCAGCGTAACTCTGTCCGGCGACGGGACGCACAATATCGTCGCGTCGGACCTCGACCTCGCCGGCAACGTCGGCGCCAGCCTCGCGACCGCCTTTGCGCTGGCGACGCAGGCCCCGACGGTCAGCGCGAGCGGAAGCGTGTCGGGCCTGACCAACCAGACCTTGGACACCATCACGGTGCTCGCGGCCGCCGAGTCCGTCGCCGGCGACAGCATCGCGAAAGTCGAGATCTTCGACGGATCGAACGATCTCGGCGCCGCGACGCTCAGCGCCGGGGCGTGGCGTTTCACCGCCAGGGGCCTCCTCGACCAGCGGACCTATACTTTCCGCGCCGTGGCGACGGACGCGGCCGGCAACACCGGGGCGGCGACGTTGGCGCCGGTGACCGTCGACACGCAGAAGCCGGTGGTCTCGATCGCCGGCTCGGGCGGCCCGTCTTCAAGCGCGAACCTGACCCTTTCCGGCGTCGTGACGGAGCCGGTCGAGGCCAATGTCGTCGGCTCGACCGTGACGCTGATCGACAACGGCCAGATCGTGGGTTCGGCGAAGGTCGGACAGAACGGCGCCTGGTCGACGTCGATCGCGCTGGTCCCCGGCGTGAACAGCATCGTCGCCCAGGACACGGACCTCGCCGGCAATGTCGGAACGTCGTCAGCGGTCAGCGTCACGTTCCAGCAAACCGCCGCTCCGGCGATCACGTCAGCGACCTATGTCGGCTATGGCGCGACCGGCCACTGGACTCTGAGCGGCGTCGCCGCGCCCGGCAGCACAGTCGCCATCAAGGACGGCGCGACGACGCTCGGCGCCACGGTCGCCACAGGAGGAACCTGGACCTTCATCACCGGCGAGAACAATTCGTCGATCCGGGTCTTCACGGCGTCGACCTCGGGCGGCGCCTCGGCGCCCTATTACGAAGGCACGCGGGCCTACGATACGATCGCCGTCGCGTCCGAGCCGGCCGTTTCCGCGGCGGCCCTGATCAACGGCGATCTGGGGATCAACACGCTCCAGATCACGGCTCCGGCGGCGCTCAGCGACGCCGATTTCGCCCACGTCCAGTCGGTCCAGATGCTGGCGCTGACCGGCGCCAGCTCCGTCGCGTTGGGGCCGAAGGCGACCGTGGCCGGCATCGCCGCCGTCGTCACGGGCGCCGGAGCGACGACCGTCGCGGACAGCAATCCGGGAGCGCTCACGATCAACGCAGCGGCCCTGGGACTCGGAAACCTGCTGACGGTGACGGGTTCGACCGCCATGACGGTGACGAACCTGACCGGCGGCCTGAATGCGGCCAAGGCCAGCGGCGCGCTCACGGTGACGGCGGCGTCCGCGTCCGCCCAGGCCATCAGCCTCGGATCGGGAGCGGCGGTCGTCACCGACAGCGTCAAGGGCGGCAGCCTGGTCATCGACGCCGCGGCGCTACAAGCCGGGACGCTGACGCTGCTCGGCGCGGCGACGAAGACCGTCAACAATCTGGCAGGAAATCTTCTTGCGGGCGCCGACGGCGGCTTCGTCTTCGTCAACGCCGTCGGGTCGGGAACGCAGTCGATCACGACCGGCTGGGTCGACGCCTCGATCGCCAAGACGGGCGTCGGCCCTGTGACGGTCGACGCCGGCGCGACCGGCGTGGGGCGGATTCTGACGCTTTCCGGTTCGGCGAGCGAGACCGTCTCCAACCTCGCCGCCAACGTCAACGCGACCGGACTGACCGGCGCCCTCAGCGTCACGACCAAGGCCAACGGCCTTTCGATCGCCACCGGAGTGGGCGGGACGACGATCGACGCCAGCGCCATGACAGGAACCCTGACGCTGAGCGGCGGCGGCGCGACCACGGTGAAGGGGCTGAAGAGCAATCTCGTCGCCAGCGGCGACGGCGCGCTCAAGGTCACGACGACGGGCGGGTCGCAGAGCGTGACCACCGGCTCCGGCAATCTTGCGATCGCCGACGGCTCGACGGGCGCTCTGACGGTCGACGCCTGGTCGTTGGGCGGCAGTCTCCTGACCCTGACCGGCAAGGGTCCGGTCAGCGTCGCCAACCTGACAGGCAATCTCGACGCGACCGGCGACAGCGGCGCGATCAATGTGACGGCGATCGGCGCCTCGGCACAGTTCGTCTCGACCGGTTCGGGCGCGATGTCGATCGCCGACAGCGCCAAGGGCGGCAGCGTCGTCGTCGACGCCGCGGCGCTCGCGTCGGGCGTGTTGACGCTGTCGGGCACGGCGATGAAGACGGTCAACAACCTGGCCGGCGATCTGCGGGCGACCGGGAACGCCGGCACGGTGATCGTCAACGCGATCGGGTCCCGGCGACAGTCGGTGACGACCGGCGGCGGCGACACCACGATCAACGACTCCGGCGCGGGCGGCATGACGGTCGACGCCACGGCGTCCGCCGCGCGCAGGACGCTGACGCTGACCGGATCGGCGGCGGAGACGGTCGCCGGCCTGTCGGCGAATGTGGTCGCGACCGGACTGACCGGCGCTTTGAACGTCACGACCGGACCGGCGTACGGGACGGGATTGTCGATCGCCCTCGGAAAGGGCGCCAACACGATCAACGCCGGCACCCTGGCCGGGTCGCTGCTCACCCTGAGCGGCGCGGGCGCGGCGACTGTGACCGCGCTCGGCGGCGATCTCAACGCGAGCGCCGACAGCGGCGCGCTGACGGTGACGACGACCGCAAAGAAAGTCCAGACGGTGACAGTCGGCTCGGGCGATACGACGATCATCGACAAATCGCTGACCGGGCTGACGATCAACGCCGCCGCGCTCAATTCGCGGGCGACGCTGAGACTGTCCGGCGCCGGCGCCGCGACCGTGACCAACCTGATGGGCGCGCTCAATGCGAGCGGCGACGCCGGCGCGCTCAATATCGTCGCCGCGGCCGCCTCGCCGCAGTCGATCGTCACCGGCTCGGGCGCGACCTCGATCACCGACAACGCCAAGGGCGGTAGCGTCACCGTCGACGCCACGGCGCTTGGAACGGGCGCCTTGACGCTGCTCGGGACGGCGACGAAGACGGTGAACGCCCTCGCCGGAAGCCTCAACGCGACGGGCGACGGCGGCGCGGTGTTCGTGAATGTAACCGGATCGGCGGCCCACGCCATCGCGACCGGCGCGGGCGACACCTCGATCACCGGCGCCGGGACCGGAGCCGTCGCAGTGGACGCCGGCGCGACCTCGGCCGGCAGGACGCTGACGCTGTCGGGCTCGGCTTCGGCAACGGTCGCCAATTTGACCGCGAATGTCGTCGCAACCGGACTGACCGGCGCTTTGAACGTCACGACGAGAACCACCGGGCTCTCGATCGCCGCCGGGGCCGGCGCAACCCGGATCGACGCGGGCGCGATGACCGGCGCGATGACCCTGTCCGGCCGCGGCGCGGCGACGGTGACCGCCCTGCGCGGAAACCTGATCGCCACAGGCGAGAGCGGTTCGCTCAAGGTCGCGACGACCGGCTACGCGCAGACCGTGACGACGGGCTCCGGCGACGCCGCCATCGTCAATGGTTCGAAGTCCCTGACGATCAACGCGGCGGCGCAGGGACAGGGCCGCACGCTGACGCTCTCCGGCGCGGGACCGGTCACGGTGACCGGTCTGCAAGGCAACCTGGATGCGACCGGCGACAGCGGCGCGATCAGCCTCACCCTTGCGGGACACGGGCCGCAGACGATCCGGACCGGCTCCGGTCCGACGAGCGTCGTCGCGACCGGCGGCGCCGACACGTTCGCCGTCAACGGCGGCGGCGACAGCTTCATGATCGCCGGCCATGCAACCGCCGATTCCTTCGCCTTCGCCAAGACGAGCGCCTCGCCCAACACATCGCAGGGGCGCACAACGATCGCGGGCTTCTCGGCCGACGGGTCGGTCCGCGATCTCCTGGACTTCTCGCACCTGGACCCGAGGCTCGCCATCGAGGGGCCGGTGTCGAGCGCCAGCATGGTCGCGGCCGATTCGATCGCCTGGCTCTATTCAGGCAAGGACGCGATGGTCTACGTCAACGACACGAACAGCGCTCTTGCGCTCAACAGTTCGAGCCTGATGGAGATCACCCTGACCGGAGTGTCGCACGGGCTCTCGGCGACGAACTTCGTTGCGTGACGCTCTCCGGTCCGCCGAAATGGCGCGGGCGTTGGCGGTCGTCTGGCTCCTGCGCTCGATCGCGCGGGTCGGCCTGGCGGCGGCGGCGCTCGCTTGCGCGACGCTTCCGGCGAGGGCTCGGGAGCCGACGCCGGTCAAGCGCGAGATCCTGGCCCTGTACGACGGATCCCAGGAGGGGCAGGCGGACTTCACCCGTATCCACCGCTTCGCCGAATTGCCGCTCAACCATCTGGGTCTGATCCTCCGGTTCCGCGACGTGCGCGACGATCTGCCGGAAGCCGGGGAGCTCGCGCGCTACCTGGGCGTTCTCACCTGGTTCGCCGGACCGATCCCGCACGGCGACGCCTATCTCGCCTGGGCGAAACGCGCGGCGCAACGCCCTCTCCGCTTCGTCATCCTCGGCGATGTCGGGATCGCGATCGATTCGGCCAATCTCTCCTCGGTCAACCAGCTTCTCGCCTCCGCCGGGGTGCGCCACACCGGCGAATATGTCTCCCCGACCCTCGGCGTCAGGGTGACGCAACGGGATCCGAGTCTCATCGAGTTCGAATGCCGCCTCGGTCCGGTTCTGCCCGACTACCCGATCACGCGCCCGGCCGCCGGAATCGCGCGCGCCGCGGTGACGCTGGAGACCCCCTCCTATCGGGGCGCGCGCATCGCGGTCCCGGTCGCGATCGGGGCCAACGGCGGCTACGCCGGCTGGAATTTCGAGATGTGCCACCAGCGGCCTCCGCTCTATCAGAGCCGCTGGCTGATCAACCCGTTCGATTTCTTTCGCGCCGCGTTCGCCTGCGCCGGCGAGCCGGTTCCGGACACCACCACCGCTTCGGGGAACCGACTGTACTTCAGCATCCTCGACAGCGAGGGCCTGACCCGGCAGAGCAAGATCGAAGCGTTTGAGGACACGCCCGCCGGAGAAGTCGATCTCGGCGAGTTGATCAAGCCGTTTCCCGACTTGCCGACCAATCTCGACCTTCACGGCGACGAGTTGACCAAGGCCGAGCGGCCCGGGTCGGCGGCGCAGACGCTGCTGCGCAAGATCCTGGCGGAGCCGCAGGTCCAGCTCCTGAGACGGCCGATGCAAGCGACGCTGTCGCGCTACGACTTCGCCTATCCATCTATCGCGAACCTGTCGCCGCTGCTCAGCGCGGGCCCGCAGGCCTATGTGAACAAGCCGATGAGCGACGAAAGCGCCTATGTCGGCGCGAGCCCGGTCGGCCAGAACCACTTTCCCGCCCTCGCGGCGACCATCGCCAACACCGACCGGCCGCGACGCCTCGCGCCGCTCGATCTCAACGCCCACGCCTATACCGGCGAATACCCGGCGCAGCTGCGCGCGGTGAAGGAGCTGCTCGCCAAGGCGCACGACAGCGCGCTGACGCCGGTGTCGGCGAATCGCTACGCCGCGATCGTCGACGGGTTCTTCAGCGCGCGCGTGGACCGCATCGGCGACTCGATCTGGCGGATCAGCGGGCGAGGCGCGCTGCAGACCGTCCGGTTCGACGATTCCGGCGGCCTCGAGGTGGACGATTCGTCGAGCGAGGGCGTGATCGGAGCCAGGAAGATCGGCTCGACGCTCTACGTCGCGCTGGACGAAGCGGTCGAACCGGCGATCGTCGCGCTTGCGCCGGCGGCGACCATCAAGAGCGACGCCCCGCTGACGCTGGTCGAGAGCCGCTGGCTGGTGCGCAAGGTCAAGCGCGACCGCTGCAACCTCCGGTTCGAGGCCGAAGGCTATGGCGACGGATCCTTCCTCTGGACCGGAGCGAGCGGGCGCAGCACGATCTCCGTCGAACGCGCCGGCGTTCCGCTCTGGCGAGGATCGGCGCAGGCGGACGAAGCCGGCCGGCTCGCCTTCACCCTGCCGATCAGCGCCGTCGCCTCGGTCGCTGTCGAGGTCGCGTGTGCGGATCCGGCGCGTCCGGACGTCGTCAGATAGCCAATATGTCGAGAGATCAGGGCTATGCAGAGGGGCCGCCGACCCAAGGATCGCCGCTGATGCAGGTCAGATAATCACAGTAGCGCCGAAGATGCCTGCAAACTAACGTTTCCTTGCCACTGACATTCACAATTGAATGACCGCCTGCAGCAAGTCCTCGCAACGTTCGGGCGCGGATTCTGCAGTGCAAGAGCGATCCAAACAAGGATCCCGACCGAAGCCTATGTCGTCGCCGGTCGCGCCGCCCATCCGAGCACGGTGGACGGGCGAAAAAAACGCCATGCGAGGATGGAGCGGACGCATGAACGAACTGGTATGGATCGGGCCTCGACCCGCCGAAACGAGCGACAGTCAGACTCGCGGGCAAGCCCCCGCCCTCATCCGCCAGGCGGTGATCATGGCCGGCGGAAAGGGAACCCGGCTGCATCCCTATTCGGCCCTCTTCCCGAAGCCGTTGATGCCTTTGGGAGACAAGCCGGTTCTCGAACTGCTCCTGCGCCGACTGAAGGCGGTCGGCGTGCGCGAGGTCATCCTGGCGGTCAACCATCTCAGGCATCTGGTCCAGGCCTATTTCAGCGACGGCTCCGATCTCGGGATCCGCATCCTCTACAGCGGAGAAGACAAGCCGCTCGGGACCGCGGGCGCGCTCGGCAACATGATCGACGAGCTCGATGACACGTTCTTCCTGACCAACGGCGATCTTCTGACCACGATGGATCTGAACCGGATGGCGCTGACGCACCTGGCCGAGCGGGCGGATGCTTCGGTTGGCGTTTACCAACGGGAGAACAAGATCGACTTCGGTCTGATCGAGTTCGACTCGAAGATGCGCCTATGCGCGTACCGGGAAAAGCCGACCAACAAGTATTTTGTCAGCATGGGCGTCTACATCCTGCAGCGGGAGGCGGTCCGGGCGCATGTCGCCGGAGCCGACTACCTGGACATGCCGAACCTGCTTCTCAAGATCCACGCCAACAAAGGCAACGTGCTCTGCTTCAACGACGATTGCATCTGGCTCGACATCGGCCGCCCCGACGATTTCGCACAGGCCCAGAAGATGTTCGAGGACGATCGCGGAGCCTTTCTGGATGATGCGTAGCGCCCTCGTCACCGGAGGCGGCGGCTTCATCGGAGGTCATCTCGTCGAGGCCCTGCGCGGACGGGGCGTCGACGTGACGATTCTGGGGCGCACGCGCCAGGCCGGGCGGAGCGACGCAGAGCAGATCGTTCTGGACGCCGACGGGTCGGCGGCGGCTTTCGCCCGGGTCCTCGACAAGGTTTCGCCCGACGTCGTCTTTCACCTCGCCGGGCTAACGCGGGGAGCGCCGGCCGAGTTGATCGAGGACAACGTCAATCTGACGCGGAGCCTTCTCGACGCGTTGAGGAAAGCGGGCGCGCGGATCCGGCTGGTGGCGGCGGGAAGCGCCGCCGAATATGGATCGGCGATCCGCGACGGCGAACCGATCCGGGAGACGGCGATTGAAGCGCCGTTGAGCGACTACGGTGCCGCCAAACTGGCCCAGACGCGCGCGGTTCTGGCCTGGGCGCAGGAAACCGGCCGCTCGGCGGTCGTGGCGCGCATCTTCAATCCGCTGGGCGTGGGCATGCCGAGGCATCTGGCCATCCGCGACTTCGCCGAGCAGATCGCCGCGATGCCGCAGGTCGGCGGCCGATTGTCGGTCGGCGACATCGACGTGCGGCGCGACTGGATCGACGTCGCGCATGTGGCCGACCTGCTCTGTCGGCTGGCCGAAGCGCCGGAGGCGGAGGGGGTCGTGAACCTGTGCAGCGGCGAGGCACGGCCCTTGCGCGACCTCGTCGCGCTTCTCATCCGCGCCAGCGGGAAGACCGTGGCGCTCGACGTCGACGAAGCCAGGATCCGAGGGCGGGAGGTCCGGACGATCGTCGGCGACGTCGACCGTCTTTCCGCCCTGGTCGGCCGTCCGCCGAAGAGCGACTTTTCCGCGATCGCGGAGCGGATCTGGCGCAGCGTCGAGCCTCGGCGAGGCGTCGCGTCGTGATCGATGGGAACGCCCTGACGAAGCCCGGCCCGGCGCTGTCGCGACGGGCGCTGCTGATCGCCGCCGGCATGGCCGTCTCCGGCGCGCGCGTGATCGCGAAGTCCGAGACGACGTCGCTGCGCCGATTCGGCGATCCGATTCGCTGGATCGCCTATTACGGCGCGAACGCCGACGAAGCCGTTCTCGCAAGCTATGATCTCGTGGTCCTCGACCCTGGATTCACGGGATCGATCGCCCGATGCGGCGAAGCGGGCGCGCGGGTCTGCGGCTATCTCAGCTTGGGCGAGATCCGGACCGCGGACCCGAACCTGCCCCTCGTCGATCCTTCGATCCTGCTGCCGCCCAATCCGGACTGGCCGGGAACCTTCCGGATCGACGTGCGGCGCCCGTCGTGGCGTTCGCTGGTCCTCGACCGGCTGATCCCGGCGCTCGCCGCCCAGGGCTTCGCCGGGTTGATGCTCGACACGCTCGACACGCCGCCTTTTCTCGAGGCGCGGGAGCCTACCCGCTTCCCGGGGATGGGCAAGGCGGCGATTGACCTGGTCGAAGCCATTCGCGCCCGCTGGCCGAGGCTGACGCTGATCGCGAACCGCGGCTATGCCCTGCTGCCGGACCTTGTCGAGACGATCGACGCGGTCATCGCGGAGAGCCTGCTGACACGCCCGGGGCCGGACGGCCGGAGTTATCGCTGGGTCGGCTCCCGCGAGGTCGAAGCGCAGCTGGCGTTATTGCGGCCCGCGGTACGGGCGCGCCCCGCCCTGCCGATCCTCAGTCTCGACTATTGGGATCCCGACGACTCCAGCACCCGAGCGGAAATCTATCGCCGAGAGCGCCAGATGGGACACCACCCCTACGTCGCCACGCGGTTGCTCGACAGTATTGAGGCCGACCATAACTGGTAAGACCGCGCTCATGGATCGCATCTTGACACAAGTCAGGGATCCGACGTGGCGATTTGAGAGGATTTAACCTAGATCACAACACGAAATTAACTTTACCTTGCTGGCGACGCGTCAGCCGAGAAATCGAATCATGGCTTCAACGTCCATCAAGACCGAGCCTGCGCTTTCCAGAGGGTCCGGCGATTCGCTCGCCGATCGGGTCTCGCGGAGACGCCCATCGGGTCCGGCGCATCCGAACGAAGCGTTCGCGCTGGCGGGCTCGCGGCGCCAGCTCCTCGAGATCATCGTGCTTCTGGGCGTAATCGCCGTCATCCAGCGCCGCCTCGGGGCCGACGGATCCGGCCTTCCGCATCCCTTTGCGATCCCGGTGCTGCTCTCGTCGTGCCAGTACGGATTGGCGGGCGGCATGATGGCCGCGGTCGCGGCTTCGATCCTCTACCTCTTCGAACTTGCGCCCCAATCCGGCGCCGAGGACTTCTACGCCTACGGGCGGGCTGTGGTGATCCAGCCGGCCGCCTGGCTGGCGACGGCGCTGGTCCTCGGCGGGTTGCGCAGTCTGCACATCCATCAATACGCGGACGTGTCCGAGGAACTTGCCGCCAGCCGCCGGCGCGCGAGCGACCTGAGCGACGGATTCCAGCGCGCCGCCGCGGAGAACGCAGCCCTCGAGCGCCGCATCGCCGCCGACACCGGCAGCGTCGCCGCCTTGTCCCGCAGCCTGTCCCAATTCGATCTGACGGACCGATGGACGGCGGCGGCGAGCTTCGGCAAGCTGTTTCGCCACGCGACCGGCGTCGTCACGTTCACGGTCTACCTGCGGATCGGCGACGCCTACGTCCCGGCGTTCGCGCTCGAAGGGGACAGCCCCCGCACCGTGAACGCGATGAAGCCGATCCCGGCGGCTACGGTCGCGGTGCTGCTGATGGAGAGCCGCGCGGACCCGCTCGCCGGAACCGGTTCGAGGCCGGCGACCCGAA
This sequence comes from uncultured Roseiarcus sp., assembly GCA_945957375.1. Taxonomy (GTDB): domain Bacteria; phylum Pseudomonadota; class Alphaproteobacteria; order Rhizobiales; family Beijerinckiaceae; genus Roseiarcus. The sequence continues at coordinate 20,301 of CAMFKX010000023.1, forward strand.
GGCGCTACGTGCTTGCGGTCCCGCCGTCCGACTGCGGCGACGCGCTCGCCGCGGTCGCCTGCGAGTTGCCGCCGTCGCACGACCTCAGCTTGTTTTTCCGCCGCGCTGACGACGCGGCCCGCTTTTTCGCGTCAATCCTGCGCTCCTGTCCCGACCCGCGCCTGGAGATCCAACCATGAGTGGGAGTCGCAACGTGACCGCGGTTTTTCCGGCAGACACGCAGGGACTCCTGCGCAGGATCGCAAGGGCCGGCTGGCTTCCGGCTTTCGCGGCGCTGCTGCTTTGCTGGCAGAGCGGCTTGTTTCTCGCGCTGTCGACAGCACGGCTGTCGCTCGGCCAATATGCCGGGGCGCAGGGTCTCGGCTGCCTGCTTCCGGCGGTCTGGTTGACGCTTCGCCTGGGCCGGCCGCAATCCGACCCCCGTGATCGGATCGCGGTTCAAATGCTCGTCTGGTCCGGACTGGCGGGACCCTTCGGCGCTTTCGTCGCGCTCGGCCTGCTGGTCCCCCAGGAGCCCGCCGCCTCGCGCTTCGACAGGCAGGCCGTCGGCGCCGGCGGTCCCGACGGCTCTCCGGCGCCGCTCGATGCGGCCGAGCGGGTGCAGATCGGGCTCCTCGACAAGCGCGTTCGCCTCGAGGGCGCCGCGCGCATCCGGCCGTTGCTCGACGTGATGACCGAAGGGTCACGCGAGGAGCGGCTCGAGGCTTTGCGCGTCATCTACAAGCGCTACGATCGGGACCTTGGCCCTGCGCTGCGGCAGGCGTTGCAGGACCCGGATTCATCGGTCCGGGTGCTCGCCGCGACCGTCATCGCCAGTCTCAACGGCAAGTTCGGGCTGGCGATCGGCAAACGCCTATCCGAAGCGGCCGCAAGCCCGGAAGCGGGCGGCGGCTGGCGACGCCTCGCTGAAGCGCGGCTCGACTACGCTCGAAGCGGACTGCTGGAGCGTTCCCGGGCCCGCGCGCAGATTCTGTCGGCGAACGAGGACCTGGCGCGGGCGACGCGGCTCGATCCGAGCGACCCTGCCCAGAACGCGCGGCTTGTCGACGCGCAACGCGAGCTCGCAAGGCACGACGATGCTTTCCGCTCGTAAGGAGCACGGGTGCCCCATGACCGAGGAGGCCGACGTCTGCCTGATCGTCGAAGGCGGCTATCCGTACGTCGTCGGCGGCGTGGCGTCCTGGGCCGACGCGCTGATCCGCGCCTCGCCGCAGCTGACCTTTTCCGTCATCGCGATCACCATCTCCAGCCAGCCGCGCCGTCGCAGCTACGAGCTGCCCGGCAATGCGATCGGCGTGAGCGACGTGGTCATCGACGCCTGTCCTTCCGGGCGCCTACCCCTACACGGCGAGAAGGATCAGGTCCGGCAGATTCTCCGGCTTCTCGAAGCGACGTTGACCGACGGCGGCGCGTCCGCCTTCGCCACGCTGATCCACAAACTGCGGGAGACCGGTTTCGGACAGGCCGCGCTGCTGGACTCCAAAACCGCCTGGAGGGCGATGGAAGCCGCTTACGCGCGGCTCCTGCCCGACAGCCCGCTGCTGGATTTCTTCTGGTCGTGGCGGTTTCTGGCGCGAAGCGTGCTGGCGCTGACAAGCGGGCCGCTGCCGAAGGCGCGCATCTTCCATGCCGTCGCGACCGGTTATTCGGGGCTGCTCGGCAGCTACGCGAAGCTCGTCGCCCAACGGCCGCTGCTGATCACCGAGCATGGGATCTACACCAACGAGCGCCGCATCGAGCTCGCTGTCGCCGACTGGCTGTTCGACTCCGACCCCACCGGCTTCGACGTCGCCGCCCTGCCCTCGGCATTGAGAACGATCTGGCTCGACGCCTTCCGGTCATTTTCGCGGATCGGCTACGAGCTCGCCGACACCATCACCACGCAGTACCGGGCCAACCAGTCGTTTCAGCGCGCGGACGGCGCGCCGGGCGGCAAGCTCAGGATCATTCCGAACGGCATCGATGTGGCGAAACTCTCGGCCAAGCCGCGCGCCCTCGGGCCTCGTCGGCCGACCGTCGTCATGATCGGGCGCATCGTGCCGATCAAGGACATTCGCACCTTCATCATGGCGGTCGCCCTGCTCAAGGACTCGGTCCCCGACGTGCTGGCGGTCCTGATCGGACCGGAAGACGAAGATCCGGAATATGCCGCGAGCTGCCGGCAACTGGTCGGCCAACTCGGGGCCGAGTCGGCGATCGCCTTTCTCGGTCGGGTCCCCGACGTGATGACCTACCTGACGGCGGCGGACGTTCTGGCGCTCTCCAGCATCAGCGAAGCGCAGCCAATGGCCATCCTGGAGGCCGCCGCAATCGGCCTCGCGATCGTGTCCACCGACGTCGGCTCGTGCCGCGAGATCATCGAGGGCTTCGACGGCGACCCGGTCGTCGGCCGGGGCGGCATCGTGGTCGAGCCCTGCAACCCGAAGGCGATGGCCGAGGCGCTCGCGGCCATCCTGCTCGACGAGGCGATGCGGAACGACATGTCGGAGGTCATGCGCCGGCGCGTCGGGTCCTACTATCACAAGGATCGGGTCACCGGTCTCTACGAAGCGCTCTACGCGGAGCACATGACCGCCGCGTCTCCGACCCGGGCGGGCCCGGCATGAACAGCGTCAACAGCGCCATCGAACGGCTGACCCGCCAGGGCGCCCTCTCGGGAATGGTCGCCGCCTACGGCTACGCGGCGCTGCTGGTCGCCGGCCCCTGGATCTTCACGGCGCTTGGCCTCGTCAGCCTGGGTTCCGCGGAGTGTGACGGGACCTGCGCCGAACTGACCGCGTTTCGTTCCGTCGTGATCTACAATTCCATGTTCGCGCTGATCATTTCGAGCCCGTTGGCCTTCGCCGCGGGGCGCTATGCGTCGGAGCAGATGCAGGGGCGCGGCCAGGACACCGTCTTCGCCGGACTGGTCCTGGCCTTGGCCGCCTACGCCGCGATCGCCGCCGGCGTCGCCGCGCCCTTCTACCTGTTCGCGACCACGCTGGATTCCCGCGCCGTCGTCGCCAGCATCGTCAATGTCATGCTGCTCGGCTGTTCCTGGCTGCTGATCCCGTTCCTCGGCGCGATGCGCGCTTACCGGTCCGTCCTGATCGCTTTCGGCGCCGGCGCCGCCGCCATGTTCGCCTTCGGCTGGGCGTTGCGCGACCCGAAGGCGTCCGAATTCCTCGCGGCGTTCGACGCCAGTTTCGCGCTGATTGATTTCCTCATGCTCGTCGCGGTGGTGCGCCGCTTCGGCGCCGCGATCGTCTTCGACCCCGACCTGAACACGAAGATCGGCGACCGATGGGAACTTCCGGCGGCGGGCGCCGCCTACGCCCTCGGCCTGTGGGCGGACAAGGTCATCATGTGGCGCTCGGGCTCGCCCGGGACCCTGGTCGTGGCCGGCGCGCTGCGAACGATGCCCGGCTACGACGCGGCGATGTTCTGGGCGCAGCTGTCGTCGATACCGGTCATCGCCGTCTTCTTCGTCCATGTGGAGACGCGTTTCACGACGCTCGTCCACGCCTACCACCAACGATTGCAACAGAATGCGAGCCTGCGCGAGCTCGACCAGATCGCCAGACGCATCGCCACCCACGTGACCGTCAGCCTGTTCGGACTGTTCGGCGCGCTGATCGTGTTCGCCGGCATGATGATCCTGCTGTCCTTCATCTTCATGGCCGAGCTCGGACTGAAGCCTTCCTACATGGGAATATTCAGGATTTCACTGTGCGCTATGGCTTTTTACACAAGCGCCATGTTCTGCTTCAGCTTCCTGCTCCATCTCGACCTTCGCCGATCGGCCTTGACCATCGTGGTGACCTTTGTCGTCCTCAATATAGCAATCACCATCGCGCTTCTCCCATTAGGTTCCGATTTCTACGGTTACGGCAACATGATCGCAGCGACGGCGACATTACTTGTCGGCTTCAGGTTGGTGACGATCGAGATGAACTGGATCCATTACCACAATTTTATAACAAATAATCCTTCTGCCTAAGTCATGAATACGCTTTCCATCATTTAGAAATGGCGTCTTTATCGCCGCTCGAAGCGAACACCGAAGAAACTGGCGCATCGAAAAGAGGGATGAACAATGTGGAACGGCAAGAAAGTGCTCGTTTCGGGAGCCGGCGGCTTCATCGGAAGCCATCTCGCCGAAGCGCTCGTCCGCGCCGGCGCGACGACGACGGCGATGGTTCGGTACAATTCCGGGTCATCGATCGGCAATCTCGCGCTCGTCGACCCGGGCGTGCGCGGGGCGATGCGGATCGTCAGCGGAACGGTCGAGGACAGCGATTTCGTCCAACGGACCGTCGAGGGCCAGGACGTGGTCTTTCATCTGGCCGCGCTGATCGCCATCCCCTACTCCTATGACGCGCCGCGGACCTACATCCGCGTGAATGTCGAGGGCACGCTCAACGTGCTCGAGGCGGCGCGGCGCTTCGGGGTCGGGCGGGTCGTCCACACCAGCACGTCGGAAGTCTACGGGACCGCGCTCTCGCCGATGATCGACGAGCGCCACCCCCTGCAGGGACAGTCGCCGTATTCGGCGTCCAAGATCGGCGCGGACAAGCTCGCCGAAAGCTACCACCGATCCTTCGCCACACCCGTGACGACGCTCCGACCGTTCAATACCTTTGGCCCCCGCCAGAGCGCGCGGGCGTTCATTCCGGCGATCATTTCGCAGGCGCTGAAGAGCGACGTGGTGCGGCTCGGCTCGCTCGCTCCCGAGCGCGACATGACCTTCGTGAGCGACACGGTCGCCGGCTTCCTCGCCGCGGGCGCCACGCCGCGCGTCGAAGGCGAAACCATTCATCTCGGCGCCGGCCAGACCTATTCCGTCGGCTGGTTCGCCCGGCGCATTCTCGAGCTCATGGGCGTCGACAAGCGGCTGGTTCAGGAAAGCGCGCGGCTGCGTCCGGCGGCGAGCGAGGTGATGCGGCTGGTTTCCGACAACCGACGCGCGCGCGACGTCATCGGCTGGTCGCCGTCGGTTTCGCTCGACGACGGCCTGCGCCAGACCATCGAATTCGTCCGCAGCCATCCGGCGCTCTATCCGGTCGATCAATACGTCAAGTGAGGCTGTCCGATGGCGAGGACGCGCCAGTTCACGCTCGTCGTGCTCGGCGTGCTGGCCGTCGCCGCCGTGGCGCTCTCGCCGAGGCGCGACGAACGCGCGGCCATGCTCATCGGGGAGGGTCATCTCAAGGAAGCGATGTCGCTGCTCGAGACCCGACGGGTCGCGGCGCCGAAGGATCCTGAGGTCCTCGCCATGCTGGGCAGGACCTATCTCGCTCTGGGAGAAATTCCGCAGGCGATCGACGCGTTCGACGCCTATCTCGCCGCGCGTCCCAACGACTGGGAGGCGCGGGAGCGCGAAGCCGAGCTCCTGCTGCAGCAGGGACTCGTTGATCGCTATCTCGAAGCCCTCGCGCATGCGGCCGCGTCGGCGCCGACGCGCGAGCGCGTCACCCGCCTCGTCGAACTCTATCGGCTGCATGGGCGGGTCCGCGAAGAAACGGACACGCTGAAGACCTTTGCGGCGCGCGACCTCCTTAGCCTTGGGCAACTCGAGCGTCTTGGCGCTCTCCTCGCCGAACAGGGCGATTGGACGGGGTCGCGACGCTGGCTGGAGCAGGCCAATCGGCAGGCGCCCGCTTCCGCGAGCGCCGGACGGCTCCTTCTGACCGAAGTGCTCATCCGGACCCGCGGTTTCGACGAAATCGATAAATTCGGACCGACCTGGATGGCGGGGTGGCGCAATGCGTTCCTCTCGGGACAACTCCTTCTGAGCGTGGCCGAAGCCGGCGGCGACGACGCTGCATCCCCACTTGCGCAAGCGTTCGTCGATGCGACGCCGAACGATGCGCTCCCGGTGCTCGGTCTCCTCGCCGACAAGGGGCGGCGGCGCCTGGCGCGGCGCATGCTGATCCGCTGGGCGCATGACGCAAGCGACTTCACCGGCCCGGACATGCGCGCGTTCGCACAGCGGGCTGCGCAACTGGGCGGCGCCGAAGTCGGGCTGGAAAAGTTCCTGCAATTCAGCCGGATGCCGTCCGACCCCGACAAGGGCGCACGGCCGGCGGAAGAGCTGGTGCACGCCTTCGGGGACGCCGCGCTGTCGGCCGTACGACCGCAGCTTTCGAACGCCATGTTGCGGGCAAGGCCGCTGTTCGCCGCGGACCTGTCGTTGCGGGAAGGCGACCCCGACCGGGCGCGCCTGTATCTCGCCCGGCTCGATCCGAGGACGATCGCACGCGAAGACTTGCCGCAATTGCGCGCCCTCTGGCTTCGTCTGGCGGCGTCAACGGCCACGACCGCCAGGGAAGACGGCGACGGCGCGCCATCCGACGCGGCGGCGCCTTATTCCGGCGTGCTGGACGGCGCTCCCCATTGACGGCGCTTCCAGTGCGAGGATCGCGGCCCGCGCATGGCGTGCCCATTCGCGCAGTTGGCCTGCCCGCAGGCGACCTGGGTCAGAATTCCGCGCTGGCGCGAAGCCGTCGTTAGCGAAAGATTCCGGCAAGAGCTCCGCGCCTCTTGCCGGCGCCCGGCGGGCGCGTGGGCCAATTCCGGTCGAACGAAAACGAAATGGAGAGACGCGATGCCCGCAATGGCGAAGTTGTCCGTCATCGCGCTCGCCACGATCTTCCTGCTTCCGCCCCTTGCTCCCAAATCGGGGCTCGACACCGAGTCGTTGCGGGCCGCCCATTCCATTGCGACGGATGCGACAGTTGGCTCCGAAGAGCGCCGGGCCGCCTTGCCGCGCCAGGCGGGCGAAACGGCCACGATCGCGCCGGGCATAGCCGGCTCGCGATCTTCCGACACGCCCGCCGCGATCTCGACCGGGCTCCGCATGACCCCGGCGCTTCAAGTCGGCGACAGGCTCAAGATCGGGTTCTATGAGGCCATCGAGCCCTTCGGCTCGTCGCCGACGGGCCCCGACGGCGCAGCCGATCCCGACGGCCGGGTGCGCAGCTTTTATCAACGCATGGACCTGAGCGGCGACTACACGGTCGAACAGGACGGCACGATCGCAGTCCCCATCCTGGGACGGTTTCCGGTCGGATCCCGCACGCTCGACGACGTCCGAGCCGACCTTGCGGCGTCCTTCGCCGCGATTTTCGGCGGGTCCGCCAAGGTCGACGCGAGGATCGTCGACCGCGCTCCGGTCTCGGTGCTCGGTTACGTCAGGAACCCGGGCGTCTTTCGATATGCGCCCGGCATGATCGTGCTGCAGGCGGTGGCGCTGGCCGGCGGGCTCGACCGAACCGGCGAATCCATCGCAGCGATCGCCGAAGAAGCGCGGGCGGAGGAACATTTCAGGGTCGCGGCGCTCAAGGTCGACCAGTTGGCCGCACGCCGTTCTCTCCTTCAAGCCGAGCTGGAAGCCGCATCGAGGCTGACCCTGGCCCAGCCCGAGCCGGGCCGCTTCTCCTTGGCGGCTGGGGGCGTCGACCCGTCTTCTCCCGTCGATCTCGCCTGGAGCGTCCGGCCGCGGCGTGAAGGGGAGGACGCGATCCTGCGCGCCGAGCAGGAACTCCGAAGGCAGGTGGGCAAGGAGGGGGAGGCGAAAATCGTCGCGGCGCGCGATGAGGTCGAGGCGCTCAAACACAAACTCGATCAATTTGACGTTCAAAGAGCGTTGCGAACCGAGCGTCTCGAAGCGATGGAACGGCTCAGGGACCGCGGCGTGGAGACCAGCAACGTCGTTCTCATCTTGAAGACCGAACAGGCCGACATCGAATCTCGCCGTCAGGATTCCGTCGCCGCTTTCATCGAAGCGGAGAGTCGACTGGCGTCCGCGGAAAGCGCCAGAGCCGTCGCCTCTCTTGAATTCTCGCTTGCGCTGCGAAAGGAGCTTGCGGCCGCGGATCGGGAACTCGAGGAAGCCCGCGTGGCGAAGAGGTCAGCGCTCAAACTGGCTGAACTCCTAGCCTCCGTCGGCGCGCCGATCGCGGTCACGCCGGTCTATGCAATCCTGCGTCGGTCGGGCGACCGAGCGGTGACGCTGGACGCGACGGAGACTTCGCTCATCGAACCCGGCGACATTGTCAAAGTCGCCTCGCGCGCGTCGGACACCGGCTCCGCGTTGGGGCGACCGCCCGCCGCCCTGCAGCGCCAGTGATCGCAATCCTTCGTCAGCCGAACGTGATCGCCTGCACTTCTCCCGCCGTCTCCACAACCGATGACGGACCCTTGGGCCGAGCGGAATTCTGGAAGACTTCGAGATAGCGCCTCGCCATCTCCGACGAATCGATCGGCGCCGGCACGCCTTTCATCAGGCGGGTATGAACCGGTTCGTCGGCCGCTTCGAGAATGCAGCGCATCAGATCGACAGAATCGCCGGCCACGAAATGCAGGCCGCTGTCGCCGGCGCGAACTTTTTCCGCCATGCCGCCGAATCCGGCGCACAGGACAGGACGATGCGCCGCGAACGCCTCCTGAACGACAATCGCCGAGCCTTCCTGCCCCGCGCCGGGCGCGACGACATAATCGCATTCCCGCATGCGCGCGGTCACGCCGGGATTGTCGTAGGCGCCGACATATTGGACGACGCCGCTCGCAACCGCCGAGCGGAGTTTCTCACCGAGGGCCTCTGTCGGATCGACGATTTCGCCGTGGATACGGATGCGGACGTTTTCGACCCCCGCCTGCTTCAAGCGCTGGGCCGCATCGAGCAACAGTTCGACGCCCTTATGCGGTCTGATGACGCCAAAATAGCCGAAGACCCAGTCGGCGCGGGCAGGAACCGGCGGCAGGGCGGCGCGATCCGGCATCCTCGCCAGCCCGTTCTCGATCACATGCATCCGGGTCCGATCCAGGCCCCAATCGCATAAGCGCTCGGCAAGGACGTCGCCAGGCGAGACGAAATGGTCGAAACTCGAAAGAACGTCGAGTAAAAGGCGCCGCCGCTGAAGAAATTCGTATCGCGTTCGGGTCGGAAAGCACCCGACGCAAGCCTCCGGCGACGAATTCTGGCAAATCTGGGCGTCCGAACGCGTGACCATCAAGCCGTCGTTGGCGCACAGCGGATAAAGGTCCTGAAAGGTAAAGGCAGTCCGGACGCCGGGGATCGCCCGAACCCGACGCAGCGCGTCCAAACCTGTGTGCGGACGATGATGAAAATTGACGATCCGACTGGCGTGCGCGCGGACAACCTCTTCGACCTGAGCGCCAAGGTTCTGAGCGGCCAGCTGATAGAACGGGTCGAAACCGTCGTCCCGGCAAAATAGCAGACGTTCCTTCTCGGACTTGCGGAACGCCTTTCGCCGCACGCTCTCCGGAACCACAGCGACGTAGAGCGCGTCATGGCCGAGTTTGGTCAGGCCTTCGTACAGCGTATACGCAGGGACCTCGCCCCGTCCGGGAACAAGCGACGGATGCGTGTGCGAGACAATCGCGACACGCAAATGGCGGCCTTTTGACCGCGTGCTGTCAGATTCAGTTTTCGACGCCGGCATGACGATTGATTTTCAAAAGAAGAGGGGAAGGGACGGCGCTGAGATCGATTGCGCCGCAATTCGGCAACATGGATGCTTCCGCGGCCAGAACGCCGAGGGAAGGGGCGACCCCCACCGGCAAGACGACGCTCCTTCGCCAGGCAAGGAATTCCCCGGTGGTCCACACGAAGGCATTCATCGCACGATCCGGCTCCGCCCAGGGTTCGAACGGGTCGCTTGCTTGCAAGGAGGCAAGCCCAGAATCCGATTCCAGCGAAGCGGCGAGCGCCGCCCATCCCCGTGCGCTCAGCGCGACATTCGCGCCGACATAGGCGAATCGATTGGCGCCGACTGCAGGCAGGATGGTGTCCAGCGCCCAGAGCGCAGCCGCAGGATCCTGCACCAGGGCGAGACTGCAGGGACCGCCCAGATCTTCCTTGAGCGAGAAGAACAATTCGAGCAGGTCGTCATGCCGCTGCTCTTCGGCGGCCACCAGGGTTATGCCGACGCCCGCCGCAGAAGCCTTTCGCGCGTAGTGCTTGATCTGGTTGATGAGCAGAAACCGGGCGGACCGCTCCGTCGGCGCCGCAAACACCATTTGCGCTGGCGCAGCCTCACGCTGTTCGATTGCGGATCGGGCGTATGCGGCCGCGCATAAACGGTAATACGCTCTTGCGTAATCGCCGAAGAAAGCCTCGCGTTCGAGATGCGGATAGAACGCCTGGTGGGGAAAGTCCCGGTCCGGGACGATCCGTTCAAGGACGGTCTCGCTCAGCCGGCAAACCACCGCCCTGCCGTCGGCCAGCGTGAACTTGAGCCGGAGATCGCGCGCCGCCGGAACGGGGGCGGCCGTCCGAAACAGGCAGGCCCATTGCCCTGCGCCATCGGGAGCCCGCCTCCGCGAGAGCGAACCTTTGTCAGCCTCGAGCACGAGGCTATCGAGTTTCAGATGCGCCGTGACGGGCGAAAATGGCCCAGCTGACGTCGCGCCCTTCAAGAACACGCCGAAGCCGTCCAGCGCCACGAGGGTCTCGAGAACGAATTGACCGGGCGCGCCATCCTCCGACCAGTCCGCGCTCGGGTCCGTGAAAGGGATCGCGCGAGGGGAGGCCGGAGCAGCCGACATTTCAACATCGTCGTCGAGCACAACCGCAAGACCCAATCGTCCCGCCGGCTTCGCTTGCGCCGCAACCCGATTCGCGGATCCGAGGCTCTGGCTCGCCGACCGCGAGACCCCGGCTTCTAGCGAACGCCCACTTCGCCCGGGCTGGCGCGGCGCATCCTGCTTCGCCTTCGGCGAGGTCGACTTCTTCTTGGGGGCCATTTGTTGTTCCTTACCCTGACGTCCGCAGGGGCGCCGGGGTCACGCCATTCTTGATCGCGATTTCGATCAGCCTCTTCCCTTCGGCCACGTCCGGGGCCACGCCGAGGCCCCGCGTCAGCATGACGCCGAGATTGTACTGTGCCAGCGGATAGCTCGACGCCGCCGACTTCCGATACCAACGGACCGCCTCGGCATGATCGATCACCGCCCCGACGCCGCTGCAATGAAGCACTCCGAGGCGGAATTGGGCCGCCGCGTGGCCCCGTTCGGCGGCGCTTCTCAGCGCAGCGACCCCGGCGGCGACCTTCTCCGGATCTTCCCTGCGTTCGTGAAGCATGGCGCCGAGTTGATATTGCGCCTCGAGATGCCCGGCCGAGGCAGCCGTGGCGTACCACTGAATGGCCTTCCCCGGGTCCGCGGGCAGCGAATGACGACCGGCGTAAATCGTGGCGAGAAGAAAGCACGCCTCTGGCCGCTCCGGTCCCGCCACGGCAAGGAGCAGCGCCTCGGCCTTCTTCGGATCGGTCGGCGTCCCCTGGCCGTTCAAGTGGAGCAAGGCGAGGCGTTCTGTGGCGGACCCATTCGTCGAAGACGCCTTCTCCAACCATTGCAAGGCGGAATCGGGATCGTGAATCTCGCTATCGGGATCGAGATACAGCTCGGCGATCCGAATGGCGGCGGCGGCGACGCCTCCCGCCGCGGCCTTTTCGTAAAGCTGCAAGGCCTCCTTCACGTCGACATCATGGTCATAGGCGCCGGCGTATAGAGACGCGAGGCCATAGGCGGCCCCTGCATGCCCAGACGCCGCGGCGCTGGCATAGAGGCGCTTGATTTCGTGAACGTTGAGGCCTCCGGCGTCCCCAGAGGTCAGCAGTTGGGCTGCTTCATATTGCGCACGGACGTCGCCCTTGTCGGCCGCAGCCCGGTACCAGGTCGCCGCCTCGCGCAGATCGACGTCGACATGCTCGCCCCGGTGGTGGATCTCCGCGAGCGCGATCATCGCGGGCACATGTCCACGTTTGGCGGACTGGCGAAGGTAGGTCACCGCACGATCGGCGTTCTTCGGCAGGATGGTTCCCGAGAGATGGAGGTCGGCCGCAAGGGTCATCGCTTGAAGTTCGCCGCCCTCCGCCGCCGACTCGATCCAGCGTCCAGCAGCTTCCGGATCGGCTGGCAACCCTTGTCCGGTGCGAAGAATGTGGCCAAGCGCAAATTGAGCCCGGGCGTGTCCCTGATTGGCGGCCTTCTCGTACCATTCCGCCGCCAGGCTCCGGTCCTTTTCGACGCCGAGCCCGTTGAAATAGATATCTCCCAGGCCGAACTGCGCGCTCGCGTTGCCGGCGTCGGCGGCTTTCTGATACCACTGGCGAGACTTGACGTAATCTTTCGCAACCTTGCCACCGGCGAAATTCAGCGCCCCGAGAAACGCGCAGGCTTCCACGTGGCCCTTTTCCGCCGCGGAGGTCAGATGCGCGATGGCTTCAGCGGGCGCCGGTTCGAGGGTGATTCCGTTCGGATACAGCGCCGAGATATCCGGATTGTCTTCAGCGTTTCCGAGTCCCTCGGGCAGCACCGCCCGAGCGCCGTGGATCAGGATCGCGCCCAGCTTGAACAACGCCGGCGGGTAACCCCGCTCCGCAGCCCGCCGAAACCAGCTTGCCGCCTCGATCGGGTCGCGAAGGACGCCGCGGCCGCCTTCATACAGCAAACCAATCTCATAGTTGCCTTCAGCGTCCCCGTGAGCTGCGAGACGCCGCCAGAGTCGATAGGCGTCGTAATGTCTCCCGGCTTC
>CAMFKX010000024.1 GCA_945957375.1 uncultured Roseiarcus sp.
GATCTTGGCGGTGAGGGTGGCGATGTCAGCCGTCGCTGCGCCGACCGAGGTCTGCAGGTTGGCGAGGGAGCGGGCGAGGTCGTCGAGAGCGGACATGATGCGATCCTGTTTTTGGTTCATCGCCTGAACCGCGGCGGGGATGTCGATGGCGTTCCGGCCGACCGCGAGAAAGATCATCCCCTATCTCCTGCGGCCGGAAATCAGGGCGGCGACCGCCGCCGCCCACAAGACGAGGATCGCCGCGAACACCGGCCAGGCGTCGGGCGGCGGGGTCACGGAGGCGCCGCGCCGTCAGGCGCCGATCGCTGCCGCGACCAGCGCGCCGACGTCGGTCCCCGCGAAGGAATTCACGCCGTTCAGGATGTCGATGTCGAACACCGTCTTGCCGTCGATCTTCATCGACACGGCGTCGAGCGCCATCTTGATCGACAGCATCGACTTCTTGCCGGCCTCCCAGTCGCCGAAGTCGTTCTCGACCACCTCGCCGCGCATGTAGACGTAGACGGTGTGCGAGGCGTTGGCGTCGCCGTCGAGGTAGCCCATCACCGACACGCCGAGGCCCTTGGCGATCAGGAGGCCGCTCTGGCCGATCACCTGCGGATCGACGGCGGACAGCTTGGCCGAGAACTCGAGCTCCTCGTAGCCGAGCGCGTGCTGGCGCGGCGCGACCATGCCGCCGCCGCGGTACTTCTCCAGGTGCTTGCGGATCTTCGGCAGCTGGCAGCTCTCGCCGGTGCCCGCCTTGCCGTAGCCGTCGATCGACAGCACGAACTGCTGCAGGATGTAGTCGAGCTGGTTGGCCATTGAGGGTCTCCGCTTCAGCCGTTGCTGTTGACGGCGATCAGGGAGGCGAGCGCGGCCACCTCCTGAGTGTAGTAGCCGGCGTTCGGCGACGACTGGTAGATGATGTGCTCCATCGGCGCCGGGGCCTCCGGGTCGATCGACCAGGTCCAGATCCCCTGCGACAGCTGCGACGCCGGGTTCTGCTCCGGATCGAGCCAGCATTTGCCCCCGACCAGGAAGCCGACCGTCTTGCCCCACTTGAAGAAGTCGTTGACCCGCTCGGTCGCGTCGCGCAGCAGCTGCGGCGACGGCGGCTTGTCGACCGCCCACAGCGTCACCTGGTCGATCGCGTCGTAGATCATGTCGAGCGCGGTGCGCACCGACTCGAACTGGTAGTTGGCGTCGTCCGAGCAGTTGCGGTTGCCCCAGCGCCGCCAGCCGGAATATTGCGGCTGGCCGTTCTGGCCGAGGTTGACGATCGTGGTGATGTCGTTGCTGTTGAGCGTGTTGGCCTCGCAGGCCGGATCGCTCATCGCCCAGTCGATCGGCGACGACACGCCGCCGACGCCGGCGAACACCTGGTTCGAAGGCGAGTACCAGAAGCCGAGGTCGCGATGCACCCGAGCGGTGAGGCCGGCGGCCGAGGCCGAGGCCGGCATCGCGACATAGGACGACGTCGCCGAATCCCACACCATCACGTTCGGATAGAACAGCACCAGGCGCGCGTCGGTGTAGAGCTCGCGATAGGCGAGCGCGTCGGCGTCCGAGGTCGCCGGCGTGTCGGCGTAGACCCGGCCGCGCAGCCGCGCCGCGATCGGCAGCGCCGCCGCGACGACCGGGTTGGCGAGCTTCGTCCCGCCGGTCCCGGTCGGCTGGTAGGCGGTGAAGCCGGGCGCGATGATCGTGCGCGGCTGGACGCCGACATGGCTGCGGGCGCCAAGCAGCGCGTAAAGGCCGGTCTTGCCCGCGGCCGAGCCGATCACGTTGGTCATTTCCGCGGCGATGTCGGGCGCCCCGCCCGAGGTCACCGCGCCGGCGACGCGCACCACGACGACCTGACCCGCGCCTTCGGCGTAAACCTGCTGCACCGCCTGGAGGAGCGTGCCGGGGTCGCCGTGGGTCGGCACGGTGGCGTTAAGCTTGAGCGCCAGACTGGGCTGGGAGTTGAGCAGCACCGGCTCGTTGAGGGGAAACGCGGCCGGGTCGGCCCCGTCCGCGACGCCGAGCAGGCCGACGACGCCGGACGGGTTGAGCGCGACCGGCTGCGAGGCCGACGGGAGCTCGACCGTCTCGACGCCGTGCAGGAAGGACGTGGTCATGAATTCCCCTTGAAACGCCGTTTCAGCGGCTGGCTTCGCCGGATGCGCGCGCAGAATGCGCGCGGGGAAATCCCGCTCGAAGGGGGATAAGTCGCACCGTCGCGCGGGCGGTCAGAGCCCGCAGGTGTAATCGAGCCCGATCGTCGTCGGCGTCCCGCCGGGGTTCACGACACGGCAGATCGCATCGGGGAGCGGTCCAGGGGTCGCCAGAGCCGTATTGACGGTGGCGTACAGGCTCGCGTCGTAGGTGTCGCCGATCGCGTATCCGCCGGCCCACGTCTCGGTGGCGGTCCAGGGCTCGCCCCATGTGTTGTCGTGGAAGTTCCAAGACACGATTGGGTCAAACCGGCCGTCAGGTGAGTTCCCGCCGCTATGCGGAACGCCCTCGCCGAGGAAGATGTTGTTTTTGACGATGCCGTTGAGCGTGCTGTTGGTCGTGTACTGGTAGCCGAAGAACCCAACGATATTGCCATATACGTTGGGCGTCCAAGTCGACGGATCACCGGTCGCCGCCGCCGCGGACATGTAGAGCGAGTAGCCGTTGAAGGCCAAAGATCCGCGGAATACGTTGTTGAAGAAACGCATCCCTCCGGTCAGCGTTGCTGGCGTGCTCCAGAAGAATCCGCCCTTGACCATGACGGCGCCGCTCTCGACCTGGTTGTTCGAGAATTCGATGTCGCTCCAGCCCCCAGACGGGTCGGACGACAGGTCGTAGATCTCCATCGCGTCGGCGTGCGCGCCCGGCGCCTGCGTGATGTCGTCGATTCGGTTGCGCCGCACGCGCGAGTGCTGAAGCTGGTTTGTGACCAGCGCGGAGGACGTCGTGCTCAGGATGTGGTTGTCGGAAACGTCGGAGTTCGTCGCCCCTTGCACGCCCATGCCGTGACCGATCAGCGGCCCGACGACGTTGTGGCTCACGTTCAGGTGGTCAGGGCTGCCTACAATGGCGATGCCGGCCCACGTCCCGCTGATGTTGATCGTGTCGTGGACGTTGTTGTTGGTGACGGTGATGTACGCGCCGCCGGTGTCGCTCCAGATGCCGGCGGCGTGGTAGTCTCCGCCGCGATCGGCGATCCCGAGGATTTCGAACCCGTCGGCCGTCCAGTAGCTCTTGCCGGAGGCGACGATGCCCTGGTGGCGCGACGACAGCGCGACCGTGTGGACCCCGGGCGACACCTTGGCGACGAGCTTGGTCCCGCCGCTCTCGAACGCGAACTGGCCGAACGACGCGATGAACGCGCGGCTGTTGAAGAAGTGGACGTGGCAGCAGGTGGTGTCGCCGCTGGGAGGACGCAGGTAGGTCGGGTCGCTCCAGGTGAGGACGCTGCTCGTGTACGAAGTCACCGCGCCCTGATGGTTCGTGTTGCCCGACTCGTAGACGCGGACATAGAGGTCCGGGTAGCGACTCGGGTCGATCCCGGCCATCACGGTCGCGACGGCGCTGTCGCCGGTGATCGTCGGGGACGAGGCCCCCAGCTCCGACCACGCGAACGAGATGGTCACGTCGTCGATATGGTCGACCGGCGTTCCGCTCGACCCGAGCGCGGGGTAGGCTGATGGGTACTGCTTGACGCCGTCGATGTAGACGAGCGTCCCTTGATTGATCGCCGGCGCGCTCACAGTGGTCAGGTCGGCGATCGCGAGCCCGCCGCCGAGGTCGGTGAAGTTGAGGCTATAGTTTGCTAGCCCGCTGATGATGGCCTTCCCGGTTCCCCATCCCGTGCCCTCGTAGATGATCGGGGCGCCGCCCGATCCGGACCAGTTCACGTCGATCTCGCCGAGGTACGGGACGCCGCCCTTGAAGGCGACCATGTCGCCGGCATGAAGCGTGATCGCCGCCGGGCCTCCGGTCGCGGTCGGATCGCCGGGCGCGTGCTTGAACGCGGTGGTCGGGGACAGGCCGTCGCTGGCGTCCGAGCCGCCGGCGTAGTCGATGTAAAACGTCCGGCCCGCGTGCGGGGGGAGCGACAGGCCGCCGCTGGAGACGCAGACGAAGGCGACGGCGGGGCCCGCGAGCGCCAGCGCCGCCGCGCCGAGGATCAGCCGGCGCATCAGTGATAGGTCCACGACCCGCCGCCGTCGCAGGCGACCATCTGCGTCGTCGTGCCGGCGCCGGGAGAATAGGTCGTGCCGCAGACGCCCGTCAGCGACGCGCCGTCGGACACCCAGGCCGTCGTGCGCGCGCGGTCGGCGTTGCAGACCGGCAACGCGTTCGCGCCCGTGCCGGAATAGGCGAGGGTCGCCTGTTGCATCCCGCCGGCGATGACGCCGTCGATCGTGACGCCCGGGTTCGCCGGGTCGAGGTTGCCCTTGATCAGCGGCGTCGACCCGCTCGTCTCGCAAATGCGCAACACGTCGCTCTCGCCGGCCGTCGCGGCGTCACAGTTCGACGACGTCCCGAGATAGATGTTGCGCGACCCGGTCGAGAGGGTCGATGAGGCGACGCCCTGGCCGAGCAGCAGGTTCGACGAGCCGCCATGGAGCGCCTGACCGGTGTCGGCGCCGAGGGCGGTGTTGTTCGTGCCCCAGGCGTTTTGCAACGCCTGGAAGCCGACCGCCGTCATGCCGGACCCGCCCCGCGTGCCATAGACGCCCGCGCCCGCGCCATTGCCGATGCAGGTCGCTTGCACCCCGGTTGTGAGCGCATTGCAGGCGCCGCTGCCGAACGCCGTCGTTCCGATGGCGCTGGTCGCGTTCTTGGCCGCCCCGTTGCCGAAGGCGGTGACGCCATAGCCGCCGCCGGCCCCGCCGATCGGCGTGACGCTCAGGCCCGCGTTGTGGCCGAACAGCGTGTTCCCGGCCGTGTTGGCGGCGGTCCACAGGCTGATCCCGGTCGAGTCGGTCGCGACCTGCATGCTCGTCGGATCGGTCGACGGAATGAAGACCGGGCCGAAAACGGAATTCTGGCTTTCGCTCTGCGTCGGCTGGGTGAGGCCCCATCCGGTCATCTGGTTGCGCGCGAAATAGTTCCAGCTGTTCACGCCGTCGTCCGCGGCGAAGGCCACGCCGACGCCCGCGCCCGCGGCCGTGTTGAAGCGATTGTCGTAGTAGCGGAGGCTCCCTCCCGTTTGACCGACGAAAGGAGCCGCCCATACCCCGGACCCGGCAGGGGCCATCTCGGAATCGTGGATCGTGAGCGTGCCGCCGCTCACGTTGGCGCACGAGTAGGCCGGGTTCGAACATTGCAGCGTGCCGTCGGCGAGGGTCACGGTTCCGCCGTTCACCGCCACGGCGAAGTCGCTGCCCTGATAAGACCCGATCCGGTAGCCGTTGACGGTCAGCCGGGCGCCGCCCGACACCGACACGATGGTCGGCCAGCCGCCGGCCGCGCCGTTCGGCCCGGTCCCGGCGGTCGCGTTCTGCAGATTGGCGATCTGCGCCGTGCCGCCGGCCTGGAGCCAGCGCGCGCCGTCCATCGACAGGTTGGTGAACTGCCACTGATCGGCCGAGTTCGACGCGTCGGCGAGCACGTTGATGTTGCCGTAGGAGTTCTCGCTGTCGGTGACGCCGAGCCAGTCGACGCGCCCGGCTTCGATCGAGATATTCGTTCCATCCGTGGCGATGCCGTGCAGCCCGGCCATCGATCCCGGAACGCCGAAATTCCAGAAGTGCCAGCCGGAGATATGGACGCCGTCGAGCGCGCCGACCTGGCCGCCCCCAATGGTGTCGGGTCCGCCGAGCAGGAGTCCCTTGACCAGCGAGCCGCACTCGACGTTGTCGTAGAACGCGCCGCCGGTGTTCCCCCTCGCGTCGATGCAGAAGGAGCCGCCGCCGATCCGCACGTTCTGGATTTTCAGGCGGCCGACGTTCTGCATGAAGACGCCGGGCGGGAAGGCGACCAGGTTCGCGCGCACGGCCGTGTCGGGCTGCGAGAAGGCGATGCCGAAATCGCGCAGGATCGGCCCGGTCGCGCCGCCGTTCGGCGGGGCGTAGACGACGCCCGGGGCCGAGAGGTTGAAGCTTGTCGACGCGACGTTGAACACTGTCCGTGTCGGGCCGTCGCCGTAGAGGCAGGAATTATCCTTCGGCAGCGTGAGCGCATCGGTGACCTTGTAGTTTCCGGCGGCGACGTGGACGCAGGTCAGCGGATGCGCGCCGTCCGTCGGGTTGCCTGAATTCGTGCCCGTGCGGGCCGCCAGATTGATCGCGTCCGTGCTGTCGGCGACGCCGGTCGGGTCGACGCCGTAGTCCGAAGCCTCGGTGACCAGGACCTCTGGACTCGCGTCGCGGGTCGTCTCCCCCGCGTTCGCGTGCGCGACAACGGTCGGCGACGCGGCGTTGTTCACCAGCGTCTGGTTGACGTTCCCGGTCCAGGCGTTCCCGGTCACGCTGACATTGGTCGCGCCGTTCGCGATCGTGACGGGATAGGCCTGCCAGGTCGGGTGAATCGCGTCGCCGATCGTATTCCCGGTGACCGTGAGGCCGCTGACCGTCGCGGCGACGTCGACGCCGTTGCACGCCCCCGCGGTCCCGCCGTCGCCGTTGGCCGAATTCCAGTGGACGTGCGCGTTGGCGAACTGGCCCTGGTCGCCCTCGATCGAGACGCCGGACCCGGTCGCGTTGGCGACGCCGCCGCCGATCCATTGCCACTTCGTCACGCCCGGTCCGACGTGGAGGCCGCCGCTGGCGGCGCACGAGGCGAAATTGCCCTTATGGCCGGCGTGGGTGAGGCCGTTGACGAATTCGAGGTTGAGGCCGGCGAGCAGGTTGACGTTCCACCCGGTCGCGAATTCCGCCCCGAGGTCGCTGAACTGGATGAACTGCGGCTGTCCGGACGAGCCGACGGCGTTCGACGTGCGCACCTCGTCGCCCGAGATATCGGAGACGTCGCAGTTGCGGCAGACGATCGTCTCGACCTTGCCGTCCATGAGGTACGCGACCTGCGCGGTCGAGCTGTCGCCGAGCGTCCCGTACGAATAGCCGTAGACGTCGGTGATGTCGGCGCAGCACGTCGTCCCGGTCGCGCTGGACTGAAACGCCAGGATCGAGCCCTGTTGCGAGAAGAAGCTGAACACGCGGGCGTGCGCGAGGGTCAGGTCGTTCGAATTGTAGAATCGCATCCCGGAATACGGGTGGTCGAAATCGACTTCCGAGAGGGCGAAGGCGTGCGCCCCGGAGGCGTTGAGGCCCCAGCCTGCGGCCTTCCCGGTGTCGCGGAAGTCGATTTCCCTGAGGAAGTTCTTTTGCGTGCCGGTGATCGTCACGTCGTCCGACGCGCCGGCGCTCGCGATGAAGGTGCAGACCTTCCGCGCCCCTTGCAGACCGGAGTTCGAGTAGCGATACGCGATCGGCGAGGAGATCCGGTAATAGCCGCAGGGCAGCGAGCAGGATGCGCCGACGCCGTCGTTGTTCGAGCCGCCGGCGTTGACGCAGGCGGTGATCGCCGCGGTGTCGTCGTGCAGGACGGTCGCGCCGGAAACCCCATTTGCGGGCCGATCCGCAACGGTCAGGTTTGTCGTCCCCCCGCCGTCCGCGATCGTCGTCACCAGCCAGTCGTTCTGGGACGACGACGGCGGCGTCGACGGGACCCACCACGGGCGGTGCGGCGCGCGGTCATTGCCCGACTGGTCGTAGCTTTGGAGGCCGGTGTCGACGTAGGTCGTCCCCTGCCCGGAGTAGAGGTAGAACCAGCTTCCCCCGTTCGTCTGCTTCCAGATGACGTAGGCGGCCGCGCCGCTCCCCGGCGTGATCGCGATTGCAACCCGGTTGGCGGCCGACAGCGTGGCGGCGCCGTTCGAAACCGACGTCGTGACCGGCGCGCCGACGCCGCCGGCCGCGTCCACGCTCGCGATCTTGTAGGTATAGGTCGTCGATCCGGCCGCCCCGACGACGCTGGCCGTCGCGGTCGGCGCGGACGCGGAGAAGGTCGCGCCGGCGCCGACGACGAGCACGCCCTGCCCATTGGCGAAATCGAGAGCCGAGTCGAGGGTCAGCGCGGCCGATCCCGCCGACATCGAGCCGACGGTCTGCCGACTGGATCCGGAGGCGTTCCGGACCACGAGAGGGCTCAGCAATTTCGGCGTCACCCAGATCGCGCTGTCGCCCGTCCCGACGAACACGCCCTGCCGAAATTTCCAGAGGCCGCTCTCGTCATTGTCGCCGTTGTTGAGCGGGATGGTGGCGCCCTCGGTCCCGATCGGCAGGTTTTCATTCGGCCGATAGCCGGCGAGCGCCGGCGCGGCGCCGGCGGCGAGGGCGAGGTCGAGCGCGACGAGCCGGGTCAGAATTGCAGCCATGTCGACGCTCCTGCGGACCAGACGAGAGTGAAGGCGGTGTTGGCGCGGCCGAAGGCGACGCCGCCGGCGT
Organism: uncultured Roseiarcus sp.; assembly: GCA_945957375.1. GTDB lineage: Bacteria > Pseudomonadota > Alphaproteobacteria > Rhizobiales > Beijerinckiaceae > Roseiarcus. Next base: position 8,409 of record CAMFKX010000024.1, read on the forward strand.
CGCCGTCGACGCTCGCGGCGATGGTCGACGTCCCCGCCATATCCTTGATGAAGACGGGCGAGGCCGACGGATCGAGCGCGATCGTCAGCCCCGGCGCGGTGATCACGTAGAAGCCGGGCGCGGTCAGCGGGGCGGCCGGCTGCGCCGCGATCATGATGGGCGCGCGCAGGAGCAGCATCAGCGTCTGTCCGGCGCCGACGACGGCGGCGCCCTGGAGAACGACGGGCCGGGGCGAGACGGCGATCGTCATCGGGTCACTCCCGGCAGCACGCTCACCGTCATCGGGGCGGCGGCGAAAAGGTTGAGGCGCAGGCCGTCGCCTTCGGCGATGAGGTCGGCGACATAGGCGCCGGGCGTGAGCGCGACGTTGGCGGCCGCCGGGCTCCAGAACGTCAGCGTCCCGGCGCCGCCGCCGTTGACCAGGCCGCCGTTGAGAGTCGAGAGGTCGAGCGCGACGGAGCCGAGGTCGAGCGGCCGGACCTGCATGTGGAAGGCGATGCCGGTCAGGTCGATCGGGCCGCCGCCACCCGGCGCGTCGAATCGCCAGGCGACGAGAAAGTCGGCGTTGCCGTCGATCGTCATGGAGCCCGCGAGTTGCGGCAGGGCGAGGATCTGCGTCACGCGTTGACGCCCGCGATAACGATCGCCGGCGGCGCGGCGACCTGCCGGGGAACGACGGCGTTGACCTCGGTCGCCACGGCGGCGATCGCCGTCTCGAACGTCGCGAGCGCCGCGGCCAGGTCGCCGGCCGTCGTCGCCGCCGCGACAGCCCCCTGGAGCGCGAGCAGCGCGTTGGACAGGTCGAGACTTGCGCCCTGGAGCGCGACGACGACAGCCGCGAGCGCCACGACGTCGCCGGAGCCGTCGGATTTTCTCAGTCCGTAGGCGAGCGCCAGGTTGGCGAAGCGCGCCGCCATCGGACCGGCGGTCGGCGCCGCGCCGCCGTTGCCGTTGACGATCGAGGCGGCGTTGGCGAAGGCGGTCGCGTGGGTCGCATCCGGCTCGATCGCGCCGACGATCGCGTCGCAGACCGCCGAGGCGGCGGCGACGACCTGGGCGGCGAGCTGCGCCTGCGTCGGCGGCGAGGGCGCGACGTAGGCGCCGATCGTCCCGTAGGCGCCGGCGAGCGCGTCGGCGAGCACCTTCTGGCCGTGCGCCTCGACGTCGTTCGGATGGGCGACGAAGGCGACCGATTGCCCGTTGAGCGTCGCGTCGAACGCGACGGCGGTGTGATCGACGTCCGCCCAGCGCGGATTGGTCAGGCCGGCGAGGAAGTTCGGAAGATTGAAAGCCATGTCACGCGACCCTTTGCCAGAGCGGCAGCCCGTAATCGCCGGTCAGGCTCGGCGCGTAGCCCCCCGAGGTCACAGCCAGCATGGAGCCGTTCGAGGTCGATCCCGCGTAGGTGATGACGTTGATCCAGCTGCCGCCGTAGGTTCCTGACGGATTGGTCAGGCAAGCCAGCACGCTCCCGACGCCGCCGATCCCGAAGCTGTAGTTCGCGCCCGGCGCCCCTGGCGCCCCTGGCGAACCCGGCGCCCCGGCCGCCCCGGTCGCCCCCGCCGGGATCGTGAGGTTCAGCACCTGGTGGGGCGCCGTCCCGGTGACGGTGGCGGCCGCGCTCGATCCCGCCGCCCCGGTCGTCACCGTCCCGATCGACAGCGTGTTCGCGATCGCGCTCGGGATGGTCGCCGCCAGGGCCGCCAGCGCCGCCTTGATCTGCTGCAATGTCGGGAACGGCCACAGGAAGCTCGATGCGGCGTCGGGCGCGCCGGCGGTGAACTCAGCCGCCGTCGCCGCGCGCGTCACCCCCAGCGCCGCGAGTTCGCCCGCGTCCGTCAGCGGCGTCGCCGGCTGCGACGCCTTGGCGACGGAAAAGACGCGGTCGGTCCAGCCGGCGGGCGAGACGGTGTCCGCCTTGGCGAGGGGCGCGACGCAGGTCGGCAGGTTGGCGTTGAACGCCGCCTGCACCTGCGCCATCGACACGAACGCCGCCGAGGGCGGCGTCAGCACGACCGTCCCGAGCGACAGCCCGACCGAGGCGACGAAGGCGAGATCGACCGCCGCCCCGTTGGCCGTCACCAGCTTCGGCATCAGCGTCGTGCCGGCCAGCATCGCCGTCCCGGCCTCGTCGGTGATGATGAACTCGGTGACGTAGAACGGCCCGATCTCATTCCCGCCGGCGTCGACCGCCGGCACGACGCACAGGATGTCGACCTGGTTCGGATTGGCCGTGTCGACCGTGACCGCCTGGACGATCGCCCCGCGCCACACCTCGTGGGTGACGGCGCCGGTCGTCTGCAGCGTCGAGATCGCCGGCACCTGCGCGCCGGCGCCGCCCACGTTGCCGTCGCCGAGGATCACGGTGGCCGAGGTGAACTGGATCTCGGGCAGCGGACTCGAGCCGCCGGCCGCCGCCAGGATCGCGTTCGACCGGTTGATATAGGCCTGCAGCGGAACGGTCGCGACCTGGATCGCGGCGATCGACGGGAGGGTGGTCATAGCGGATGCACCTTGATCTGCGGCAGGAAACGCGACGTCGCGCCGACGGCGGGCATCGGCCGCGCGGCGACCCGGTTGGCGACGGAAAGGCCGATGCGCTGCGCCGCGGCGACGAACAGCGCGGCCGGCGGCTGGGTCACCCGCACGCGCGGCCGCGGCATGTCGCGCACGTTCTTGCGCCGCATCGCCGAGGCGAGCGCCGCGCTGAGGTCGGGCGGCGTCGGACCGGGCGCCATGGCGACCTCGACGACGAAGTCCGGAAACACCAGGTCTCGCTCCTCGAACCATTCGCGGATCGCGACCGGGCTCCCGATGTCGAGCGCGATTTCGGCCTCGAGCGCGGTCGCCGAGCCGTAGGCGGCATGGTCGCTGAAGCTCGAGGCGGTCCGCGCCCGGTTCCCGGGCTCGTCGGCCGGATCATAGAAATGGACGCTCCGCTCCCAGGCGAGGAACGGCGTGACCGCCGACGGACAGGCCGCCGGATCGCGCGCGCGGCGGATCGCGTCGACGTCGGCCGACAGCACGCGCCGGTCGGCGGCGCTCTGGGCGCGTTCGAACGGGGTCGCGTTCGGAGGGAGGAGGTCGTCGGCGCTCATGGCGTCGTCCGCCGTCGCCAGACGATCCGCGCGCCGGTGAAGATCGGCGCGTCGAACGGACCGCCGCCGATCGTCGCGGCCGGCGTCCGGAGCTCGACGTCCCACACGAGGCCGGCGGCGTTATAGGCCAGCACCGCGCTGACCGCGCTCGGGCTGACCGCGCCGCCGATCGCCCGGCGCGCCAGGGCGAACGCCGCCAGCGCCGCCCCCTGGCTCGCGACCACGGCGTCCGGGTCCGCCCCCTCGGCGAGGACCAGCGTCGCGTCGGCCGACCACGGGATCGGCTGCACCGTGCGCACGGTGATCCGGTCGTTGACCTTGCGGCTGGCGCGCGGGAAGGCGGCCGCGACCGCCTCGAGCGTCGCCGGCGCCGGCACGCCGGTCGCGGTCGCGCCGAGACAGACGAGGCAGACCTCGCCGGCCGCGACACCCGGGACTTCGCCGCCGTAGACCGCGACGTCGGCGAGGCCGACCGGATCGGCGCTAAGCGCCTGGTAGCGGTAGCCGCCGTAGGAGCCGCCGAGCGACAGCGCCTCCCAGGCGAGCTGCGCCCGCGCCCGCAGCGACGGGTCGAGCTCTCCGGGCGCGCGCACGGTCTGGAAGGCCGCCGCGACCTGGTCGAGATCCGGGCCCTGCGCATAGGCGAGCATGGTCGCCAGCGCCGCCTCGTTGATCCGCTGGGCGACGAGACCCTCGCGATAGGCTCCCGTCTCCTGCAGCTTCACCGCCGGCTCGGACTCCAGCGCTCCGGTGTCGTAGGCGATCCCCGCCGCGGCCATGCGCGCGGTGAAATCCGCCAGCCGCGCCGTCACGATCGCGTCGAAGCCCCAGGTCTGGACGACCGCCGGCGCCGGCAGGTTGGCGAGGTTGATCGGGGCGAAGGTCATGCCGCCCTCATCGCCGCGAGCGTCAGCGGCGCGAGCACCGTCTGCATCGGGATCACCACGGACCAGTCGCCGCGGTGGCCGTTGGGATACCAGTCGCCTTCCAGCGCGAAGCCGGCGACGCCGTCCGGCCCGAGCCGGGTCGCCGTCACTTTCGCCAGGCGGAAGCCCGGCTCCCACAGCCGCAGCGCCTCGGCGATCGCCGAGAAATGGCCGACGATCGCGCGCGGGCTCATCGGCGCATCGAGCAGCGCCGGCGCGTCCGAGCCGTAGGCGCGGGCGAGCACCCGCGATCCGACCGCGGTCGTGACGATGTCCATGATCGACTGCGACGCATGCGCCCAGCCGGTCAGGACTTCGCCCGTCGAACGGTCGATCCCGGTGCGCATCGCGGCGGCTCAGCGCGCTTCCGCGTCGGGCGCCGGCGCAGGCGCGATCACGCCCTCGCGCAGCAGGAAGGCCATGTGGCGCGGGTCGGCGGAGAAGACGTCGCCCTGCGCACGCCGGCGGCCGGCGATCTTCATGCCGTTCTCGGGCGTCTTCAGCACGGTGTAGGCGACCAGCGCCGGGCTCGGCGTCGGGGCCCTGAGTACCGGCTTTGCTTTCAAGGCCATTGAAACGCTCCTATCGGGTGAAGGTCGTGGTCGAGAGATTGCCGACGTCGATGAACCCGCCGGAGTCGACGGTGCCCTGCATGGCCAGCGGCTTGTCGGCGCCGTCGCCGCCGAGCTTGATCGCGGGCGAGTCGATCACGACCTGCGGCGCGTGCATGGTGACGCCGGTCGAGCCGGTCGCGGTCACGTCGCCGTTGAGTTCGATCATCGGCGCGGTGACGGTCACCTTGCCGGCCGACAGCGTCACCGAGAGGCCGCCCAGCTCCAGGCTGATCGCGTCGTCGGTCGCCCGCACCCGGCCCTGGCCGCGCGCGCAGACGATGTCTTCGGACGCGCTGGTCGAGGGCGACGGGTTCTGATCGTGGAACCCGCCCGGGATCACGACCGCGTTCGAGAGGTCGCCGTCGGCGCAGAGCAGCGTCACCTGCTGCCCGGTCTTGTAGGGCCGCCAGTCCTTCGCGGTGCCGGCGTGGGCGTTGGTCGGAACCTTGTGGGTGACGAACGAGGACTCGTCGTCGCCGAGATTGACGACGGCCGCGCCCGCCTCGGCGTCGAACGACTGGACGACGCCGGTGCGCACGACGTTGCCGAGCCGGGTCTTGAGGGTCGCGGCGAGATATTCCAGCGCGTCGAGCCGGTCGAGGATGGAGGCGATCATCGCAGGCTCCCCGCGGGCGCCGCGACGAACGGCTCGGCCAGGGCGACGTCGACGCCGGCGAGGCCGTCGGACGCCGTCCATTCCGGCGTCCCGTTGACGATCCCTTCGGTGAGCGCGGCGATCACCGGATCGATCGAATCGCCGAACGGCTCGCCGAGCAGCACGGTCGAGGTCCAGGTCACCTGCCACAGCGCGACGCCGAACTTGTCGATCGGGCCGGAATATTCGTTGTGCGCCTCGACGTCGTCCGGCTGCAGCACGCCCTCGAGGCCGAACCGGTTCGAGACGATCGCCAGCTCGACCGCCGCCGCCAGCGCCAGCGCCGCGGCGTCGCGGCCGACCCGCACGTCGCCGGGCGCCGCGTCGCGGGTGACGATGACGGCCGCGCAGCGGACCGGCACCGCCCAGCGCCCATCCTTCCAGCGCGCCGCCCGCCCGGCGCCGACGATGGCGATCAGGATCGCGGGGGCGGTCACGGCGTAGCGGCGGATCTCGTCGAGATCAAACACGCCGCCGTGCGGGGCGACCGGCACGGTCGGCAGCTTGCCCGAAAGGGTCGCGACGATCGCGGCGCGGAGATCGGCGAGGCTCGCCATCAGAAGTATCTCTCGATGAACTTCGCCGCCGCGGCTTCGAGGTCGTGCGCGTTCTGCGCCGAGACGCCGAGATAGGGCCGCGCCGGGATCACGCTCTTCTTCGCGAACACCGTCTTGCCGCCGAGCTCGAAGCGCAGCCGCCGGGCGGTCTTGGGCGTGATCGTCGCGCCGAACTGGTGCACCCGGGCGCCGATCCAGCCCGAGCCCCATTTCGCCTGGGTGGCGCTCGCGGAATGGTCGATCGAGCGGGCGAGGTGTTCGCCGGTGACGAACAGCGGCGCGCGCCCGTCGACCGTCGGCTTCCAGCGCGCGCCCTCGGGCGAGGTCTTTTCCTCCTCGATCCGGCGCTGGGTCTGCTGCTGGCCCATGCGGGCGAGGCCGTCCATCAGCTCGTGGAACTCGAGCCGCGCCAGCGCGGCGAGCCGCGCGCGGGCGACGTCGACGCCTTCGATGACGATGGCGACGCCGGTCACAGCATCCTCCAGCCCGATCGCCGCGCCGCCGCCGGCGTCGTCTCGACGATCGCTTCGTTGGGCGAGACCGCCGGCGCGGCCGATGGCGGCAGCACGACGTCGATCGCGGCGTCGCCCTTGGCGACGTCCTTCAGGAAGGCGAGCGCGCGCTTCTCGGCGTCGACGACGATGTCGTTGCGCGCCCCGGGCGTATTGGCGAGCTGCCCCATCGCCAGGTCGCAGCAGAGCGAGACGAGCAGGGCGCGGCCCGAGTCGGTCGGGACGATCGGCAGCGGGTAGCGGCGGGCGAGATAGCCGTCGATGGTCGCGGCGGCGTTGGCGAGGCCGGCGGCGAGGCGGGCTTCGTCCCGCATCATCGTCTCCGGATTCCACGCCGCGAGCGTGACGGTCTCCGCCCCCCACTTGGCGTCGAGATCGGCTTCCAGGGCGTAGGCCATCGTCGCGCTCGCGAAATTCGAGAAAAGAGCCGGGGGCCAGGCCCCCGGCAGTCTGGGAGGAAACCCGTGAGGCGGGTCCTTCGACGCGGGCCCTCGTCCCGCGCGAAGCTCGAGGTCAGGCGGCGGGTTTCGCCGCCTCGATCCGGCGCACGTCGAGCAGCTCGTCGGACGAGATCGCGGCGAACGCGTCGGCGTCCAGGTCGGCGAGGCAGAGCACCGTGCCGAGCGGGCCGAACTTGATCCCGGCGCGCCAGCGCCCGTCTTCCGGGCCGATCACCTTGATGAATTCGTCCGGGCCGCCGGCGGGCTTCGGCGCCTCGGCGGCGACGTCGGGTTTCTTGGCCATGTCGGTCTCCGATGGGTGGCCCGGGGCCGGATACTTGCCGGCCCCGGGGAGGCTTGCGGCCTCTGTCGCTCGCGCGGGGTATTCCGTCAGGGCAGCCAGGGCGTCATGAAGACCTCGACCAGATCCTTGTCGGTGTTCGAGATCACGCCCGCGCCGCTGGTCAGCGCCGCTTCGCCCGGCACGCCGTCGACGGCGAGGAAGTCGGACTTGAACAGATCGCGCGCGGTGGCGTGCAGGCTCGGCCCGACCACGATCACGTTCGGCACCAGGCCGAGCGGACGGCCGCGGTCCGCCGTCATCGCCACCATCTGCTGATAGGCGGCGCGGAGGTTGGTGCGGGTCAGGGGCAAGGTCGAGGCGAAGGCGAGCTGCCACAGGCCGTAGCCGGCGTTGGCGCGGCCGTCGACGCCATAGGTGAACTCGTTGCGCTCGAACACGCGGTCCGACGTCTGCTCGCTGGTCTTGGCGACGAACTCGAACGGCCGGCGCTTCTGGTAGATCAGCGGCTTGAACGCCCGGCTGGTGTCGAGGAGATACCAGGCGGAGGCGCCGGCCGAGGGGGCCGAGCCGGAATAGTTCTGGATGAACGTCGTCTTGTCGTTCGCGTCCAGCACCGGATGGCTGTCGAAGAAGCGCTGGCCGTCGTAGCAGGCGCCGGTCCAGCCGTTCGACAGCAGCGGGAACACGAGTTCGTCCGGGAACAGCGCCACCGAGCGGCCCATTTCGGCGAACATAGGGCGGAACAGGCCGTAGACGTCGTCCTCGATCTGCTCGCGCTTGACCGAGATCGTCGACTCGAAGGTCTTGTTGACGATCTGGTAGCCGTAGGCGTTCAGCTGGCCGACGACGCGATCGCCGATCCATTCGCGGATGCGCGGCATCTGGCCGAGCCAGCCGTAGTTCTCGGCGCTCGTGGTCGACGGCACGTCCATCGCGACCCGGGAGTACATCGGCGAGACGCCCTTGAGGGCGTCGTTGAAGATGAAGCTGAACGACTGGAAGATCGCGTTCAGGACGGACGGCGTAATGACCTGCGGCATGGCTTCAAGGCCCTTTCAAAGGCGAGACGGGGGTTCAGGCCGTGAACTTCACCCACGGGTTCCCGGTGACGGGGTCGAGTTCGACCAGGACGCCGGCCGCCGAGCGGCCGGTCGCCAGCGACGAGACGGTGTTGTCGTCGATCGCGTAGACCGACTGGCCGATCTGGGCCGCGGTGACCGGGTTCGTCGCGTCGTTGTTCATCATCGCGACGTCGTTCTCGACGTCGACGGTGATCGCGCCGGCGACGCCGGTGCGGTTGTCGGCGGTGGCGCGCGCCAGGCCGACGATGGTGAGGCCGGTCGCGGCGGTCGCCGGCGACGCCAGCGTCACGCCGCCGGAGGTCGCGAGCGCGACCATCGCGCCCTGCCAGATCACGGTCGAGGCCGCGACGGCGAAGCGGCGGGTGCGGATGGTCGTTCGCGTCTTGGTCAGCCGGGGCGCCTGGAGGGCGGTCATGAAGCGTTCCTTTCAGGAATGAAGGGTCAGGCCGCCGCCTGGACGGCGACGAACTTGGCGAACTCGGCCTCGGGAATGCCGAGCGCGACCGCCGCCGCCTTCTGCTCGGCGTTGAGCGCCGTCTTCGGCCCCGGCTCCTTGCGGCCGATGTCGGTCTCGCCGAACACGCTCGGCGCGGCCGCGACGAACTTCTCGAATTCGGCGAGGCCCTCGGCGGTGCGGCAGGTGGCGAGATAGAAGTCGCGCGAGGCGGGAGTGATCTTGCCGGCCTTGACGGCGCCGCCGATCGCCGCCTCGACCTTCGCCTGGTGATCGGCCTTGTCGCGCTCGGAAAGCCGCGCCTCGGCCGCGACCGCGCGGTTCAACGCCGCGTCGTAGTCGGCGCGCGGCACGAACTTTTCCAGCGACGGCGTCTGCTGGGCGTTGGTCGCCGTGCGCAGCGCGGCGATCGCCGTCAGCGCCTCGGGCTCGCCCGCGGTCGCCGGCAGGCCGAGCGCGGTCAGGAGGGTCGGAGTCATGCGGTGTTCCTCTCGGTTGAGGGCGGCCATGTCGAAGTTCGGCCGATTGACCAGGCCGGCGCCGACGAGCTCGACCACGGCGTTCGTGGCGGGCTCGAAGGTGAAGGCGGGGGACAGAAATCGGTATTCGCGGGCGGCGACGGCGGCGCGGCCGCGCTCGGTCCAGTCGACCCGGCCCCAGATCTGGCCGTTCCGCACCTGGACCTCTTCGACCCAGGCGGCGGCCGGCGCGGCTTCGCCTGACGGGGCGCGCAGATCCTGCGCGTGCTCCCAGTCGATCGCGAACGGCGGACGGAACCGATTCGCCACCGCGACCGGATCGGCGAGGCCGAAACTCCGCCCGTCCCGGCCCCGGATGAACGGGCCGGCCGGCAGCAGCTGCACCCAGTCCGGGGCGCCGCCCTCGGCCGCAAGCGCGAGCGCCGGCCCTGAGGCGGTCGCGGCGGAGGCGGCGTTGAGAGCGGTTGCGTTCGGCGTCGGCATGGCGCATGAATTCCATGCCGGCGGACCCGGTTTGAGGGCGCCACGTCTCACCCCCGGGCCATGATCTTCGCGGCGGGTCCGAAGGCCGGACAGCTCCAGACCGCTCCCCCTCCCGCCAAACGCCGCCTAGACGCCCCCCAGGGCTTTCAATTCCGCTTTCAAATTATTTCGTGCGTCTTGGGGCCCCGCGAGCCAAACGGCCGCCAGCGGGCTTCTATGGCGATGACGGCTCGGGAGCGCTTTCGGCCTTCCACAGCCGCTCCAGGATCACCGCGTTGGCCTCTCCCTCGGGGACGGCGAGCCGCGCCTCCCAGCCGCCGCCGGTGAGCGTCACGCGGCCCTCGCCCGCGGCGCGGGCGCGGCCGAACTCGACCAGGTCCTGCACCGTCGCCGCGAAGCCGTCCGGCAGCTTCGCCTCCGACGCCTCGCGCAGCCGCAGCCGCACGACCCGCGTGGTCGCCCCGAGCCGCTTCGCCAGCCGCTCCGGCAGAACCGCGATCGGCGCCGCGATCCGGCCGCGCGCGACCATGTCCGGATCGGACGAGGTCGGGTCGAACGGGATCGTCCCCGAGGCGATCCGCTTCGCCAGCCACGAGTCGGCGAGATCGGCGGCGGCGGCGGCGCGCGCGTCCTCGCCCATGGCGTCGAGCCGGCCGGCGATGAGGTCGGCGACGGCCTGCGTCCGGCTTTGCCCCGGGTTCTGCGCCCAGCCCGGATCGATCCCGACCGGAACCTGCGAGACCTCGCCGGTGCGCTTCTTGACGAAGTCCTTCGCGCCGAAGTCGGCCGGCTCGTCGGTCGGGCCGCCCTTGCGCTCGACCTCGCCGTCGGCGAGCTGGCGCACCCGGCATTTGCACCGCCAGCCGTTCGGCGGGTAGTGCGTGCGCCACCACGGATCGTCGACCGGCTTGATCGTGCCGACCCAGGCGAGATGCTGCGGCCGCGGGTGCTCCGAGATCGTGTGCAGATATTCGAGATAGGGCAGGACGCGCTTCGTCCGCTGGATCCGCTCCCATTCCCCCGCCGCGTAGGCGGTGGTCACGTTGCCCCAGTAGATCGTCTGGAGCCGCCCGGGCGAGCCGAGCATCACCGTGCGCATCTCGCCGGTCGCCGGGTCGAGCTGGCGCGTTCGCCCCCACCAGCCCTTGGCCTTCAGCGTCGGCTCGATCCCCGCGCGCCAGGCGGCGAAGTCCTGGCGCTCGTCGATCGCCGTCTGCAGCGACGCCTTGAGGTCGGCGAGGATGTCGTAGCCGGCGCTCTTGGCGACCGAGAACGCGACCGCGTGTTCGTCGAAGCTCAGATCCTGCCAGTGCCAGGACGGCTGCACGCCCTTGGCCTCGAGGAAGCGCCGGACCTCGGCCGGCGGCCGGTCGAACGTCGGGTCGTCGGGATGGAGTTCGGCCATCGCCTCACGGCCGCTGGTCGAGCATGCCGAGCGCGCGCGCCTTGAGCATGGCGACGGCGAGGCGCTTGGCCATGGCGTCGACCTCGATCTCGCCGGCCATCGCGGTCAGGCGCGCGTTCATGTCCTCGAACGAGGTCGCCCGCTCCGCCGCCGCGAGGATCCGCTCGACCAGCGGCGAGAGCTGCGCCTCCCAGTCGTCCGCTCCGGACTCTCCGATCGCCTCGACCTCGTCCATCGCGCCGCCGCCGTCGGCGTTGAGCGCGAGCCCGGTCCGCTCGACCCGGCGCCGCATCCAGCCCTTGTCGAGCGAGCCGATCGTCTCGGGCTTGGCGGGCTTGGCCGCGACCGGCGCCGTCAGCACCTCCTCGCCCTCGTCGGGTTCGCCGAAGCCGACCCGCTCGCGCACCTCGCGCATCGACACTTTGAGGCCGAGCGGCACCAGCACGCCGAGCATGTTGGTCAGCGCCGCCACGTCCTCGGGCTCGGCCACCGGGAAGGCGGCGATCGGCGCGAGCACGTCGGCGCCGAAGTTGAACGCGACGAACCAGCGCACCAGGTCGCGGTTGATGGTCGCCGAGAGCTGGTCGGCGTCGTCCTCGAGGATGTCGATCCGGACGGTGTTGTGCACCTTGGCCTGGGCGAGCGAGCCGCCGCTCTCGACCGTCATCGTCTGGCCGAGGATCGCCTTCGACACCTGGTCGTCGAGGTATTTGCCCATGCGCTCGAACGGCGCGTCGGCGTTGGCCTTGGCCTCGATAAACTCGATCGCCATCGACTCCGGGATGATCGCCGCGGCGTCGGTGGCGATCGAGGCGACGGCGGTGAGGAGCTTGCGCCGCTCCTCGGCGGTCGCGGCCGGATGGTATTTTCCCACCCGGATCGGCATGCCGTAGACGTCGAGGAACGTCATCCAGTCCTTCAGCGCGAACGACTTGAACATCCACGCCCAGGCGACCAGCCGGGCGAAGCCGGCGCGGATCGGGACGCCGGACTTGAGCTTGGGCATGTGGACGATGAACTTCGCCTTCGGCAGCGCGTCGCCGTCGATGGTGGCGAGCACCTGCTGGCGGACCTCGGAGCGCGACAGGAAGTCGAAGGTGAAGTATTTCGGATCGCGGCGCAGATAGGCGATCGGCCAGAAGAGCCCGTCCTTCTCGCCCCAGACGATCTCGATCACGGAATAGCCCTTGCCGAAGGCGTCGGTCAGGTCGCGCAGCATGTCGCGGAACTTCGGCTCGCGCAGCAGGTCTCGCACGGCGTCGGCGACCTTGGCGTCGTCGGGCGCCTCGGACGCCGGGTCGACCTCGGGCTTCAGCCGCGACAGCGCCCGCTTGCGCGTGCCGAGCACGCCGAAATAGTGCGGGTCGCGCTCCTCCATCTCCTCGGCGAGTTCGAGATAGGAGCGATGGTCGCCGCGGATCGAGGTTTTCAGGATCGTCGCCATGCGCTCGGGCGTCAGGCCCGAGGCGACCGCCTGATCCCAGAACGCGCGCACGCCGATCAGCTCGGGCCGGGCGATCTCCTGCGCCAGCTCCGGCCGGGCGCGATCGAGGGCGGCGGTCTCGATCGCTTCGGTCTCGACCGGCGACGGCCCGTGCATGCCGGTGCGGGCCTCCTCGGCGACCAGGTCGGCCGGGTCGGCGGTCGTCGCCGGGGTTGGGGCGGCCGGGGCGGCCGGCGGGGCTGGGACGGCGCGGCGGGTCAGGAACGGGAGTTTCATGACATGCCGAGCGCGCTGAGATAAATGTCGAGGATCGTCGCTTCCTCGATCCGCTGGTCGCGGTCTTGCTTCCGGATCGCCACGATTTTCCGCATCACTTTGGTATCGAAGCCGTTGGCCTGAGCCTCTGCGTAGACATCCGCGATGCCATCGATCAGAGCCCTGCGTTCCTCTTCGAGCCGCTCAATGCGCTCGATGAACGCGCGCAGATGGCCGGCATTGACGTCGTCGCTCACCACAGCCTCCTCGGATCGAACCGCTCGTCGTCATCCTCGTCGCGCCGCGACTCGGCCGCGGTGCGCAGGCTCTCGTAGTCGTAGGCGAGCGGCGTCGCGCGGCTCGCGGCGTAGGCGAGCAGCAGCGCCACCGCCGAATCGCCGTGGCGATCCTTGTGCTCGCCGACGCGCAGGTTCGGCACGAACGGCACGCCGGCGCGCACCTGGATCATGCGCAGGTCGGCGACGATCTCGGCGTCGGCCGGGATCTCGATCATGTCGTCCTCGAACGCGGATTTCAGCGCCTGCGCGTTCTCGCGATACCAGGGCACGTTCAGCATGGTCGCCTCGGCGCGCAGCGCGCCGAAGTCCTGAGCCGCGGCTTCCGCCAGAGCGAAGCCGAGGCCGGTCGCGTCGTGCTTCGAGGCGCCGTAACGCGGCAGGCGCTTCAGGACATAGCTCTGCACCTGGCGCTGCGCGTCGAACGGCACGGCGCGCATCTCGACCACGAACGGCGTCACCCGCTTCAGCGTCCGCCCGATCGCCAGCGGCCAGAGCACGGTCAGGTCGGAGACGCGGCCGTAGTCGGCGCCGAGAAAATGCCAGAGCGCCGGATCGAGCGCCTGGAGACGCGGCAGCAATTCCCGCTCGCACCAGTCGGCGATGTCGGCGGCGCGCAGATGCTCGGGCCAGAAGGTGAAGTCCTTCGGCCGGGTCAGCCGGAGCACCGGGATATGGCTGCGGGCGCGCGCTTCGATCAACGGCGCCGTCAGCCACGCGCCGTCGCCCTCGGAGGGAATGCAGAACAGCTCCTCGTCGGCCGCGTCGCCGTACTCGAGGATGATTTTCGACCGCCACGCGGCTTCCTTTTCCAGCGACCATTCTTCGCCGGTTCGCAGACAGACGCGGCGATAGAGGCCGTCGCGCAGCGCGTCGTCGAAGTCGAACCGGACGTAGCCGAAGCCGCGCGCGCCGGCGCGGGCCTCCTTGACCAGGGTGTTGTAGTAATTCCCCTCGCCGTTGTGGGTCGAGATCACCAGCACCCGGCCGCCCCAGATCAGCAGCGCGAGCGCCGCCTTCATCAGCGCTTTCAGGTCGTCGTGAAACGCCGCCTCGTCGATGATCACGAAGCCCTGCCGGCCGCGCAGGCTGCGCGGCCGCGAGGCGAGGGCGACGATCTCGAAGCCGGAGGCGAAGCGGATCCGGAACGCCGAGATCGCCTTCTTGTCGTCGCCGTCCTCGAACAGGAACTCGTCGACGCCCTCGCCGACCAGCGCCTCGCCGAACGCCCGCGCCCACATGGCGGCGCAGTCGATGAACTCGCGCGCCATGTCGAGATTGTAGCCGATATAGAGCGAGTCCATGCCGCCGGCGTCGCGCGCCGAGGCCGAGACCAGCGCCGCCTGCGCGGCGACGCCCCAGGTGGCGCCGGTGCGGCGCGACTTCTCGACGACGGTCACCGAATGGCTCGAGACGGTATCGAGCAGCCGCTGCTGGTAGGGCAGCAGGATGGCGTCGAGCGAGTCGCCGGCGTCGACGCCGGCGGCGAGCGACTCGGCCCGCAGCGCGCGCCATTCCGCCTCGGTGACCGCGCGCGCCGAGGCGACGTCGCGGGCGCTCGGGAGCGCGGACATCAGTCTCCCTTCTGAACGGCTTGACCGACCATCGCCTCCAGGCTGACGCCGATGCGGGCCAAGATCAGGAGCGCGGACATCAGGAGGTTCAACGCCGCCTCTATCGTCGCGACTTCGTCGGCGGGAAGGCCGCGCTCTTTGCCGAGAGCCGCCCGCATGGCGGCGAAGTTACGTTTGACGTCCGCTTCGTTCATCTCACGCCCCCTTCTGGATGACGCCCAGCGTCTGCATGATCTTCGCCCGCGTCGCCGCGGTGATGCCCGCCGACTTCGCCACGCTGTCGACCGCCTGGCCGATCTGTTTCTGCGCCTGGGCGAGCGCGCGACGCTTGGCCTCGGCCGAGATCGTCTGACCCTCGACGGCGTTCTTGAACGCCTTGGCGAGATCCGCGGCGCCCTTGGCCCCGATCGCGCCCGCGCTGTCGTCGAGCGCCTCGGCGATCAGCGTCTTGATCAGTTCGCCGAGCACGATGTTGCCCTCGTCCACCCGTTCGGCGGTGAACTGCGGCGCCAGACCCTCGAACAGCGCCCGGCGCTCGGCGAGCCGCGCGGCGGCGCTGGCGACGCGCATCGCCTTGCGGTTGAAGGCGCTCTTCGAGATCGGCCCGAGGCCCTTGACCGCCAGGCGGTCGTTCAGCTCGAACAGAATGTCGGCCTGGGTGCGGCTTCGCCGGTTCAGCTCCCCCATCGCCCAGAGAATATCGTCCTGCGCCTCGTCGGGGGCGAGGTCGAAGGACGAGAGCCGGCCGCGGCCGATCCGGTCCTCGCCCATCTCAGAACCCCGCCGGCGCGGACGGCCGCTTGACGCCGTCGAGGATGATGCGGCGCTCGACGTGGTCGAGGCCGCGCTCGGTCAGGGTCGCGATCAGCACCGAGCCTGCCTCGGTCAGCGTGACCGCGCCGATCTCGGCCAGGAACCGCAGCTGGACATGCAGCCACTCGCGCGAGCGGTTGACCGCCCAGCTCTCGGCCAGCGCTTCGCGCATCAGCGAGGAGTTCAGCCGCCGGTCCGGCTGCTCGGCGAGCATCTTGAGCGCGACGAGCCGCGACTCCCGCTCGACGATCTCGGTGAAGCTCATCGCTTGTTCTCCAGAAGCCAGTCCTGCAGCCGCTCCGTCACCTGGGCGACTGGCTTGAGCCGCTCGCCGATCACGGCGAGCGACCCCTCGATCCGCGCGACGTCGACGCGCAACTCGTGCACCGATTCGGCGCGCGGCATTTGCTCGATCGACGCCTCGATCCGCGCGAGCCGCGTCTCGTGACCGTCCTCGCGGCTGCGGATATCGTCGATATCCTTGCGCGATCGCGCCGTGAGCTTCGCCCAGATCGCGATCGCGAGCGCGAGCCCGGCGAAGACGCAGTTGGCGAGCGCGATGACTTCGCTGGTCGACATCACGGGGGCCTCCGGTCGGTCAGGCGAAGGCGGTCAATTCGTCGCCTTGGCGAGGCCCCCGCAGACGTCGCGGACCGCCTTGTCGACAGCGAGCTGCGTCTCGACGGCTCCGCCCTTGGCGAAATCGGCCGCGACCGCCGCGCCGGTTTCGGCGCCGATGCAGGCGAGCATCGCTTTCTGCCCCGGAGTGAGCTGCGGCGCGGCGGCCTGCGGCGCGGAGCCCTGGGGCTGCTGGCAGGCGGCGAGCCCAAGGGCGAGGCCGAGGGCGGCGGGGACGAGGAGGATGCGCATGGCGATCACGACTTCTTCGGCAGGATCGAGCCGATCTGGGCGGTGGCGACGACCCGCCCGAGGATCGCGACCATCGCGCCGATCGCCGTGACAAGGTTCAGGAGCGCGCTGAGGAAGGACGGGTCGAGGAGCGTCTTGGCGATGTCGGGCAGGCCGACGCCCTGGAGGATGGCGGCGATCAGCGCGACGAGCGCGCCCCAGAAGGTCTTCGACTGGATGAGCGCGATGGTGCCGAACATGGGAAACGCCTTTCAAGCGGGGTTGAAACGGACCGCCGCGCCGGTCGAGGCGGGCGGTTTCGCGCCGCCGGCGAGGCGGCCGATGGCGACGTCGGCGTGAGCGCCGGCGAGAACCATGCGGAAGGCGGCGTCGTCGCCGCCCGGCGAAAGGTTGTGATCGGCGCGGAACGCACGCACTGCGGCGAGCGTCATCGGACCTTCGTCGCCGTCGGCGCCGGCCGGGCCGCAGGAATAGCCGAGCGCGATCAGCGCGCGCTGGACGTCGGTGGTCGACGCGATCGCGGGCGTCGCGGCCGCCGGCGTCGCCGCGGCGACCATCGCGCGGCGCGGCTCGCCCCAACCTTCGAGGACCGCGTCGACCCGCTGAACGATGTCGGCCTTCGACACCCGCGAGCCGGGACAGGCGTGGCGGTCGCGCGCGCATTCGCGGTGGAAGCGCAGCACCCGGGCGATATCCCAGCCGAATTTTTCGCAGAGCGTCGCGAGCACAGTGACGGCGTTGTCGCGCACCTTCGCGCCCGGCCCCCAGCCGAATTCGTCGCCGCCGGTCTCGAAATTGCCGACCATCTCGACGGCGAAGGTTTCGTGATTCCAGCACGACACCGACACGCCGTCCTGCTCCGGATCACAGAGCATCCAGATGTAGTCGGGGCAGCAGACGACATGCGGGCCGGCGTGCCAGCCGAGGCCGCGGTAATAGTTGTTGAGGGCGCCGCCCCAGCGCTCCTGCGCCGTCGCCCCCATCGCCATCCACTGGGCGAGCGAGGGCACGCCGGTGTTGTGCAGGGTGATCGAGGCGGGCTTCCAGCCCTTGGCGTACTTCAGCCCCGAGACCGCGATGCGGAATTCAGCGGCGGTGAAGTGCGTCGGGTGGGTGCAGAACGGCATCGTCGGCTCCAGGAACGGAGCCAACGGTAAATTCGGGACGATCCCGGATTGAGAGTGCGAACTCGCACCGCTGCGCCGGCGGGCGCGAGAAGCGGCGACCTTACCGTCCCTTGAGCGGAGTGAAAAGATCGGGCCGCTCGTCGTCGGTCTCGCGCATGCGCGCCTTGTGCCAGAACATGTGGCGGCGCGAGCTGCGGAAGCGGGCGGCGACGGCGTTGGCCGACTCGCCGTCGGCGAGCGCCTTGCGGATGGCGCGGACCCGTTCCTTCTGGCCGCCGACCGGGTTGGTCGGCAGGTCGATCGCCTCGCCGCCGTACATGGCGACCAGCGCGGCCGCGCCCTTCTCGCCCATAGCTTCGACCAGCCACGGCGCGATCCGGGCGTCGAGCGGCACGTAGATGCGCTGGCCGCCCTTCGCCCGCGCAAGCCCGAGCACGGCGTCGAGGCCCGCCTCGGCGGCGATCTCGGCGTAGAGCCTGGGCAGCCAGGACAGGCTCATCGCGGCGCTCGGCCGCGCGGACCGCCTTCGTCGACCATGATCGTCACCACGATTCCGTCGACGACGAGATAGGCGAGACCGTCGGCGAGGATGGTGTAGCGACCGGCGCGCATGGCCTGCGCGGCCTGCGCGGCGCGGCTGAGCGAGGCGGCGAGCAGCGCCCGCACCGGCTCCGGATTGAGGCCGCCGGCGCGCTCGAGGAAGCGCAGCAGCGCGTGATCGGAGACCTGGATCATGCGAACATCTCCGCCTGCCGGGCGCCGCTCTTCTTCAGCTTCGAGGGCGGGATCCAGCCCGGCACGCAACGGCGCGCGAGGATGCGGTCCTCGGGCCGGGTCAGTTCGGCGCGGCAGGGCGGGATCAGGGTGACGTGTAGGGCGCGCGGGCTCCTGAATTGCCAGTCCGTTTCGCCGAGCTGCGAATAGCGCATCCAGAGAAACCAGGCGTACAGGGTGGCGGTCGAGCCTTCGAGATCGAAGCCGCCCTCGCACATCGGCACGCGCTCGACGAAGGGGGCGATCAGCGTCGGCCCTTTGTCCGTGAACACGGAACGGAAGCGCGTTTCGCCTTCGAGCCACTGGATCCGCAGCAGCATCGCCACGCCCTTGGTCGCGGCGATCAGCGCGTGCTCGAGCATCTTCGGCGCCTGGGAGAATGGCGGGTTGGTGATGACCCAGTCGACCTTCGGCGCGCGAAGGACCGCGCGCTCGTCCAGGAAGTCGAACGCATCGATCTCGTAGCGGCCGGCGTCGCCGCCCTCAACCGGATAGAGGAAGACGTCGCTCGCCCTCACGCTGTCGGCGGCGCCGCGCAACACGTCGGCCATGTGCCCGAGGCCAGCGCAGGGCTCCCAGACGCTGGCGCCGTCGAGGTTGATCAGGCGTTCTGTCAGCGCCCGCGTCGCCCAGGGCGGGGTCGGGAAGAATTCGAGCGCGCGCCAGGGCGGCGCGTCGGCGGGAACGGCGCGCTTGCGCGCCATGACGGCGGTCGATCCGGAGGCGACGGTCATTCGGAGTCCCTTTCCACTTCAGCGAAAAAATCGGGGGGCAGCCGGTCGCGCCAGGCTTCGACGATGCGCAGCGCGCGCTCGGCCGCGCGGAGCGCGGGCAGCTTCGATCGGATCGCGACGACGTCGAACGGGTTGCGCTTGACGTGCTGCATCAGGATCGCGCGTTCGAGTGTGTCGGCGTGTTCGCTCACCTGGCGGCCCTGCATGCCGAGGTGGTCGATGATGTCGCGCAGCCTCATCGGCCGCTCCTGCGCAGGCGCTCGGCCATCCGGTGCGCGCGGGCGAAGCTGCGGGCGGCGGAGACGCTCGCGCGCCGCAGCGCCTTCGCCCGTTCAAAGGCCTCTTGAAACTCGGGGGCGCCGAGCGCCGCCCGGGCCGCGATCGCCGCCTCGCGGCTCGCGGCCGCGAGAATGTCGGCGTGGCGCTTCTTCAGCGCCGCCCGTCCGGCCGCGATCTCGGCCTCGATCCGGGCGCGTTCGGCCGGCGGAAAGCCCGCCGCGATGCGCTCGAGCGCCTCGCGCGACAGTCCGCCGGCCGGGCTCATGCGGCGCTCCGTTCGCGGCGGGCGAGCGCCGCTCCGGCGACCTGCGCGGCGCGCACGAGCCTGTCGTAGCTCTGGTCGTACATCGTGAAGGGGCGGCCTTCGCGCGTGCGGACCGAGGCGCGGAACAGCCGCGCGCTGCGCAGCCACGCCGTCTCGATCGTGTAGCCCTCGGCCTCGATCACGCCGCGGCCGGTGCGGGCGGGAGCGGGCGCGGTCACAGGTGCCCCCCGCGCCTCAGGTTCGCGACCGCCATCGCCGCGACCGCGTTGGTCATGTCGCATTCGTCGGCGATCGCGGTGATGTCGACCGTCCCGAGCCGCTTCGCCGCCTCGAGCACCCGCGCCGACGGCGAGCCCGGCTTCGGCGGCTTCGAGAAGTCCTTCGCCTTGCGCTCGGGACGCGCGATGACGACGTCGGGCTCCTGCTCGGTGAAGAGCACGAGGTTCGGCCACATCATCCGCGCGGCGCCCTCGACCAGTTCGAGGGCCGGACCGACGTCTTCGACCTTGTCGAGGATCAGCTCGATCGTCACCCGCTCCGGCGCGTTGCCGGCTTCCACGGTCGCTTTCATGCCGCCCTCCGCTTCTTCGCGCCGTCGCGCAGCCGGCCGCCGAGGAACTCGATCAGCCGGTCCCAGTGGTATTCGCCGTAGTCGGCGAAGGCGGCGGGCAGGCCGCGCTGCGCCCCGGCGATCATCGCGTCCACGCGCGTCATCGCGAGCTTCGCGAACAGCGCCTCGGCGACCGCCGCCTTGCGCAGCCAGCCGATCTCGCGCACCTGGCGCCGGGCGTCGGCTTCGCTCGGCCAGACGACGCCGCCGTCGCGCGCGATCCAGGCCTTCATGCCCTCGATCGCCTTGGCCGCCAGATCCGCGTCGGCGAGGAAGCGCAGGTGGTCGACGCCGGTCTGGCGCTGGACGAAGGCGATCAGCGCCGCGTCGTCGCGCGACCGGGCGAGGCCGAGATGCCAGGCGCTGATCCACAGCGCCCGCAGCACCGGCGCATATTTGCCGGACGCCGTGCGCCCGACCTTGCGCCCCGCCGTGGCCGGCGCGCCGGTGACCCGGCGCAGCTCGTCGATCAGCTGGGCGGCTTCCCAATCGGTGAGGTCGGCGGAGCTGCGCTTGCCGAAGCGCGCCTCGAGCAGCGCGCGATATTCCTGATTGTCCATCTGGCCCGCCTTGCGCATGGCGTGGATGGCGCGGGTCTGGCCGGCGGTCGTCATGCCGCGCCTCCCTCGATCTGCGCCTCGAACGGTTCGACCGAGAACGTCTCGCCGGCCGAGCCGATCGACACGCCGGGCACGAGGCGGGCCTTGTCCGGCTCGCGCAGCATCGCCTCCTTGTCGATCTCCTCGCGGGTGCGGAGGAACGGCAGGCCGAGCGTCTTGATCGCGGCGATGACGACCTCGAGGTTGCGGATCGTCACTTTCGACGGGTTCAAACGCCATTCGATCCGCCCCGTGCCGAGGTCGGCGAACTTGCGCTTGCCCTCCTCGGTCAGCGCGGCGCGGTTCGCCTCGCACCAGGTCTTGAGGCCGGCCGTCATCGCCTCGATCGACCGCGTGACCGGGCCGGCCCGGAGTTCGAACTGCTCCTTGATCCGCGCCAGCTCGTCGTTCATGTCGGCTTCCAGCCGCGCGACCTCGCGGCTCCTCTCGCCGATGATCCGGACATAGGCCGCGGCCTCGTCGCGGCTCTGCGGCGCGTCGATCGCGGCCGCGGGTTTCGTCTTCACTTTCGCCATGGGGTTCAGGCTCCGACCAGTTGCTGCAGGGTTTTCAGGGCGGCGTCGCGCGCCCGCGCCGCCGGGTGTTCGTTGACGGTGAATTTGGCGTCGGCGGCGAGCCGCTCGGCGGCGGCCAGGCGCTCGGCGGCGCTCTCGACCTCGGTGGCGCGCGCCCGGGCGCCGGCGAGCGCGATCAGCGCCGCGCCGACCGCCATGAGATCGGCGACGCCGACGCTCATCGCCTCGCGCTTCGAGCGCACGAGCCGCCGCGCGATCGCGAACGGATCGGCCGACGCGGGCAGGCGCAGGCCGATCCGTTGCGACAGCGCGGCGAGCGTCCGGACCTCGACCTCGATCGCGAGCAGCCGCTCGTCGAGATCGCGGCCGTCGTTGAGCCGCGCGGCGACGCTTTCGATCGCCGCCTCGGCGTCGGCGCCCGGGAGCCCGACGGCGAGGCCGATCGCCTCCGGCTCGCAGGCGGTGAGGCCGCGCGCGAGCCAGCAGAACGCCGCGCGCGCCTCCCCCGCTATGGGGTTTTCCGGGTTGCGCAGCGCGTCCGGCGCGACGCCATAGGCGCGGGCGGTGACCTCGAGGATGGTCGCAAAGGCGATCACCGGCGCGCCCCCGGAAAGGCGAGGACGTTCGATCCGCGCGCCGCGACCCGGTCGGCGTAGGCGCGCAGCATCGCCTCCTCCTCCGGGGTCGGATCGCGCGCGGGGCCGATCTCGACCACGACGTCCGCCGCCGGATAGGCCGCCTCCCGCGCGAGGCTCTCGAGCACCTTGGCCTGCGCCTCGAACGAGGCGAACAGCGCGCCCATCATTTCGACCGCCTCGACGCGCAGCGTCAGGCCGTCCACGCCGTATTTGGTCCACTCCGCGCGGAACGCCGCGATCTGGTCCGAGAGCGCGTCAGACATCGCCGCCTCCTTTGAGCCGGGAGTTCGGACAGCCGCCGCGGCAGGCGCGATAGAGCTTCGCCCGGTTGGCCGAGGTGCCGAAGAATTTCCGCCCCTGTTCGGTCTCGCAGCGGTCGCGCTCGATTTCGCCGAGCACCGGGCACTCGACCTGTTCGCCCATGAAGGCGCCCCGGATCTTCGCCTCGACCTTCGGCAGCGAGCCGCGGTACTGGCGGCGCAGCACCCCGGACACCACGGCGACCGAATAGCCGAGCCGCTTGGCCACATCGGTCGCGGAGCTGCGCCCGCATTCCTCGGCGAGCCTCACCACCCAGTCCGGAGGATCGCCCCAGCCGGCGCGGGCGTTGGCGAGAAAATCGACGTCGCTCATCGCGTCTCCTCCTGAGCCTCGGGGAGGCCGAGCGCGACGCCCGCGTTCGGATCCCACATGAAGGCGGCGCGATAGCGCCGGGGAGTGCGTGGTCCGGTGTTGGCCGACGGCTTCAGACGCCAGATTTTCGGCGCGCTCGAGCCGCCGCAGCGTCCGACCTGGACCAGGACGCCGGCCCGCGCGAGGCGGCCGACGTAGTCTTTGGCGGTGCGCCGGGACACGGTCAGCGCCTCGGTCGAGGCGGCCGCGGCGAGCTCGTCCACGGTGAACCGGTCGAGCGTGCGCATCGCGGTCCACATTTGCTGCGCGGCGGTCGCAGGCTCGTGGCGCACCGGCGGCCGGATCGACGGGGCGACGACGGCGTAGACCACGCCGTAGACGCCGCGCATCCGGCGCGACCCGATCGCGCGGAGATGGCCGTCGGCGACCATCGCCGTGATCCAGTTGCGCACCGCATCGCGCGAGACGCCGTTGGTGCAGCGGAGCAGGTCGCTGACCGTGAACCCGTCCGGGCCGAATTCGCAGGCGACCGTCCAGTAATGGTCGGGGCCGCGGGGCAATGCGAATTCGGGGAGCCGGACCATCACGCCGCCCTCCCAACTCGGAGGGCGCGCGGCTTCGGGGCTTCGCCGGTGAAGATGCCGCCGGTGTAGCTCTTGAGGTCGATCGCCTTGGCGCCGGAGTTGCGGCACCAGTCGGCCATGCCGGAGAGGGTGACGACGATGCGCCGGGCGCGGCCGCCGCCCTTGATGCGGACGGACTCGAGCAGGTCGTCGGCGATCTCGACGCCGGGCAGGAAGATCTTCGCCAAGAGCTTGCAGTCGGCGAGGTCGGACGGCTCGGCGCCGTACCATTCGAGCACGCGATTGTGGACGCGCTCGACCCGCTCGAGCTTCTGCGGCAGCTGCTCTTCGCCGATCAGCAGCACGGGGACCTGCGAGGCCTCGGCAATCTCGCGCACGATCTCGATCAGCCCCTTGTCGACCAGCTTGTCCGCCTCGTCGACGATCAGCGGCCGGTCCGGCTGGTCGCCGAGCAGCGCGATCGCGCGCTCGACCAGGTCGGCTGTCGCCCCACGCGGGTCGACGACGCCGCATTCGAGCAGGATCGAGCGGACGAAGGTCTTGCGGTTCCAGGATGCGCCGACCTCGACCCGGATCGCCCGCGTGCGGTTCTGCACGTAGATCGAGGCGTAGGTCTTGCCCTCGCCCGACCGTCCGTGCATCACGCCGAGGTTCGGCAGATGCGGTCCGCGCTCCTGGATTTTCTTGGTCAGGGCCATGAAGCCCGCGACGTTTTTCAGCGGCGCGAGCGACCCTGTTTTGACAGATGGCGTGTTCTCTGACATATTAACTCTCGTTATGTTTGTGAAATCCTCGGCCGCCTTCGGGCGGCCCTTTTTTTTGACCTCGATGGGAGGGCGTCCCGTCAGCCCAGCGTCTCCTCTCCGAAGTCGTCGTAGAGATCGCGCATCGCGCGATATTCCGGGCCGGCCTGGTAGCCGCCGAGCCACAGCGCATCGGCGGTGGCGATCGCGACCGAGGCCGCGACCTCGGCTTCGAGCGCGAGCGCCCGCCGGAACCGCTGCTGCCGCGTTTCGGGAAGGCGAGCGACCGCGGGCGCGCGCCCAGGCAAGGCGAGCGGCGCGACGGGCGGCGCGGGAAGCGCCGCGGCCTCGCCGGCGGCGTCCAGCGCGGGCGTCGCGTAGCCTTCGATCGTCGTCGGAAAGTCAATGACCTGTCTCTTATACACATCTCCGAGCCCACGAGAC
>CAMFKX010000025.1 GCA_945957375.1 uncultured Roseiarcus sp.
CGAGATTCCTCTACGTCTCGTGGGCTCGGAGATGTGTATAAGAGACAGACAATGTGGTTTGGCTCAACACCAACTCCCATATTTACCACTTCGCCGGCACCCGCAGCTACGGAAAGACCAAGCAGGGCGCCTATATGTGCGAGGCGGACGCGGTGGCGGCCGGCGACCGCGCCTCGAGGAGCAAGATCGGCAAGAAGGCCGAACAGCAGCAGTAGGCGCACGCGCCTTTCTTCTGAAGATTATCGACGCCGCCTCGTCCTGCTGACGAGGCGGCGTTTCCGTTTGGGGCTGCGGCATGCCGGGCGAGCGGGCGCAAAGGCTCGCTCGGCATCGGCCTCGACTGATCCCGCAGGGACGGAGCGCCGATTACAAAGTCTTGCCGCCCAGGGCGGTCTGTTCTATGTTTGTTCCTAGTTTCGAATGAGAGACGGGAGTTGGCGCAGGGATGCGTTCGGTCGCAATTCGGAGCGCGAGCCAAGGGAGCCGGTTGCCTCGGTTGGCGCGCGCATGACGACCTCCGCGCTGCCGAGTTGCGCAACTGCCGACGGTGTCTTGCCCGCGAATGCGGGCATCCAGAATCGCTGGCCGCAGGCCCGGGGGGACTAGCAATGGCCGTCCGTGCCGCGGCGCTGGATCCCCGCTTTTCTCGGGGATGGCGACGGGCGTCGCGGAGTCTGATGCAGGGGCTCTGAGCGCCAGCTCGGCAATGCCGAGTTGCACGATGGAGGTGCTAAGGCTCTGAAATTGCACGCTTGCGTAACAATGTGCGCGACGACCGGCGGGATGCGTTGCTCGGTTCCGACCTCAATGGGTCTGGAGCGAACGAGCGTGGCGACCGAGGGACGCTCCAGGAAGGCGCTTGACTTTGCGTATCAAAGATATATCTTAGTGCTGTCTTCGATATGGAGACGGATCATAGATAGAGAAAACCATGAGACATCACAGACATTTCCACTCTGACGAGCGACACGACGGGTTCGCACCCGAGAGCCGCGACGCTTGCGCCATGCACGGCCGTCACGGTTTGCGCGGCTTCGGCCGTCCCGGCTTCGCTCGGCGCGGCGACGCAAGCGACGCCCGCGGAGGACGACGGCGCCTGTTCGACGGCGGCGAACTGCGCCTCGTCATGCTCCTGCTCCTCGAGGCCGAACCCCGGCACGGCTACGACCTCATCCGCGAGATCGAGACGCGCACCGGCGGCGCCTACGCTCCGAGCCCCGGCGTCGTCTATCCGACCCTGACGCTGTTCGAAGAGACCGGACTGGCCGAGGCGCGCGCCTCCGAGGGCGCCAAGAAGCTGTTCGCGATCACCCCCGCCGGCGTCGCGCATCTCGACGCCAACCGCGCCGAGGCCGAGGCGGCGCTGGCGCGGCTCGACGCGCTCCGGCGCGAGGACGAGGCGCTCGACACCGGGCCGGTGTTCCGCGCGATGTCCAACCTGAAGGCGGCGCTGCGGATGCGCCTGGCGGGCGAGCCGGCGAAGCCGCTGGTGTTCGCGGTCGCCGACGCCATCGACGAGGCGGCGCGCAAGATCGAGCGCCTGTGAGGGAGCGGCCATGACGACGACCGTGGAAGGCCGCCACAGGATCGAGCGGGTCCGGCACGAGGCGAAGCGCCGGCGACTGACGGTCGAAAGCGCGACCGCCGTCACGCGAAACATGCGACGAATCGCGTTCGTGTCGCCGGACCTTGCCGATTTCGTCAGCCTCGGGGCCGACGACCACGTCAAGGTCTTCGTCCCCGACCCGGCGGCGCCGAACGGCGCGGCGATGCGCGACTACACGCCGCGCGCCTTCGACGCCGCGCGCCGCACGCTCACGATCGACTTCGTGCTGCACGAAGCCGGCCCCGCCTCGGACTGGGCGCGCCGCGCCGCCCCCGGCGACCTCCTCGAAATCGGCGGCCCGCGCGGCTCGATGGTCGCGGCGGACGATTTCGACTTCGTCTGGCTGGTCGGCGACGAGACGGCGCTGCCGGCGATCGGCCGGCGCGTCGCCTCGCTGCGCCCCGACGTCCGGGTCGCGACGGTCGTCGTGGTCGACGGCCCGGAA
Source organism: uncultured Roseiarcus sp. (assembly GCA_945957375.1). GTDB lineage: Bacteria > Pseudomonadota > Alphaproteobacteria > Rhizobiales > Beijerinckiaceae > Roseiarcus. Next base: position 2,052 of record CAMFKX010000025.1, read on the forward strand.
GACGTCCAGCCTTTCGAGACGCGGGCCGACCTGCGGCCGATCTGGCTCTTCCGCTCCGTGGGCGCCCTCGGCGACGGCGAGCGGTTCGTCGCCGCGCTGCGCGATCTGCCGACGCCGGAGGGCGACGGCTATGTCTGGATCGCGGCGGAGGCGCGCGCGGCGCGGGCGGCGAAGACCTTCATGCTGGAAGAGCGCGGCCATCCGAAGGGGTGGCTCAAGGCGGCCGGTTACTGGGTTCGCGGCAAGGCGGGCGAGAGCGAGAAACTCGACGGGTAGCGCGGCGCCTCAGGATGATCCGCGGCGGGCGCGGGGGCGTAGAGGCTTGCTGTGGCGCGTGATGCGGCGACGTACGGCCTGACCGGAGCGAACATGACGGCGAAACTGTGGGCGGTCCTTTCGCTCGGACTCCTCCTGGTCGGCTGCGCTCCGGCCGAGCCGCCCTATCCCAACGCGGCGCCGGTCGATACGACCGGCAATTACGGAGCACGCTGAAGCGGTCGGATCATTCCGCTTTCGTCGTCCAGGTCACGTCGTAGCTGAGCGTGAACAGGAAAAGCTGGGCCGTGTTGCCGGGCGCGTCGGCGACCGTCCAGGTCCCCTTGCCGGTCACCCGCCCGTACTTGCCGGTGCCGCCGAGAAGCGCGACGTCGCCGCTCTCGGGCCCCTCGTAGGTCATGTAGAGCTTGTCGCCGTCGCCGTCGGTTTGCACGCAGGTTCCGGTGAAGACGTAGCCGGCGGGCCGCGCCTTGGCCTCCTCGAGGCAGCGGATCGCGAGATTGTCGAGCAACGTCGAGCCGTCGCGCGTCTTGACGATCCCGGTGCACTCGGCCGAGGAGTTCGAGCCGACCGGCCCCATGTCGACGGCGGCGAGCGAACGGCAGACGGCATAGGCGGCGAGCTTCGCCGCGCCTGTCGTCGGGAACGGCGGGTCGGCGAGGGCGGGGGCCGACAGGCAAGCCGAGGCGGCGATCGCCGCCGCCGCGCGCCGCGATCCCACGCGCATCACGGTCCCCGCCCGTGTTCCTTCATCGAGGCCAGCGCCTCGGCGAGCGCGCGCCGCAGTCCGTGCATCTGGTCGATCAGATGCAGGATGACGTCGAGGCCCTCGTCGTTGACCCCCATGTTGTGCTTGAGGTCGTGGATCAGGCCCGCCCGGGCGAGGTCGGCCTCCGAATAGGCCGGCTCCGGCGCCGTCCGGTCGGGGCAGATCCACGACTCGCGGACCCACACCGCCAGCGTCGCCTGGTCGAGGTGCGTGCGCGCCAGGAATTCGCGCTCGTCGATCATGGCTCACATCTCCTTGCGCGGATCGTAGCCCGCCGGCGGCGTCCAGCCGGCGAGGAAGCTGTCGAGTTCGGCGTCGGGCGGCTTCGGCATGACCACCTTGAGCTTGACGAGCTGGTCGCCTGCGCCTCGGCGGGTTTTCACGCCCTTGCCCTTGAGCCGCAGCGTGTCGCCGGCGTTGGCGCCCTTCGGGATCCTGAGCATGACGCCGCCGGTCGTCGTCGGCGCGCGCACCTCGCCGCCGAGCGCCGCCTCCTTGATCGTCACCGGCAATTCGACGTGGATGTCGTCGCCCTCGCGGGTGAAGAAGCGATGCGGCTCGACCACGATCTGCACCAGCGCATCGCCGGCCGGCCCCTCGCCGGGCGCGGGCGCGCCCTTGCCGCGCAGGCGCAGCACCTGACCGTCCTCGACCCCGGACGGGATGGTCACGTCGAGCGTCCCGCCCTGCGGCAGGGTTATCGTCTTGACGCCGCCGTTGACCGCGTCGAGGAACGGCACGCGCAGCTCGTAGTGCAGGTCGGCGCCGGGGGCGCGGCGCATCTGCTCACGCTGCTGCTCGCGGCTGCGGCGCAGGAGTTCGGCGAAGAGGTCGTCGCTCTCGGCGTAGTCGGCGTAGCCGCCGGCGCTCTCGTACGGGCCGCCGCCCTGACCGGCGTATTCGCGGTAGTAGCGGCCTTGCGGCGGGGCGGTCTCGGCGCCGGAGGCGTCGATCTCGCCGGCGTCGAAACGGCGGCGCTTGTCCGGGTCGGACAGCAGGTCGTTGGCGGAAGCGACCTCCTTGAACCGCTCCTCGGCGCGCTTGTCGCCGGGGTTCAGGTCCGGATGCAGCTTCTTGGCGAGCTGACGGTAGGCCTTGCGAATCTCCTCGGGAGTCGCGGTCTTGGCGACGCCGAGGATCTCATACGGGTCTTTCATTCGGGCGTCCGGAAAAAGCAGGTCGACGGAGGATTAGCAGGATTCGGGGCCTCCGCTCCAGTGCCGCCGCCGTGAGCCCTGTTCGCTTTCCCGAACTGGAGCGTGTTAGAAGGAGACGCGGCGCCTGGCCGCACAAAGGTATCGAGGGGAAACGTCATGTCGCCAATGATTCTGAATCTCATCATGCAACTCGTGGGCGGGGCGGTCGGCGGCAACGCGATCGGCGGCGCCATGAAGAACGTCAGCCTCGGGACCGGCGGCAACACCATCGCCGGCGCGCTCGGCGGCGTCGCCGGCGGCTCGCTGCTGAGCTCGCTCCTGCCGATGCTGCAGGGCGGCGCGGGCGGCATGGACCTCGGCGCGATGGCCGGCCAGCTGGTCGGCGGCGGCGTCTCGGGCGCAATCGTCTCGGCCATCGTCGGCATGGTGCTCAACAACATGCGCAAGGCCTGATCCGGCCGCCGCCCCTTGTCCGACGGACCGGGTTCGGAGATAGTGCGCCCGCCCGAGGGGGGACCCCCTCTCGAGCTGGCGGAAGTCCGGCAAGATAGCCGGCGAGAGGAGCTACCCATGGGTCTCATCAGTTTCATCAAGAACGCCGGAGCGTCGCTGTTCGGCGGCTCCGAGGCGAAGGCTGCGCCCGCCGACGAGCTCAAGAAGGAGCTCGAAAAGCACGGTCTCGACCACTCGGACCTCAAAATCGAGGTCGACGGCGACAAGGTGAAGGTCAGCGGCACCGCCAAGACCACCGAGGAAGCCGAAAAGATCGCCATCGCGCTCGGCAACACCAAGGGCGTCGCGACGGTTCAGAACGACATCAAGCCGGCAGCCGCCTCTGCGGATTCGCGCTTCTACACCGTCGTATCCGGCGACACGCTGTGGGCGATCTCCGAGCGCGAATACGGCAAGGGCAAGGGCGACCAGTACAACGTCATTTTCGAGGCCAACAAGCCGATGCTGACGCATCCGGACAAGATCTATCCGGGTCAGGTGCTGCGCATCCCGCCGCTGGCGTGATCGTCGTTCCCCTCTCCCCGCCCCGGCGGGGAGAGGGACCCCGCCCTGTCGAACTTGCCGGAAGCTCGGGCGAAAATGCGTCGCTCGAAGAAATGTTCGCGCCGCCGAGTTAGCGTCGTCGTGGCAAGCCGCCGTCGAGCGCAACGCCCGGCGAAGGTGAATTTTTCGCCGTGACACTGGCGTTCGCCGGACGCGCAGGTCAATCTCCCCGGCGAGCTTGCAAAGCGGCAAGCCGAACAGGGAGAGCGCTCATGTCCGCCAAGCCGGCCTTCGTTTTCGTTCATGGCTACTGGCACAACGAAGACAGCTGGAAACATCTGGTCCCGGCGCTGGCGGCGCAAGGCTTCGTCAGTCGGAAGCTCGACTTGCCGGGCGCGGGCCGCAACGCGAAAATGCCGGACGCCTTCTTCCGCCGCCCCATCGACGCGGCCGCGTTCGCGAGCGAGCCGTCGCCCAACGCCGGCGTCACCCAAGAGGAGCGCACCGAGGCCGTGCTCGAGGCGATCCGCGCGATCGGCGGCCCGGTCGTGCTGGTCGGCCACTCGATGGGCGGGGCTACGATCTCGGATGTCGCGGAAGCCGCGCCGGAGACGCTCGCGGCCGTGGTCTATCTTACCGCCTTCATGCTGCCGCCAGGCATGCCGCCAATCGCCATGATCCAGCACGAGACGATGTCGAGCGCCCTTGTTCCGGGCCTGTTCCGCGCCGATCCGGCGCAGGTCGGCGCGCTCAGGATCGATCCCGGCTCGGACGATACGGAGTATCGGGCGCAGTTGAAGGCCGCCTTCTATGGCGACGTGGGCGACGCGGATTTCGCCGAGGCGGTCTTGGGCCTGCACAGCGACGAACCGGTGACGACGGCGCTGCGTCCCTCGGTCGTCACGCGCGAGCGCTATGGCCGGGTTCCGCGCCATTACATCCGCTGCGAGGACGACTGCGCGATCACGCCCGCCGGGCAGGATCGCATGATCGTGCTGATGGACGAGGCGATGGGCGACCGGACGACGACGCACACGCTGGCGGCGAGCCATTCGCCGTTCTTCTCGCGTCCCGCCGACCTCGCGGATCTGCTCGTCCGCATCGGAAGCTGATGGAGAAGCCCCGGACGCGCCGCGGCCCTCTTGCGCCAGGCGGCGAAGCCTTCGACATTGGTCTGGCGAAGACCGGAGATCGCCCATGCGCAAGTTGATCCTCGCCGCCTTTTTTGCCCTCGTCGCCCTGCCGGCGGCCGCGGCCGAATTGTGGGAGACCCTGCCGCCGACGCCGGCGCCGATCCCGACCGAGCGGCAGGGCGAGGCGGCGGTCAACGGGATCAAGCTTCACTACGCGGTCTACGGGCAAGGGTCGCCGGTGATCTTCCTGCACGGCGGCCTCGCCAATGGCGATTACTGGGGCAATCAGATCCCGGCGGTGGCCAAGAATCACACGGTCGTCGTCGTCGATAGCCGCGGCCACGGCCGCAGCACGCGCGACGAACGCCCCTACGGCTACGATCTGATGGCCGACGACGTGGTCGCGCTGATGGATTTTCTCAAGATCCCCAAGGCCGCCGTCGTCGGCTGGAGCGACGGGGCGATCCTCGGCCTCGACCTCGCGCTCCGCCATAAGGACCGGGTCGGCAAGGTGTTCGCGTTCGCCGCCAACACCCGGACCTCGGGCGTCAAAGAGGGCGTCGAGAAGAACCCGACCTTCGCCGCCTATATCGAGCGGGCCGGCCACGAATACGAGAAACTGTCGGCGACGCCGAAGCAGTACGACGCCTTCGTCGAGCAGATCAGCAAGATGTGGGCGGACGAGCCCAACTGGACCGACGCCCAGTTGCAGGGCATCGATACGCCGGTGCTGGTGGTGGACGGCGACCACGACGAGGCGATCAAGCGCGAGCATACGGAGTATATCGCGGCGACGATCCCGCACGCCGGGCTGATGATCCTGCCCAACGTCAGCCACTTCGCCTTCCTGCAGGACCCGAAGCTGTTCAATTACGCGATCCTGCACTTCCTCGGCGACGAGTGAGGAGCGGCCAACGCATCGCTTCAACCCTCGTTCCAGAGCCTGTCGAAAAGCGCTCCAGATGGCGCTGAAGGTGGAGCTCACCGGATCATCCTTCGACAAACTCAGGATGAGGTCATTGCTCGACATGCCGTTCGCGTCGCCGGCTTGGCCAGCCGGCCGGGTCAGCCAAGCATCATCCGCGTGGCCTCGGCCAGCACCGCGCCGAGCGCGGCGTGCTGGTCGGGGGCGTAGTGGATGCCGTCGAGCGGCGAGCAGGCGATGAACTCGCCCGCCGCGACGAAGCCGATCCCGCGCTGCGCGGCGAGCGCCTGATAAAGCGCCGGCAGACGCAGCGCCTTTTCCGCGCCGCCCTCGAACATCTCGGCGTAGCCGGAGAGCGTCGCGAGCGGCGGCGGGGCGACGAGGAGGATGGCGGGCGGCGCTCCGCCGGGCCCGGCGGCGAGACCGAGCGCGCAATCGACGAGGCGCGCCGCGCCGGCGGCGATCTCTTCCGGCGTCGCCGCGAAACGCGCCTTCACGTCGTTGCAGCCGAGCGACAGGATGACGAGGTCGAGCGGAGCGTGGCTGCGCAGACAGGGCGCGAGATAGGCGAGGCCATTGCGCCCGTCCTCCTCAGGGTCGTCGAAGATCGTGGTGCGGCCGCACAGGCCCTCCTCAATCACGGTAAAGCCTGCCCCGAGCGCGTGCGCCATCACGCCGGGCCAGCGCACGCCGGCCGCCATGCGCGCGCCGTCGCCGGGCGAAAACCCCCAGGTGTTGGAATCGCCGAACGCCAGAACCACGGGCATCGCTCATCTCCGGATTTGTTCACCACAAAGGACACGAAGAAGCACGAAGGCCTGCTTCGTGTCCTTTGTGGTGAAAGTCGTCAGGTCGGACCCGCGACCCGGCTGTGCACCTCGGCGGTCATCGTCTCGATCCGCTCGGCCAGCGTGCGCACCGTCTCGGTGAGTTCGGTGTTCTGCCTGAGCAGCTTCTCGACGGTCGCGGTCAGCGCGGTGTTCTGCTCGAGCATCTCGATCATCAGTCCCGACTGCTTCTGCATCTGCTGCTGCCGCTCCTCGTTGACCGTGTGCAGCTCCTCGCGATGCTGAGCGTCGGCGAGGCTCATGACCTTGTCGCGGTCGGCTTGGCGGGTCTGGGCGAGCAGGATCAGCGGCGCCGCGTAGGCCGCCTGAAGCGAGAAGGCGAGGTTGAGGAGGATGAACGGGTAAATGTCGAAGGACGCCCAGCCGATCGCGTTCACCGCGATCCAGATGGCGACGATGATCGTCTGCGCGATGAGGAAGGTCGGCGTGCCGAAGAACCGCGCGAAGGACTCCGCCTTGAGCCCGAACCAGTCGTTGCCGAACACCGATTCCATATGCGCATAGGGAAGGTGGAAGCGCCGCACGCGCTCGGTGTTGCCTTGTGTCCTCAGAAGGTTCATGCGCTCGGCTCCGCGGCAAAGACGAAATACGCCTTTCGTTCCTCGCACGGCGACAATACAAGAGTGCGAACAGGTCGCGAAACCGAGATTTCGCGCGTAGCGGGAGGGATTGCCGAGCGGCCGTGGCTTCGCCTTGCGCGACACCTCCACGGCGACTATGGTCCAGAAAATCTACCAATTTGATGCAGGATAGGGATTGACCCACAGGCATCGGTTGGGAAAAGCGCCCGGATCGCTCGCGTCAACCGGACCGCTTCGCCAACATGACGCGAGGAAGAGGAATTCCATGTCTCAGAAGCCGGAAACGCTGGCGCTGCACGCCGGCTGGCGCGCCGATCCGACCACGGGCGCGGTCGCGGTGCCGATCTATCAGACGACCTCGTACCAGTTTCAGAGCGCCGAGCACGCCGCGAACCTGTTCGCGCTGAAGGAGCTCGGCAACATCTACACCCGCATCATGAACCCGACCAACGACGTGCTCGAGAAGCGAGTCGCCGCGCTCGAAGGCGGCGTCGGGGCGCTGGCGCTGGCGAGCGGGCAGGCGGCCTCGGCGTTTGCGCTGCAGAACCTCGCCAAGGCCGGCGACAACGTCGTCTCCTCGACCGACCTCTACGGCGGCACCTGGAATTTGTTCGCCAACACCCTCAAGGACCAGGGCATCGAGGTCCGGTTCGTCAGCCCCGACGACCCGGAGAATTTCGCACGCGCCACCGACGACCGCACCCGCGCCTATTATGCCGAGACGCTGCCGAACCCGAAGCTGATCGCCTTCCCGATCGCGGAAGTGGCGGCGATCGGGCGCCGGTTCGGCATCCCGCTGATCGTCGACAACACCGCGGCGCCGCTGCTGACCCGGCCGTTCGACCACGGCGCTGCGGTGATCGTCTATTCCTCGACCAAATATCTCGGCGGCCACGGCACCTCGATCGGCGGCCTCCTGGTCGACAGCGGAACCTTCCCGTGGGAGGAGCACAAGGGCCGGCAGCCGGCGCTGAACACGCCCGATCCGAGCTATCACGGCGCGATATGGTCGGAGGCGGTGAAGCCGCTCGGCCCGATCGCCTACATCATCAAGGCGCGGGTGACGCTCTTGCGCGACCTCGGCGCGGCGATGTCGCCGTTCAACGCCTTCCTGACGCTCCAGGGCGTCGAGACTCTACCGCTGCGCATCGAACGCCATTCGCAGAACGCCGCCGCCGTGGCCGGCTGGCTCGCCAAGCGTCCGGAGGTGACCAAGGTTATCCATCCGTCGCAGCAGGTCGGCGAAGCGCGCCGGCGCGCGGAAAAATACCTCAAAGGCGGCGAGGGCGGCCTGGTCGGTTTCGAGATCAAGGGCGGCAAGGAGGCCGGGCGCAAGTTCATCGACGCGCTCAAGCTCTTCTACCATGTCGCTAATATCGGCGACGCGCGCTCGCTCGCGATCCATCCGGCGACCACCACGCACTCGCAGCTGTCCGCCGAGGACCAGCTTGCGACCGGCGTATCGGACGCCTACGTGCGCCTGTCGATCGGCATCGAGCACATCGACGACATCCTCGCCGATCTCGATCAAGCGCTGAGCGCGGCGGCGTAGTTCGCCGTTCCCCCGTCCCCGGCGAAGGCCGGGGAAGGGGGGCGCTGACCGCCGCCGAGCCTGGACCGCATGCGCTTTATCGAATCCTTCGATCCCGACGCCCTGGTCAACAGCGCCGTCTGCTATGGCGCCGCCTTCGTCTTCGGCACCTTGATCGGCGCCGAGCGGCAGTACCGGCAGCGGTCGGCCGGCTTGCGCACCAATGCGCTGGTGGCGGTGGGCGCCGCGGCCTTCGTCGATTTCGGCATGATGGTCGGCGGCGCCGCATCGACCCAGGTGATGGCCTATGTCGTCTCCGGCATCGGCTTCCTCGGGGCCGTCGCGATCATGAAGGAGGGCGTCAACGTGCGCGGCCTCAACACCGCCGCGACCCTCTGGTGCTCGGCCGCCGTCGGCGCCGCTTCGGGCGCGGGCCTGGTGGTCGAATCGGCGCTGCTCACCGGCTTCGTCATCGCCGGCAACACGCTGCTCAGGCCGCTGGTCAACTGGATCGATCGCTTCCCGCTCAGCGAGGAGGCGGGCGAGGCGACCTACGAGGTCCGCCTTTCGGCGAGCCCGGGCGACGCCGACGCCATCCGCGCAGCGCTGATCGAGGCGCTGGAGGCGGCGAAATACCCGGTCGCCGACGTCGAGACCGAGGCGCGCGGCGACGAGTCGGTCGAGATCGTGGCGACCCTCGTGCCGACCTCGGTGGTCGCGGCCGAACTGGATGCGGTCGTCGGCGCGCTCGAGAAGCGGCCCGGCGTCCTGCATGCGACCTGGGAAAGCGAGGTGCAGGCGTGACCCGGTTGCTTTTGCGATGACCGAAGCGAACACCGACGCCGTCCTGGAATTCGCCGAGGAGGGAAAGCGCCGGCGCGCCCGCGTGGGGGTGACGGCGATCTTCCTCTCCAACGGCCTTGCGATCGGCGCCTGGGCGGTCGCGATCCCGCAGGTAAAGACGCTGTTCGCCCTCAGCGACGGGGGCCTGTCGCTGATCCTGCTCGCCGCCGGGATCGGCGCGCTTGCGGCGATGCCGATCGCCGGCGTGCTGCCGCCGCGGATCGGCGGCACTGGCCCGACGCTGCGCGTCACCGGCCCGCTCGCCGCCGTCGTGCTGGCGGCGCTGCCGGCGATGATCGTCCTGCCGGCGCCGACCGTCGCGCTCGCCCTCTGCGCCTTCCTGTTCGGCGTCGGCAACATCCTGGTCGACGTGCCGATGAACGCCCATGCGAGCGTGATCGAGCGAGCCTGGGGACAGGCGATCATGTCATCCTTTCACGCCGCCTGGAGCGCCGGCGGCCTCGTCGGCGCGGCGATCGGCGGGCTTCTGATCAGCGGCGGGGCCTCGCCGGCGCTTCAACTCGGCCTCGAGGCGGCGCTGTGCGTCGCGCTCGCGCTGTGGGGGGCGTTGCGCATCGGCGTCGGCGACAAGCAGGCGCACGCGATGGCGTTCGCGATGCCGCACGGGAGACTGATCGCGCTCTCGGTCATCGCGCTGCTCGCGGTGTTCGCCGAAATGTCGGTGACCGACTGGAGCGCGCTCTACCTTCGCAGCGATCTGGGAACCAGCGCCGGCGTCGCCTCGGGCGGCTACGCCGCCTACGCCTTCATGATGTTCCTCGGCCGAGCCTTCGGCGACGGCTTGGTGCGCCGCTGGGGCGCGCGGCGCGTGGTGATCGTCGGCGCGTTGGTGATCCTCGCCGGCGCGGCCCTCGCCGTCGGACTTGCGACCCCGGCCGCCGCGGTGATCGGCTTCTGCCTGGTCGGGCTCGGCGTCGCCAACATGGTGCCGGCGGTGTTCAGCGCCAGCGCCCGGGCGGCGGCGTCGCCGTCGATGGGCGTGGCGATGGCGGCGTCGATGGCCTACGCTGCGGGCCTCGTCGGCCCGCCGCTGTTCGGCGCGATCGCCTCGGCCTCGAGCCTGCGGGCCGCCTTCGCCACCGTCGTCGCGGCGGCGGTGGCGATCACGGCGCTGGCGAAGCTTAGGATGGACCCCTGAGGCGCGGCGCCGCATCGCGAGGCCCGTAGGGCGACGCGGCGGTCCAGGGGCCGCGGGGTGACGACGCCCCAACGCCGCGCCGCGGCGGCGCGCTACTCCGCGGGCACGGGCACAGGCGCCGCCGAGAGCGTCTCCTTCGCGGGCGACCGCCGCGTCGGCGCGTCGCCGGCGACGTAATAGGGCGCGTCGCTGCGGGCGAGCGCCGGGCGGCCGCGCAGGCTGTCGGCGATCTTCTCGGCCGTCATGATCGTGGGCGCGTTGAGGTTGCCGGTGACGATCAGCGGCATGATCGAGGCGTCGACCACGCGCAGCCCGTCGAGGCCGTGGACGCGGCCGCGGCCGTCCACCACCGCCATCGCATCCTCGCCCATCTTGCACGAGCCGGAGGGATGGTAGGCGGTCTCGCCGTGGGCGCGCACGAAGGCGTCGAGCTCGCGGTCGCTGCGCGCCTCGGCGCCCGGGCTGATCTCCCGGCCGCGAAAGCGGTCGAGCGGGCTTTGCGCGAAGATCTCGCGGGTGATCCGGATCGCGTCGCGGAACTCGCGCCAGTCCTGCTCGGTCGCCATGTAGTTGAACAGGACGCTCGGATGCGCGGAAGGGTCGCGCGAGGTCAGCCGGACCCGCCCGCGGCTCGGCGAGCGCATCGAGCCGACATGCGCCTGAAAGCCGTGCGCCTTCACCGCGTGGCTGCCGTCGTAGTTGATCGCCAGCGGCAGGAAGTGGTGCTGGATGTTCGGCCAAGCGAATTCGCGGCTCGAGCGAATGAAGCCGCCCGCCTCGAAATGGTTGCTCGCCCCGGGACCCGTGCCCAGCACGAGCCACTCCGCGCCGATCGCCGCCTGGTTCCAGGGCTTCAGCGCCCAGGCGAGCGACACCGGCTCCAGGCACTCGTGCTGCAGGTAGACTTCGAGATGGTCCTGCAGGTTCTCGCCGACGCCCGGCAGGTCGAGGAGGACGGGAATGTCGAGGCTGCGCAACAGGTCGCCTGGCCCGACGCCGGAACGCTGCAGGAGCTGGGGCGAGGCGATCGCGCCCGAGCACACGATCACCTCCGCCCGCGCATGGGCGACGATCGCGTGGCGCGCGCCGCCGCGGTGGTAGGCGACGCCGGTCGCGCGCTTGCCGTCGAACAGGATGCGGTCGGTCAGCGCGTGGGTGACGATGGTCAGGTTCGGGCGGCCGCGCGCCTGATCGAGATAGCCGCGCGCCGTGCTCGAGCGGCGTCCCTGCGGGGTCACGGTCCGGTCCATCGGACCAAAACCCTCCTGCTGGTAGCCGTTGAGGTCCGGGTTGCGCGGGTAGCCGGCCTGGACGCCGGCTTCCACCATCGCCTCGAACAGCGGGTTGACGCCGGGCTTCGAGGTCGTGACGCTGACCGGCCCGTCGCCGCCGTGATAGCGATCGGGCCCCACGTCGCGCCGCTCGGCCTTGCGAAAGTAGGGCAGGCAGTCGGCGTAGCTCCAGTCTGCGAGCCCGGGACGCTCCGCCCAGCCGTCGTAGTCGAGCGCGTTGCCGCGGATGTAGCACATGCCGTTGATCAGCGAGGATCCGCCGAGCCCCTTGCCCCGGCCGCAGTCCATCCGCCGCCCGTCCATATGCGGCTCCGGATCGGTGCGATAGGCCCAGTTGTAGCGCCGGCCCTGCAGCGGCCAGGACAGCGCCGCCGGCATCTGGGTGCGGAAGTCGAAACGATAGTCGGGTCCGCCGGCCTCCAGCAGCAAGACGCGGACCTCCGCGTCCTCGGTCAGGCGGGTCGCCAGTACGTTGCCGGCCGAGCCGGCGCCCACGACGATATAATCGTATTCCTGCGCCATCGCCCGAAGGACCCGCCGACGAAAAGGGCGGCAGGATCTTTCCCGCCGCCGCGAATATGGGATTGAACGCACATTCAATCACACTTTTCCGCCTCTGTCAGCAGCCGCGGCCGAGGGCGTCGAACCCGGGCGCGAATCGGGTCTTTTCAACGACTTGCACCGGGATTTCCGGGCGAATCGCGGCGCTCCGGACGGTCCGCGCCGATCGGGCGCCGCCCTCCGGGCGAGCCCGCTTCGTCGTCTCGGCATTGGAGCGGCGTCGCGCCAAGGCGCTCCGCCGTCACGCGCGCGCCTGCGCGAGCGCTTGGGCCGACTTCGGTCGCCGTCTTGGTCTTCCACCGCACGAAAAAGGCTCGCTTCCGCCGGGCGCAACTGCGCCGGCCCAATCGAATGATGGTAGCCAACAATTCGGTTTTTCACAACGAAATGTCACGCGCCGCATCTCTTGCCCGTGGCGCTCCCGTTTGTCTCCTGATCGGCGCCGGCCTATCGTGCGACGACCATGAACGACGAAGCCGCCCGCCGCCGCCAGTTAATCGAAGCGACGATCGAGACCCTCGCGGACGTCGGCTTCAACGCCGCCTCGCTCAGCGAGATCGCGCGGCGGGCGAATGTCTCGACCGGCCTCTTCGCCCATTATTTCGGCGACAAGGACGGGCTGCTCGAAGCCACGCTGCGATCCATGGCGGCGCGCGTCGCCCGCTCGACCGCGGCGCGGCTGCGGGCGGCGGCGACGCCGCGCGCACGTCTCATGGCGGTGGCCGGGGCCGCGCTCGCCGATGAGGAGTTCGACCGGCGGACTGGCGCGGTCTGGCTCGCCTTCTGGGGCCAGATGACCCATTCGGAACGCTACCGTCGCGTCCAGCGCGTCTACGAGCGGCGCATGACCTCCAACCTGCGCCACGCCCTGCGCGGCCTTGTGCCCCCGGACCGGGTCGCGCCCTGCGCCGCGCTGATCGCGGCCGCGATCGATGGGCTATGGCTGCGCTCGCACGCCGCGCCCGGCGAGGACGTCGCCGACGCCGCCTCCGCCCGGGCGCTGATCGAGACGCTGATCGGGAGGCTGGTGGGCGAGGAGCGCGAAGCGAAGCTTTGAATTCACCACCAAGGACACAAAGGAACACCAAAGCCTCGTGCTCTTGGTGTTCTTTATGGTGAAGACCAAGCGGTCCCGGAAAGCTTCACCGCGCGGCGTCGGGCCCCCGCTGCTGCAGCAGCGCGCGATAGATCTCGTCGTCGCCGCACAGGCCCGCCATGCGTCCCAGTTCGTCGACCAGCACGATCGGGTTGCCCGAGAGGCTTCGCAGCGCAATCGCCGAGCGCATCCGGAGCGCAATCGAGGCGACGACGATGTCGACGTGGTCCGGGTTCGACGCCGCGAGCTCGCCGGTCGCGTTGTCGGCCACCGCGATCGCGCCGGCGCGGCCGTCGAAGGTGACGCCGACCGGCCGCCCGTCGCCGTCGAGCCGCAGGCGGATGCGGCCGTCGCGGTCGAGCAGCATCTCGTCGTCGGCGCGCGCCAGCGCCGCCGCCGGCGTCATCAGCGAGCCGCCGCGCAGCACGTTCAGCGGATTCATGTGCTTGACGAACTCGGCGACATAGGCGTCGGCGGGCCTCAGCAGGATGTCCTCGGCGCCGCCGCACTGGACGATGCGGCCGCCCTCGAGGATGGCGATCTTGTTGCCGATCTTCAGCGCTTCGTCGAGGTCGTGGCTGACGAAGATGATCGTCTTCTTGAGCTCCGATTGCAGGGAGAGCAACTCGTCCTGCAGCTTGTCGCGGATCAGCGGGTCGAGCGCCGAGAACGGCTCGTCCATCAGCAGGATGTCGGCGTCGGTGGCGAAGGCGCGCGCGAGCCCGACGCGCTGCTGCATGCCGCCGGAGAGCTCGTGCGCATATTTGCCCGCCCATTGGGTGAGGCCGACCATGGCGAGCTTTTCCGCCACCACCTTGTCGATCTGCGCCTTCGGCGTGCGGCGCAATTCGAGCCCGAGGGCGACGTTCTCCGCGACCGTGCGCCACGGCAGCAGCGCGAATTGCTGGAACACCATCGCGATCCGGCTCGTGCGCAACATGCGCAGCTGGTCGGCCGAACAGTTCGCGACGTCGATCGCGCCGTCGCCGTGTTTGACCAGCAGGCGGCCGCGGGCGACCGTGTTGAGGCCGTTGACCGCGCGCAGGATCGTCGACTTGCCCGAGCCGGACAGGCCCATCAGCACGCAAATCTCGCCGGGTTCGACCGCGAGGTCGACGCCGGCCGCGCCGAGCACGACGTCGGTCGTCTTGAGGATTTCATCGCGGCTCGCGCCCCGGTCGACCAGCGCCAGCGCCTCCGCGCGGCGGGCGCCGAACAGGATATCGACGTGATCGAAGACGACGGCCGACATCAGGCGCTCTTCCTTTCGGGGTTGCGGAAGACGCGGTCGAGGACGATCGCGAGCAGGACGATCGACATGCCCGCTTCGATCCCCATCGGGATGTTGACCGTGCCGAGCGCGCGCACCACCGGCGTGCCGAGCCCGGCCGCGCCGACCAGCGCCGCGATCACCACCATCGACAGGCTGAGCATGATGCATTGCGTGACGCCGGCCATGATGGTCGGCAAAGCGTGGGGCAGCTCGACCTTCCACAAGAGCTGACGCTTGGTGGCGCCGAACGCCTCGGCCGCCTCCTTGAGCGGCGTCGGCACCGAGATGACGCCGAGATGGGTCAGCCGGATCGGCGCGGGAATCGCGAAGATAACCGTGGAGATCAGGCCGGGCGCCGAGCCGAGGTGGAACAGCACCAGCGTCGGAATGAGGTAGACGAAGGTCGGCAGCGTCTGCATCAGGTCGAGCAGCGGGCGCATCGCCGAATAGAGCCAGGGCCGATGCGCCGAGGCGATGCCGAGCGGCACGCCGATGACGACGCTGGTCAGCGTGGCGAAGCCGACCAGCGAGATCGTCTCGACGGTGGCCTGCCAGTAGCCGAGATTGGCGATCAGCAGGAAGGCCACGACCACGAACAGCGCGAGCTTCCAGGAGCGATGGAGCCAATAGGCGAGCGCCGCGAGGCCGAACACGACGACCAGGAACGGGATGTGGAGCAGCACCGCGGTGAAGCCGTCGACCGAGAAGTCGATGATCCGGGTGATCGCGTCGAAGAAACCGGCGGCGTTGTCCTGCAGCCAGTTGATGCCGATCTTGGCCCAGCGGCCCAGCGGGATCTTCGGCTCTGTGAACCAGTCTTCCAAGGGGCCAGTCCTCTTTCGGGGGCTTGCGGGTTGCGGGGGTAGCCAGGGATCGCTGGGCCGTGCGCGAACCTCATCCTGAGCCTGTCGAAGGATGATCCAGTTCGCTCCGACCTTTGAGCCGGCTGGAGCGTCCTTCGACAGGCTCAGGACGAGGTTGGCGGCAAGGAACGCGCGCGCCGGCGCCTCGCGGACGTCGGCGCGCAGCTTTCCGTCAGTTCAGGCCGAACGCCTTCTTGACCGCCGGCAGACCCGGCTGACCGTCGAAGGTCGTGATGCCGTTGAGCCAGCCGGCGAGTTCCTTGGGATTGGTCTTGAGCCATTCCTTGGCCGCGGCCGGACCTTCCTTGCCGTCGGTCAGGATCTTGTTCATCACCTCGTTTTCGATGCCGACGGTAAACACCAGATTGCCGATCAGCTTCGCCGCGTTCGGGCACTCGGCCGCCCAGCCGGCGCGCTCGTTGGTGTAGACGACGGCGCCGCCGAAGTTCGGGCCGAATACGTCGTCGCCGCCCGACAGATACTCGATCTTGTAGTTGACGTTCATCGGGTGCGGCGCCCAGCCGAGGAACACCACGTCCTCCTTGCGGCGGGTGGCGTTGTCGACCTGCGACAGCATGCCCTGTTCGCTCGATTCGACGAGCTGGAAGTCCTTGAGGCTGAACTTGCCGTCCTTGATCATGTCGAGCACGAGCCGGTTGCCGTCGTTGCCGGGCTCGATGCCGTAGATCTTGCCCTTGAGCGAATCCTTGAACTTGGCGATGTCGGCGAAGCTCTTGAGGCCCTTTTCGAAGGTGTAGGTCGGCACGGCGAGCGTGTATTTCGCGCCTTCCGGCAGGTTGGCCCCGGTCACGATCACCGACTTGTCCTCGACGTAGGGCTTGCGGTCGTTCTCCATCGAGGGCTGCCAGTTGCCCAGGAACACGTCGATGTCCTTGTTCTTCATCGAGGTGTAGGTGACGGGCACGGAGAGCACGGTGACCTTCGGCGTGTAGCCGAGCGCGGTCAGGATCTGCGAGGCGATCGCCGTGGTCGCGGTGATGTCGGTCCAGCCGACGTCGGAGAACTTCACCGTCTTGCACGTCTCCGGATCGCCGGCGAAGGCGCCGGCCGTTCCGATCACCGTCGCCGCTGCGAGCGCCGCAATTCCTGCCAGTCTTCTCATGCTTTCCTCCTCCGCTGGGCGCACGTCGGCGGACCCAATGTGGCGGCATGCAATCACACCCGATCCATGCTGTCACGCCTGAATCCGGACGACGGAACGGATCGCCGACGCGCCGGGATTGGTTTTCGACAGGGCATTCAATATAGCTTCGAGGGGCGCCTCGCCGGTCGCCAGAACGTTGCTGGAGGAGGGCCGCGGCTTGGCGCATTTCCCGGACAGAGCGAAGGTCGTCATCGTCGGGATCGGCGGTATCGTCGGCGCTTCCGTCGCGCATCATCTGATCGAGCGCGGCTGGGACGACATCGTCGGCATCGACAAGTCGGGCGTCCCGACCGACATCGGCTCGACCGCCCACGCCTCCGACTTCTGCTACGCGACGAGCCACGACTTCCTGTCGTGCTGGACGACGCTCTACTCGATCGACTTCTACGAGAAGCTCGGCCGCTACGCGCGCATCGGCGGCCTCGAAGTCGCCCGCGTCGGCGACGATGGGCGCATGGACGAGATCAAGCGCAAGGTCGCCTCGGCCAAGGCGTTCGGGACGCGGGCGCGGCTGATCGGGCCGGCCGAGATCAAGGCCAAATTTCCGCTGATCGAAGAGAGCGTGGTCCAGGGCGGGTTGTGGGACCCGGACGCGGGCCTTGTCGTTCCCCGTTCGCAGACGGTCGCGGGCGAACTGATCGACCGCGCCGAAGCCGCCGGCAAGCTCACGACCTTCGCCAATACGCCGGCGACCGCGCTGGTGATCGAGGTCGGTCGGATCAAGGGCGTCGTCACGCCGCGCGGAACCCTCCTCGCCGACCGCGTCGTCGTCTGCGCGGGCCTCTGGGGCCGGCTGATCGCCGAGATGGCGGGCGAGGATCTGCCGGTCATGCCGGTCGACCACCCGCTGACCTTCTTCGGGCCCTACGACGAATTCGCCGGAACGGGGAAAGAGATCGGCTGGCCGCTGCTGCGCGACCAGGGCAACTCGGCCTACATGCGCGACACCGGCGACCCGAGGACCTCGGAAGGCGGCATGATCGAGTGGGGCTATTACGAGGAGACCCACCCGCGTCTGTGCCATCCGCGCGAGATCCTGGAAAAGCACCAGGCGCGCCTGTCGCCGTCGCAACGCGACCTCGACATGGAGCAGATCCTCGCCCCGCTCGAGCGCGCGATCGAGCTGACGCCGATCCTCGGCGAACTCGGCTACGACGAGAAGCGCTCGTTCAACGGCCTCCTGCAGGTGACCACCGACGGCGGCCCGTCGATCGGCGAGAGCCGCAAGGCGCGCGGCCTCTGGTACGCCGTCGCCATCTGGGTGAAGGACGCGCCCGGCATGGCCAAGCTCGTCGCCGACTGGATGACCGACGGGCGCACCGCAATCGACCACGCGAAGATCGACTACGCCCGTTTCTATCCGCACCAGTTCGACGAGGGCTTCATCGCCGGCCGCTGCGGCGAGGCGGCGCAAAAAGTCTACAATCCCGCGGTCCATACGCGCGAGCCCTACGCCACCGGGCGCAACGTCCGCCGCTCGCCGTTCTACGAGCGCGAGGTCGCGCTCGGCGGCTATTTCATGGAGCTCGGCGGCTGGGAGCGCGCCCACGGCTACGCCGCCAACGAGCACCTGCTGGAAAAGTACGGCGATCGCGTTCCGGTGCGCGCCAACGAATGGGACAACCGCCACTTCTGGCGCGTGTCGAACGCGGAGCAGCTGGCGCTCAGCGACGACGTCGGGATTATCAACCTCAGCCACTTCGCTGTCCTCGACGTCGAGGGCCCCGACGCCGTCGCGCTGATGGAATGGGCGTGCGCGGCCAAGATCGGCGGCGACGCCAATCTCGGCAAGGGCATCTACACGCATTTCCTCGACGAGGACGGCAACGTGCGCGCCGACCTCACGGTGTTCCGCATGGACGGCCGCTGCCGGGTGGTCGACGGCGCCGACGCCGGCCCGCGCGATCTGGCGTATCTGAAGCGCGTCGCGGCGGATAAAGGCTTCGACGTCACCGTGACCGACGCCAGCGAAGCGATCGTCACCATCGGCATCTGGGGTCCGAACGCGCGCGCGACCCTGCAGAAGGTGGTGAAGGACCCGGACGCGCTGGCGCTCGAGAATTTCCCGTTCGCCGCGATCCGGCCGATCGAGATCGCCGGCAAGCCGGTGCTCGCCTTCCGCATCTCCTATGTCGGCGAGCAGGGTTTTGAGCTGCACATGGCCTATCGGGACGGCCTCGCCGTCTGGGACGCGCTGAGCGCGACCGGCGCGATCGCGGTCGGGGTCGAGACCTACGCCAACAGCCGGCGGATGGAGAAGAGCCTGCGCCTGCAGAACGCCGATCTCATCACGCAATACAATCTCTTCGAGGCCGATCTCGCCCGGCCGAAGGTCAAGGAGGCCGACTTCTGCGGCAAGGCGAAGCACCTCGAATACCGCGCCCGCCCGCACCAGCCGGCGATTCTCTCGACGCTGGTGATGCTCGACAATGTCGACGCCAAGGGCGTCGCCCGCTATCCGGTCGGCACGTTGCCGGTGATGGACCCGGACACCGGCGAGACGCTGGTCGATTCGCTCGGGCGGCGCTCCTACACCACCTCGATCGCCTTCGGCCCGTCGGTCGGCCGGAACATCGCGCTCGCCTACCTGCCGTGGGAGCGCGCGCAGGTCGGGCGAAAGTTCCTGGTCGAGTATTTCGGCGAGACCTATCCGGTGGAGGTCGCGGCGGTCGGCTACAAGGCGCTCTACGACCCGGAAAACCTCAAGCCGCGCAGCTGAACCGCGCGGCTGTTTTTCACCACCAAGGACACCAAGGACACCAAGGACACCAAGGACCACGAAGCCTTCGTGTTTCTTTGTGCCCTTCGTGGTGAACCCGTTTTGGATCTTAATACGTCGCGTCCGGCATCGAAGCCTTGCGCTCGTCGATGAAGGCGCGGATCGCCTCGTCCTTGCCGGGATCGAGGGCAGGGGCCTCGTAGTCGCGCAGCATCGTCTTCCACAGCGCGTTGGCGCGGGTCGCGGCGTCCTTCGAGCCTTCCTCCTGCCATTGCTCGACCGAATTGTTGTCGGCGACGGTCGAGCGGTAGAAGGCGGTCTCGAAATTGGCCTGGGTGTGGGCGCAGCCGAGGAAGTGCCCGCCGGGCTCGACCTGATGGAACGCCTCCATCCCCTGGCCGTTCTCGCTGAGGTCGACGCCCTTGGCCAGCGTGTGCATGGCGCCGAGCTGGTCGAAGTCCATGACAAACTTCTCATAGGAAGCCGCGAGCCCGCCTTCGAGCCAGCCGGCCGCGTGGAGCACGAAATTGGTCCCCGCCAGCACCGTCGGCAGCAGCGTCTGCGCGCTCTCGTAGGCGGCCTGCGCGTCGGGGATCTTCGAGGCGCACAGCGAGCCGCCGGTGCGGAACGGCATCTTCATCCGCCGCGCCAGCTGCGCCGCGCCGAAGATCGCGAGCGACGCCTCGGGCGTGCCGAAAGTCGGCGCGCCAGACTGCATCGACAACGTCGAAACGAACGTCCCGAACACCACCGGCGCGCCCGGCCGCACGAGCTGGCAGAAGGCTGTTCCGGCCATCACTTCCGCGAGGACCTGGGTCAGCGTGCCGGCGATCGTCACCGGGCTCATCGCGCCCGACAGGATGAAGGGGGTGATGATGCAGGCCTGGTTGGCGCGCGCGTAGGCCTCGGCCGCGCCGAGCATGGTCGCGTCCCAGACCAGCGGCGAATTGGCGTTGATCAGGCTCGTCAGCACCGTGTTGTCGCGCACGAAGTCCTCGCCGAACAGCAACTCGCAGATGCGCACGCTGTCTTCGGCGCGCTCGGGTTTGGTCACCGAGCCCATGAACGGCTTGTCGGAATATTTGACGTGCGCATAGACCATCTCGAGATGGCGCTTGTTGACCGGCAGATCCACCGGCTCGCACAGGGTGCCGCCCGAATGGTGGATGTACGGGCTGAGATAGCCGAGCTTCACGAAGTTCTGGAAGTCTTCCAGCGTCCCGTAGCGGCGGCCGCGGTCGAGGTCGTGCACGAAGGGCGAGCCGTAGTTCGGCGCGAACACCGTCGCGTCGCCGCCGATCACCACGTTGCGCTCGGGATTGCGCGCGTGCTGCACGTACCGCGACGGGGTCGTGGCGCAGAGCTGGCGCGCGAGCCCGACGGGGAAGCGCACCCGCTCGCCCTTCACGTCGGCCCCGGCGGCGCGGAACAGCTCGAGCGCGCGCGGATATTCGCGGAAGTCGATGCCGATCTCCTGAAGCAACAGGTCGGCGTTGCGCTCGATGATTTCGAGGCCCTCGGCGCTCAGCACCTCGGTCAGCGGGATGTTCCGGGTGATGTAGGGGATCGACGTCCCCGACCTCTGGGCGCGCGCGCTGCGGCGGGCTTCGCGTCCCCGGCGCGGCTCGCGGGCGGGGGATTCAGCGGGGTCGGACATGCAGGCGATCCTTGGCTGGCGTCGAAGGTCGAATGACCTTGCGACAGCGACGCGGCGTTTTGAACCCTGAATCGGCGCCCCGCAACCGGGGCGCGCGCGTCAGCGCAACAGCACCGCGCGCAGGACGGCGAGAATCTCGCGCCGCTCGTCGTAGAGCGCCATCGTCGAGCCGGCGATCGCGTAGGCCCGGGTGTTGGCCAGAACCTCCGACAGCCCGCGCTCGCGCGCGTCGAGCGGCGGCGGACAGGCCATCATGGTGCTGGCGAACCGGCTGAAGGTCAGTCCGCCGCCCGGCTTCACGTCGAAGCTTCCGGCCATCCGGTTGCAGCCGACGGTCGCCGAGGCCTCTTTCTGCGCGCCGGAGCGCAGGGTGAGGCTCGCCTCGCGGCGTCCGTCGACCGGTGTGAGCGTCTCGCCCTTGAGCACGGCGATCTTCCAGTAGCTGTTCACCAGCGGCGAATCGGCCCGGTTGGTCTCGCAGGTCTCGCCCGGCCATGCGCCGACGAAGCGCTTGACGAACAGCGTCGGCCGCCGCCGCCCCTCCATGCCGGCGCGCATCTCGAAGCCGCCCTCGACCGTGACGTAGAGCGGGGCCGCGGGCGCCGAGCGCTTCTCGCGATAGGCCTCCTCGAGGGCGCGATAATCGCCTTCCATCGCGACCGGGATCTCCTTGCCGCTGCGGCAGTTCGTGAAGGCCGGCGCGTCGGCGAAATAGCGGAAGGCGCCGCTGATCAGCGTGGCCCCGCCGGGCGGCGGGGCCATCGCCCGCAGAGAGACGCGGCGCATGACGACGTCGACCCTGTCGCCGCCGCCGCCGGTCAGCACCGGGTTCGCGGCGTCGGTGGTGAACCAGAGTTTGCCGTCGACGGTGACGGTGGCGCGCAGCACGTAGCGGGCGCGCGGGTTCAGCTTGCCGGGATCGTAGGGAATGGCGAAGGCGATCGGCGGCTGGCCGGGGCTGTCGATCACGGTGCGGGCGAGCACGTCGGCCGGCGCGTCGGCGCGGCTCGCGTCGAGGATCGCGGCCTCGAACCGCGCGTTCGGCGGCAAAGCCATCCGCTCGCGATAGGTCGCGGTTCCGGTCACGGTCGCGTCGGCGGCGCGGGCCGACGGCGCGAGCATGACGCCGAAGCCGAGAAGCAGGAGCAGCGCGAGCCATCTCGACATGCGTAGGGTTCCGTTGGTCGCTCCGCCGACGGAGCGCCGTTACGGGTGTCGCTATTCGAAGGCGATCGTCAAGAGGGCGCGGCGACCGGGAGCCGGGTTCCGGTCCGCGTTCGAGGCGAGCCTGTCGGCAGCCGGGGCCGCGCTGCGCCGCCTCTCATCGCGAGCCGGGCGACGCCAGCCGCCCGAGATGCGCCGCCGCCTCGGCGTGGTCGGGCTGCTTCTCGAGGATCGCCCGGTAAGCCCGCTCCGCCTCGCCGGTCCGGCCGAGTCCGGCCAGCGTCGTCGCGCGCCGGAAGACGCTGATCGTCGCCTCGGGGCGGATGGCGATCGCGGTCGCGTAGGCGGCTTCCGCCGCCTCCAGCCGCCCGAGGCGCTGATGCAGTAGGCCCGCCATGTGGTGGAGGGAATAGCCGCGCGGGTCGATCGCGAGGGCGCGCTCGACGGCGGCGAGGCCTTCGTCGAGCCGCCCGAGATCGGCGCAGGCGGCGGCGAAGAAGAGCTCCATCTGGGCTGTCCTCGGCGCGCCCTCGACGGCGCCGACGAGGTCGTAGACCTTCTGCGCCTCGCGCGCCGCCTGGTGCCTCTGGATCAGGGGATAGGAAAGAATCTCTTCGCGCCCCGGCGGGCGCAGAAGGGTGAGGTCGGTGGCGAGGTCGTCGGCTTCCAGCGCCGGCCTGTCGCGCAGGGTCTCCAGCAACGCCTGCGGCGACAGGCGCAGCGTGACCTTGTGGTCGCCGCCGACGAAGAACAGCCGGCAGGACGGGTCGTCGAGCGCGAAATCGGCCAGCGGCCACATCAGGGACAGGTCGATCAGGTCATAGGCGCCGTAGACGATGTTGATTTTGGTCGACCCCTTGGCGCGGATGATCCCGCTCAACGAAAAATAGCGGTGGTCGTAGACCTTCCGCCGGTTGAGCGTGAAGCTGCGGCCGTGCGGTTGCCCGAGGAGAAGCTCGGGCGTGAAGGCGAGGATCGACCGGCATCCGAGCAGCAGGCCGAACAGCACGGCGGCGTATCCGCCCATCGACATGCCGGCGGTCACGACGTCGTCCACGCCCAAATGTCCGAGGAGGCGTTCGAGCAGCGAAGCGGTCTCCCGGATCGAGCGCGTGTGTTCGCCGAGGCCGGTCTGATACCAGGCGTTGTCGAGGCAGTTCAGGTAGACGACGTTGCTGTCGAATTCCTTGAGCGCGCGGGACATGGCGAAATGTCGGGGCGGATAGTCGAGATGGGAAAACACCACAACGCAGGACCGGCTGCCTTCGACCCGCTGAACGCGGACGAGCGGGCATTGTCCGTCGAGGATTTCGGCTGGACCGATCATGGCAGTCGTCCTGCGCGCCCACACGGGCCGGCGCCCCGGGCTTTCGCAACCATACTACACGAATCCTTACGAGATTATTCCTTCAATCCGGCGCGATTCGGGAAAGGGCGGAGCGCCGCTTTCCAATCGAATTGGAAAATGTAAGCTCCCCTCGTGTCCAGGAGGTGCGATTGCGTAACCGGGGCGGAGACTGGGGCGCCGGCGCCTGCAGGGTGGCCGGGGCATGAGCGGCCGCACGCTCGCCGGGCGCGCGCTGCTGGCGCTGCTGACCCTCTATGGGCTGGCGCTGATCGTCCCCGACTTCGCGCGCATCGCCCGGCCGCTGGGATCGTTCGGGCTGTCGACCAACGGCGACGGATTGATCTACGACATCCTGGGGCCCTTCGCGACCGAGGACGAATCGCCCGCGGCGCGCGCCGGCCTTCGGATCGGCGAACGCCTCGATCTGGTCGCGATGCGCTGCGTTCCGATCGACACCACGCGCTGCGCCGCCAATCTCGCGATGTGGGGCGGGGTGATCTACGCCATGCCGGGCCGGGCCGTGACGCTTACCATCCTCGCCGAGGGCGACCGTCCGGCGCGCGAGGTCGTCCTGGTCGCCAAGCAGGCGTCACGCTCGGTCACGCTCGACATCGCCGTGGCGTTGAGCCAGTTCGCCGGCGTGCTGATCGTTCTCGGCGCAGCCTGGCTGGTCTGGACAAGGCCTGGCCCGATGACCTGGGGCTTTTTCGTCTACGTCCTGTATTTCAATCCCGGGCAGCAGTTTCAGCTGATCGCCTGGCTGCAGCAATGGCCCCGGGCGCAACTGGCCCATATGGTCGGGGTCAACATCTTGCAGGCCGCGGGCTATATCGGATTGCTTCTGTTCGCCCTGCGCGCCCCGGTTGATCGAACGGAAGGGCGGTGGCGTCTGGTCGAGCGCGCGCTGCCGGCGCTGTTCATCCTCTTCCTGATCATCGAATTCATAAGCCTCGGCAGCCTGTTCGGCTACCGCACCGAGTTCGCGATGCGGTCGACGCTGCTCGTCGGCTTCGCCGTCAGCGCGGCCGCCGTGGCCATCCTCATCGGCCGCCGCCGCGACCTCACGCCGCGCGACTACCAGCGGATCCGCTGGGTCATCTGGGGCTGCCTGATCGGACTGCCGGCCAATCTGATCGCCGAGATCTGGCAGGAGACCTCGTTGCCGAGCAGCCTGCTCGGCGGACGCACCGCCCCGGACGACCTGCTGGCGTTTTTCTATCTTCTCAACGGACTCCTTTGCCTGTTCGTGGTCGTGGCCGTGCGGCGTCGGACCGTGGTCAGCGTCGGGGTGCCGCTGCGCCGGGCGACGGTGCTCGGGCTCCTGCTCAGCCTGCCGGCGTTTCTCGTCCACGAGGAGCTGAACACGATTCACGAGTGGGCCGATCTGCCGGATTGGGCCTGGCTGGCGCTCGCCTCGGTGCTCGTCTACCTGATCGCGCGCCTGCACGAGTGGACGACCGAAATGGCCGACTGGCTGCTCGACCGGACGTTCCGCCAGGCGGAGGTCCGCCTCGAGCACGCCGGCCGCGCGATCGAGGGCGCGGAAAGCCTGGCGGAGATCGAGCGCTTGCTGACCGCCGAGCCGGTGCAGGCGCTCGGACTCGCCTCAGCGGCGGTGTTTCGTCAGGAGGGCGGCGTCTTCCGGCGACGCGCGAGCGTCGGATGGCGGGCTGGCGACGCCGACGTCCTGAGGGCCGGCGCGCCGCCGTTGCCGGAGGTCCTGGAGAAGCCGTTTGCGGTGCCGATTTCGGGCACCGGCCTCGCCCTGCCGGACGATCTCGCCCGCCCGGTGTTCGCCGTGCCGGTCGCCAATCCGCGCCGCGCTTTCGCCGTGGTGCTCTACGGCGGCCACGAGGCGGGCACTGACCTGAACGGCCCGGAGCAGGAGCTGCTGGCGAAGCTCGCCCGTGTCGCCGAAGTCGCCTACGGGCAGGTGGAGCGCGACATGCTCAAGGAGCGCGTCGAGCGCCTCGAATCCCTGCTTGGCGAGGCCGCCGGCGTCAAACCGTCGCCGGCCTGAGACGGAAGGAGCCTCCCATGTCCGACGAATCCCCAGCACACCTCGACGGCGTCGCCGCCTGCGTGTTCGACGCCTACGGCACCCTGTTCGATTTCGCGTCGGCCGCGGCGCGGGTCGCCGAATTACCGGCGGACCGGCGCGCGGCGGTGACCGCGCTGTGGCGCGACAAGCAGCTTCAATACGCCTGGCTCAGGACCCTCCAGGGCCGCTACGTCGACTTTCGCCAGGTGACGGCCGACGCCCTCGCATACGCGCTCGAGAGCCTCGGGCTCGAGGACGCCGGGCTCGCCGAGCGTCTGATGGCGCTCTATCTCGAACTCGACCCGTTCCCGGAAGCGCCCGAGACGCTGCGGGCGCTGCGCGCGCGCGGCTTCCGCACCGCGATCCTGTCTAACGGGACGCCGGCGATGCTCGAGGGGCTGGTGGCGCGGGCCGGGCTCGACGGAGCCTTCGACGCGATCCTGTCGGCCGACGCGGTCGGCGCGTTCAAGACCGATCCGCGCGTCTACCAATCGGCGCTCGATGCGCTCGCCCTTCCGGCGCAGGCGATCGTGTTCGTCTCGTCCAACGGCTGGGACGCCTACGGCGCTTCGGATTTCGGCATGCGCGTGGTCTGGTGCAACCGGACCCGCCAGCGGCGCGAGCGCCTGCCGGGCGCGCCGGACTTCGAGGTCGCGACCCTCGCCGACCTGCCGCGCCTGCTGCCGCCGTCGCCTGGCGTCACCAACTCTCGGTGAACGGGCGGGCCTCGACCTCGAAGCTCCAGGCCGAGCGATCCTGCCGGACGAGGCTCGCGGCGATGTCGGCGATCCCTGCGGGCGCGATGAAGGCGTCGGCCGGGCGGTCGGGAGACCGGCCTTGCGCCGCCGGCGAGCGCACGACGCCGTCGACGACGATAAGCGCGACATGCACGCCCGCCGGCCCCAGATGCCGCGCCATCGACTCGGCGAGGCCCTTCTGCGCCATCTTGGCCGGTCCGAACGCCGCCGCGCGCGCTCCGCCGCGCCGGGACGCGGTCGCGCCGACGACGACGATCGCGCCCTTTCCGCGCGCCCGCATCGCCGGGACGACCTGCTTGGCGCACAGGAACAGGCCGAGCGCGTTCACCCGCCAGGCCTGTTCGAAATCCGCAGCCGAGACCTCCTCGAACGTCCCCCAGACGCCCGAGCCGGCGTTGACCAGCAGCACGTCGACTTCGCCGAGGTCCGCGCGCGCGGCTGCGAAGGCGGCCGCGACCGAGGCCGCGTCGGCGACGTCGCAGGTGTAAGCTTTGGCGGCCGGCAGCTCCGCGGCGAGGCGGGCGGTGAGCTCGGGCTTGCGCGCCATCAGCGCGACCGCATAGCCGTCGGCGGCGAAGCGCCGCGCCAGCGCCTCGCCGTTTCCCGGGCCCACTCCGACGACTGCGCAGACGGGGGCTTTCTCGCTCGGCATGACGCGCTCTCCGTGGGACCGGGGGCGATCCTGCGCCGCGGCGGCCGGCCGCGCAACCGGGCTCCGCGCCAGGGCGTCGATGGTGTCGTAGCCGCGAAAGCGCGTATACAGAATCGCCGGCCGGCGGCCGGCTTTCCTGCCTGTCGCCGTCGATCCCCGCCCCCACGGTTTCCCGCGGCGGCGGATTCCTATTTTCCGCGTGCAGTCTGTTCCGGCTCGAAGCTGATCCTAAGGCGCGTCCCGGTCGCCCGGGCGAAGCGATCCAGCGTCCGGGTGGACGGCCTGATCCGCCCGCTTTCGAGACGAGCAACGACGGCTTGCGTGGTTCCCATGGCCCTGGCGACCTGCTCCTGTGTCATGTCGGCTGCGGCGCGGGCCTGTATCAAAGCGGTCGCCAGGGCAAATTCATCTTCAAGGGCGTCATAGGCCGCCTTGAAGGATGGGCTTTTCATCTTCTCCTTGGCCCACGCGACGACGGTATTGGTCTTGCCGGTCATCGTGCCTCCTTCGCCTTTCTCAGGGCGGTCATGATCTCGCGGCCTGGCGCTACCTTGCCCGCGTCCACAGTCCCTCGTTCGCCATGCCGCCACAACCCTCGGGATCGAATTGCGCGAACGGTTCGCCCTTTCTTGATGGGATCGCCCCAACTTGACGGGCGAGCGTCGAGGAGGCCTACTCGCGATTTCAGGCGCGCAAGCAAGCGCGCGGCCGCATTGGGCAGGAAACGCGAGGCGCCGATGAACGCTCGACCCTGGGTGAAATCCTATCCGCCCGGCGTCCGATGGGATGCGCCGATCGAATCCGGGCCGCTGCAGAGCGTGCTCGAATCCTCCGCCGTCCGCTACGCCGACCAGCCGGCGCTGCAATTCATGGACCGGCGCATCAGCTACGCCGAACTCGATGCGCTGGCGAATCGGGCGGCCGCCGGCTTCCGGAAGCTCGGCGTCGGCCCCGGGGTCCATGTCGGCCTCTACCTGCCCAACACGCCGCATTACGTGATCGCGCTGTTCGGCGTGCTGAAGGCGGGCGGCGTGGTGGTCAATTATTCGCCGCTCGACGCGCTCGCAGCGCTCGCCTTCAAGGTCGAAGACAGCGAGACCGACATTCTGGTCACGCTCGACCTCGCCGCCGTCTACCCGCAGGCGGAGAAGCTGCTCGAGACGACGCGGCTGAACAGGCTGGTCGTGGGCGCCTTCCCGGAATTCGCCGCGGCGCCGGGGCCGGTGAAGGGGTTCCTCGCCTCGCAGGGGATGCTCAGCGAGGTCCCGCGCGACGACCGTCACGTCGCCTTCGCCGATCTGATCGCCAACGACGGCCGCTATGTGTCGCACCCGGTCGGCGACCCGGGCGAGGCGCTGGCGGTCATCCAGTACACCGGCGGCACGACCGGCGCGCCGAAGGGCGCGATGCTGACCCACGCCAATCTCACCGCCGCCTACGCCCAGTACCGCGAGACCGCGACGCGCACCGATCCGCCGGCGATGACCGAAGGCGGCGAGCGGACGCTGTGCGTGCTGCCGCTGTTCCACATCTACGCGCTCTCGGCGGTGCTGATCCTCGGCCTCGGCCTCGGCGCTGAGGTGATCCTGCACCCCCGCTTCGATCCGGCGGCGGTGGCGAAGGACATCGCGCTGAAGAGGATCACCGTCTTTCCCGGCGTGCCGACGATGCATGTCGCCCTCCTCAACCTGCCCGATTTCGAAAAATACGACCTCACGTCGCTCAAGTTCTGCGGCTCCGGCGGCGCTCCGCTGCCGGTCGCGGTGCAGCAGAAGTTCGAGGCGGCGACCGGCGCCCGCCTGGTCGAGGGCTGGGGCATGTCGGAGACGGCGCCGGCGGGCACCTTCACGCCGCGCGACCGGCCGACCCGAACCGGCTCCTGCGGATTGCCGATGCCGCGCATCGACATGAAATTCGTCGACGTCGCCGATCCGAGCCGGGACGTCGCGCTCGGCGAGCGCGGCGAGATCTGCATCCGGGGGCCGAACGTGATGAAGGGCTACTGGAAGAAGCCCGACGCGACCGCCGCCTCGACGACGGCGGACGGCTTCTTCCGCACCGGCGACGTCGGCTTCATGGACGAGGACGGCTACGTCTTCATCGTCGACCGCACCAAGGACATGCTGCTCGTCGGCGGCTTCAACGTCTATCCGCGCAACATCGAGGAGGCGATCTACCAGCATCCCTCGATCGAGGAAGTGAGCGTCGTCGGCGTCCCCGACGCCTACAAGGGCGAGATCCCCAAGGCCTACGTCAAGCTCAAGGCGGGCGCGCCGCCGCTGACGCTCGATGACCTCAAGGCGTTCCTCAAGGACCGCCTGGGCAAGCACGAGATGGTCGGGGCGCTGGAGATCCGCGACGCGCTGCCGAAGACGGCGGTCGGCAAGATCTCGAAGAAGGATCTGCGCGAGGCGGTCAGGACGGGGTAAGCGGAGACCCCGGGCGAGCGAGGTTGCCCGGCGCGGCGCCCGTCGATAAGGAAGCGCCAAGATGAAGCGCCCTGACCACGTCCTGAGGCGCGGCGCCGGA
The DNA here is from genome assembly GCA_945957375.1 of uncultured Roseiarcus sp. GTDB lineage: Bacteria > Pseudomonadota > Alphaproteobacteria > Rhizobiales > Beijerinckiaceae > Roseiarcus. The sequence goes on from CAMFKX010000025.1 coordinate 31,388, forward strand.
GGCGACCGGTCTCGAAGGACGCTCGTTGGCCGCGTCGGCGCCTTCAGGAACGTCCCCTCGACAGGCTCTTCGAGACGCGCTGCCGCGCAGCGCGCCTCAGGATAAGGGACGGCGGCGACTCGGCGATTCCGTCGATAGACGCGAAGTGTCCTGAAGGAGCGGCGGCATTGCGCGAACGAACTGAACTGGGAGCGCTGAGCGACATCGCCGCCATCCTCGCGCTGATCCCGGTCGAAGGCCTTGCGCTCATCGACGTCGGCTGCGCGGCGGGCTGGAACGCATTCGACCTTGCCGAAGCGGGCGCGCACGTGCTCGCCGTCGAGCCGGATCCGATCCAGGCGGCGAAGAACCGGCAGGCGGACCTCGGCCCCGGCGTCGTGTTCGTCGAAGCGCGCGCCGAGCGGCTTCCCGTCGAAACGGCCTCCATGGACGGGGTCCTGTTCTTCCGCTCGCTCCATCACGTGCCGGTCGAGGCGATGGATGCGGCGCTCGCCGAGGCCGCGCGCGTGCTGAAGCCGGAGACCGGCTTCCTGTGCGTGGTCGAGCCCGGCCTGACCGGGACGCATTTCTCGGTCATGCGTCCGTTTCACGACGAGACGCGCGTGCGCCTTGCGGCGCAGGCCGCGCTCGACACGTGCGCGGCGCGGCTGTTCGGCGAGCGCCGCTCGTACCACTACCTCCAGCATCCGCGCTACGCGGATTTCGACACGCTGGTCGCCCGCGTCCTCGGCCTGACCTTCAACGACATTCGGCGCGAGCGGGTCGAGACCGACGAGGTCCGCGCCCTGTTCGCCGCAGGCCGCACCGAGCGCGGCGACTACGTCTTCGAGCAGCCGATGCTGCTCGACCTTTTCCGCGCGCCGCGGCCGCCGGAGCGCGGCGCCGGCGCCGCGTCGGCCTGAGGCGCTCCCCCGTCATTGCGGACGCCTCAGGCTTCGAGTCGTTCGAGCAGCCGCAGCGCCGTGCGCCAGTTGCGCATCGTCGAGACGCCGCCGAACGCGCGGTCGAGGCGGGCGTTGCTGAGCTTTGCCCGCCCGACGCCGTTCGGGAGATAGAGGTAGACGTCGGCGCCCGCGGCGACGAAGTCTTCGGGCGCCACGGTGTTCGGATCGATCGGCGGGTTCGCGCCCGCGGCGGGCTCGGCGAAGCAAGCGACGTGCAGGTGGCTTTCGTCGCGGCCGGCGGCGACGAAGGGGTTGGCGCCGACCATCGCCCGCCACGCAAGCGCGCTTCTCAGGAT
>CAMFKX010000026.1 GCA_945957375.1 uncultured Roseiarcus sp.
GAGCGGCGGCGTCCCGCCGCCGGGGCGCGCGAGACGCGCGCCCTCCAGGCGCTCGCAGCGTCGGCGGCGCGGGACGCCACGGAGACTTCACGGGATCGCTGACAGGAGCGGATGGGAGCGGCGGCGTCCCGCCGCCGGGGCGCGCGAGACGCGCGCCCTCCAGGCGCGCGCTTCGCCGGCGGCGCAGGACGCCCCACGGAGACTTTACGGCATCGCTGACAGGAGCGCTGATGGGAGCGGCGGCGTCCCGCCGCCGGGGCGCGCGAGACGCGCGCCCTCCGGGCGCTCATTGCGGCGACGGAGCCTGCCGCGTTTCACTTCGCCGGCTGAGCCTGCCGCGCCGTCCATTCCGCTCGCTCGAAATCCTCGAAGGCGGCGATCATCGTGCGGAAGGTCTGTTCCGCGACGGTCGGGTCGAGGCTCTGCGCCGCCGCGTCGGTCCGCACCTTGGCGACGATCGCGTCGACCCGCTTCGGGTCGCTGACCGCGGCCGGGTCTTTCTTGAAGCGGCCGGCCTCGCCCACGTACTGCTGGCGCTCGGCCATCAGGCGGACGAGGTCGTGGTCGATCCGGTCGATGTTCCGCCGCACCTCGGCGAGCGTGCCGCAGCATTTCCCGCCGTCGGCGGACGGGGCGCCCCAGTAGGCGTCCCGGGTCGCCGCATCATCGGCGAGCGCCGGCGCCGACGCGAGCAGCGCGACGAGGAAGGCCGCCTCACGCATTCGCCGCGACTTTCTTCAGGCTGGCCGGCGGAAGCGAATCATCCGGCACGAAGAAGTCGGGGGCGAGGTCGACGCTGCCGTCGACCCGGTAGCGGTCGAAGTCGCGCACCCCCTTTTCGTAAAGAAAGGTGTCGTCGATCAGGAAGTTGCCGGAAAAACTCTTCGGGTCCTCGAGAAAGATTGCGTGCGCGGCGTCGGCGAGGATGTCGGGCGTGCGCGAGGCGCGCATGATCGCGTCGCCGCCGAGCAGGTTCTGGATCGCCGAGGTGGCGATGGTGGTGCGCGGCCAGAGCGCGTTCACCGCGATCTTTTTCCGCCTCAGTTCGCCCGCGAGGCCGAGCACGACCAGGCTCATGCCGTATTTCGCCATCGAATAGGCGGTGTGGGCGGCGAACCACTTCTCCTTCAGGTCGAGCGGCGGCGACAACGCGAGGATATGGGCATGTGCCGACTTCTCGAGATAGGGGACGGCGAGTTTCGACACCAGAAACGTCCCGCGCGCGTTGATCTGGTGCATCAGATCGAAGCGCTTCATGTCGGTCGCCTGCGAGTTGGTCAGCGAAATCGCGCTCGCGTTGTTGACCACGATGTCGAGGCCGCCGAAGGTCGCGGCGGTCTTTGCCAGCGCCTCGCGCACCTGGTTCTCGTCGCGCACGTCGACCGCGAGCGGCAGCGCCTTGCCGCCGGCCTTCTCGATCGCTTCCGCGGCCGAATAGATCGTGCCGGGAAGCTTGGGGTTCGGCTCGGCGGTCTTGGCGGCGATCGCGACATTGGCGCCGTCGCGGGCGGCGCGCAGGCCGATCGCGAGCCCGATGCCGCGCGAGGCGCCGGTGATGAAAAGGGTCCTGCCTGCGAGCGTGTCGGCCATCTTGCGCCTCCCGAAAGTCCTCGTTGGAGCGATTGATGGCGCCGTCGGCGGCGGCCGGCAAGTTGTGAACGCGACCCGCGCGCGGCCCATGCGACCTTCCGCGAGTGGAAATATGGCGCGAGGCTTGCTATCACCGCGGCCCAACCCATCGAGGCGAAGTCATTTTCATGCGCAAGGGCGCGGTCGCACGCAAGACCAAGGAGACCAGCATCGAGGTCGAGGTCGACCTCGACGGCTCGGGCGCGTCCGACATCGTCACCGGCATCGGCTTCTTCGACCACATGCTCGACCAGCTTGCGCGCCACTCGCTGATCGACATCACCATCCGCGCCGAGGGCGACCGCCACATCGACGACCATCACACCGTCGAGGACGTCGGCATCGCGCTCGGCCAGGCGCTGGCGCGGGCGCTGGCCGACAAGAAGGGCCTCACCCGCTACGCCGACTGCCTGCTGCCGATGGACGAGACGCTTACCCGAGTCGCCGTCGACGTGTCCGGGCGGCCGTTCCTGGTGTTCCGCACCGAATTCCCGACCGAGAAGATCGGCGGCTTCGACTCCCAGCTCGTGCGCGAATTCTTCCAGGCCTTCGCCGGCAACGGCGGGCTGACCCTGCACATCGAGACGCTGTACGGCCTGAACAGCCATCATATCGCCGAATCGTGCTTCAAGGGCGTGGCGCGCGCGCTGAAGAGCGCGGTCGCCATCGATCCGCGTCAGGCCGGGGCGGTGCCCTCGACCAAGGGCGCCCTCTAGGAACGCCATGATCGTCGCCATCATCGACTACGGCTCCGGCAACCTGCACTCGGCGCACAAGGCCTTCGAGCGGGCCGTGCGCGAGTCCGGTCTGAACCGCGCCGTGCGGGTAACCTCGTTGCCCGAGGACGTGCTCGCAGCCGACCACGTCGTGTTGCCGGGCGTCGGCGCCTTCGCCGACTGCCGGCGCGGCCTCGACGCCGTGCCGGGCATGGTCGAGGCGCTGACCGAGGCGGTGCGCCGGCGCGGCAAACCCTTTCTCGGCATCTGCGTCGGGGCGCAACTGCTCGCGACTCGCGGGCTCGAGTACGAGATCGTTCCCGGCCTCGGCTGGATTCCCGGCGACGTCGCCCCGATCAAGCCGGTCGACCCGGCCCTCAAGATCCCGCACATGGGCTGGAACACGCTCGACGTGAGGCGCGCGCATCCCGTCCTCGACGGAATCCGGACGGGCGACGACGGCCTGCACGCCTATTTCGTCCATTCCTACCAGCTTTACGCCGAAAACCCCGACGATGTGGTGGCGACCGCCGACTACGGCGGCCCGGTGACGGCGATCGTGGCGCGCGACAACGTCGTCGGCGTGCAGTTCCATCCCGAAAAGAGCCAGACCCTCGGCCTGGCCCTGATCGGCAATTTCCTGGCGTGGCGCCCGTGATCCTGTTCCCCGCGATCGACCTCAAGAACGGCGAATGCGTGCGCCTGCTGCGCGGCGACATGGCGCAGGCGACCGTGTTCAACGCCGATCCGGCGGCGCAGGCGCGCGCCTTCGCGGAACAAGGCTTCGAATATCTCCACGTCGTCGACCTCGACGGCGCCTTCGCCGGCGTCCCGGTCAACGCCGAGGCGGTGCGGGGCATTCTCGCCACCCTGACGATGAAGATGCAGCTTGGCGGCGGCGTGCGCGACATGAAGACGGTGCGCGGCTGGCTGGACGCCGGGGTGACCCGGGTCATCATCGGCACGGCGGCGGTGCGCGACCCGGACTTCGTACGCGAGGCGGCGCGGCTCTATCCGGGCCAGATCGCCGTCGGCATCGACGCGCGCGACGGCCTCGTCGCGGTCGAGGGCTGGGCCAAGACCTCGAACGTGTCGGCCGTCGATCTCGGGCGGCGTTTCGAGGACGTCGGCGTGGCGGCGCTCATCTACACCGACATTTCCCGCGACGGCGCGCTGCAGGGACTCAACATCGAAAGCACCGTCGCGCTCGCGGACGCGGTGGCGATCCCGGTGATCGCCTCGGGCGGGCTCGCCTCGATCGAGGACGTGCAGCGGCTGACCCAACCCGACTGCGCGAAGCTCGCCGGGGCGATCGCCGGCCGGGCGCTCTACGACGGGCGGCTCGATCCGGCCGAGGCGCTGGCGCTTCTGCGGACGCAAGCGCCGTCGTGAGGGTCGACGAGGTCGTCAGGAGCGCCATCGACCGCGCCGGAGTGATTCGCGTCAGAAACGCGATGAATCCGATGTTGTGGCTTTCGTCCGCCTCGGCGATCATCTTTCTTTGCGCCGCCTTTGTGTTCCGGGATGATCCGGTCCTGAAATACGGCTTCGCGCTGCTCGGCGCGTCACCGATACTTGCGTCTCTGGCAGCCTACTTTATATTTATGTTTCGCGATCCCGATCGACTGCAATCGGAAGAGTTTGTTCTCAAGGAACGGGCGCTCCAGTTGAAATATCGACAGGAGGAGAAAGCCGAGATCGTCGATGCGTCGCGGAAAACGGCGCGAAGGGAGACGCTACCCCGCGGATTCAGCGATGGAGACGGGCGATGAGAAGACATCTTCTCGTATTTGACGACGGGGCTGGAGAGCCGCTCAATCTCCAGGATTTCGTCGATTCGCTCGACCCCGGCGCGCAAATGTACGCCATGGACGGTCACGCGTGTTTCGTCACGAGCGCGCTGGCGGCCTCGGAGATTACCGACAGGTTCGCCACGCTCGCCGGCTCACGGCTGTTTTTCGTGGCCGATATCACTGCGTCGCCGGCCGCGGGCCGGATGCTCGGCGCTTTCTGGGACTTCATGAAGTCTCCCACCCTGCAGAGGGCTGCCGAGTAACATGCTGAAGGCTCGCGTCATCCCCTGCCTCGACGTCAAGGACGGCCGCGTCGTCAAGGGCGTCAATTTCGTCAACCTGCGCGACGCCGGCGACCCGGTCGAGAGCGCCGTCGCCTACGACAAGGCCGGGGCCGACGAACTCTGTTTCCTCGACATCACGGCGAGCCACGAGGCGCGCGGCATCCTGCTCGACGTCGTGCGCCGCACGGCGGAGGTCTGCTTCATGCCGCTGACCGTCGGCGGCGGCGTGCGCACCGTCGACGACATCCGCAACCTCCTGCTCGCCGGGGCCGACAAGGCGTCGATCAATTCCGCCGCGGTCGCCGACCGCCAGTTCGTCCGCCGGGCGGCGGAGAAGTTCGGCAGCCAGTGCGTCGTGGTCGCGATCGACGCCAAGCGCGTGTCGGGCGCCGGCGAACCGTTGCGCTGGGAGATCTTCACCCACGGCGGCCGGCGGCCGACCGGCATCGACGCGGTCGCCTTCGCGCGCGAGGTCGCCGAGCTCGGCGCCGGGGAAATCCTGCTGACCTCGATGGATCGGGACGGCTCGAAGATCGGCTTCGACATCGAGCTCACCCGGACGATCGCCGATGCGACGCCGATCCCGGTGATCGCCTCCGGCGGCGTCGGCAATCTCGATCACCTCGTCGACGGCGTCGCCAAGGGCCACGCGAGCGCCGTGCTCGCGGCCTCGATTTTCCACTTCGGCGAATACACCATCCGCCAGGCGAAGGCGCGCATGGCGCAAGCCGGAATTCCGGTCCGGATGGACTGACCCTGTGTACGCCGGCGGTCCAGCGCGCTAGAACGCCGCCGCCCGCACGGAGAGTTTCCATGTCCACCAGTCCCGAACACACGCATTTCGGCGAGCGCCAGGTGCGCCTCGATGAAAAGCAGGGAATGGTCGACGCGGTCTTCCACAAGGTCGCCGACCGCTATGACGTCATGAACGACCTGATGTCGTTCGGCCTGCATCGGATCTGGAAAGATATTCTGGTCGCCAAGGCGCACCCGTCGACGACGCGCCCCTTCGCCCATCTCGACGTCGCGGGCGGCACCGGCGACGTCGCCTTCCGCATCGCGCGCGCCGGGGGCCGCGACACCCGCGTCACCGTCGCCGACATCAACGCCGACATGCTGCGCGTGGGCGCCGAACGGGCGCGCAAGCGCGGCCTCGAACGGGTGCGCTTCGTCGAGGCCAACGCCGAGGAACTGCCGTTCGGCGATGGCGAATTCGACGCCTACACGATCGCCTTCGGCATCCGCAACGTGCCGCGCATCGAGAAGGCGCTGTCCGAGGCGTTCCGGGTTCTGCGCCGCGGCGGCCGGTTTCTGTGCCTCGAATTCTCGCATGTCGACCTGCCGGTTCTCGACCGGATCTACGACGCCTATTCCTTCGCCGCGATTCCGGCGATGGGCAAGGCGGTGGCGGGCGACGGCGCGCCGTACCGCTATCTGGTCGAGTCGATCCGCAAGTTCCCGTCGGCCGACCTGTTCGCCGACATGATTGCGGCGGCCGGCTTCTCGCGCGTCGACTATCAGAAGCTCAGCGGCGGCGTGGTCGCGATCCACTCGGGCTGGAAGCTCTGATTGATGTCATTCGTCGCTGCGGTCGGCCATGGCGTGAGACTCGCCCGCGCTGGCTTCGTGTTCGCGCGCGAGGGCGCCTTCGTCGACGTCGATCCGACTCTGCTGCCGCCCGGCGCGCGGCTGCCGCTCGCGCTCGCCAATCTCGTGGCCAAGCGCGGGGTCGACGGGCTCACCGGCCTCTCGCGCGCAGTCGACCGCCTCGGCCCCTCCTACGTCAAGATGGGGCAGTTCCTGTCGACGCGGCCCGACATCGTCGGAACCAAGGTGGCGCTCGAACTGGAAAGCCTTCAGGACCGGGTCACCCCGATGAGCCGCGCGACCGCGATCGCCATCATCGAGCGAGCCTTCGGCGCGAAGATCGACACGGTCTACGAAGACTTCGGCGAGCCGGTCGCGGCGGCTTCGATCGCGCAGGTCCACCGCGCGACCGTCGCGACCCCTGAAGGGCCGCGCGCGGTCGCGGTCAAGGTGCTGCGCGAGGGCGTCGAGCGACGCTTCTCGCGCGACCTCGCCGACATGTTCTTCGCCGCCCGCCTCGCCGAGCGCGCCTTGCCCGAGATGCGCCGGCTGCGCCTCGTCCAGGTCGTCGAAACGGTCGCGCGCTCGGTGCGGATGGAGATGGACTTCCGCCTCGAGGCGGCGGCGGCGTCCGAGTTCGCGGAGAACGCCAAGGACGATCCCGATATCCGCGCGCCCGCGATTGACTGGGTCCACACGACGCGCGACGTGATGACGATGGAATGGATCGACGGCGTTCCGCTCGCCGATCCGGAGCGGTTGGAGGCGCTCGGCTTCGATCCGCGCGCCCTCGGCCGATCGCTGATCCAGGCTTTCCTCCGCCACGCCCTGCGCGACGGCTTCTTTCACGCCGACATGCATCAGGGGAATTTCTTCGTCGACGGCGAGGGGCGGATCGTCGCCGTGGATTTCGGCATCATGGGCCGGCTCGGGCGCAAGGAGCGGCGCTTTCTGGCGGAGATCCTGTTCGGCTTCATCCGCCGCGATTACCTCAAGGTGGCCGAGGTCCATTTCGAGGCGGGCTACGTGCCCGGCATCCATCGGGTCGAGGATTTCGCCCAGGCGATCCGTGCGATCGGCGAGCCGATCCACTCGCGCACCGCTGACCAGATCTCGATGGCGAAGCTGCTGACGCTGCTGTTCGAGGTGACGGCGCTGTTCGACATGACGACCCGCGTCGAACTGGTGATGTTGCAGAAGACGATGGTCGTGGTGGAGGGCGTCGCGCGCAAGCTCGACCCCCAACTCAACATGTGGTCGACGTCCGAGCCCGTGGTCGGCGCCTGGATCGTCGAGAACCTCGGCCCGAAGGGTCGCATCGAGGACGCCGGCCGAAGCGTCGCCTCGCTCGCCGGACTGATCGCCGATGCGCCGCGCAGGCTGGACGAGATCGCCGCCAGGCTTGAAGCCCTGAGGTTCGGTCCGGTCGCGCCGGCGCCAGAGGCGGGCGACCGGACCGGCTTCTTCTGGGGCGTCGGGACAGGCGTCCTGCTGTTCGCCGTAATTCGATGGCTTTTTTGAACCTATTACGCGTGCGATACGTTATCGTCGGCGACGCACTTATGATTCGGCGCGCTCGCCAAGCGAGGCAGGAATGCGATCATGAACGGTGCCTTGTCCGCTGCGCGCATCCTCCTCGTCATCGGCGGCGGGATCGCGGCCTACAAGGCGCTGGAGCTGATTCGCCGCCTGCGCGACCGGGGCGCCGCGGTCCAGGTCGTGATGACCGCCTCGGCGCAGGCGTTCGTCACGCCGCTCGCGGCCGCCACCTTGAGCGGCCAGCAGGTCCGCCATGAGCTTTTCAGCCTGACCGACGAAGCCCTGATCGGCCACATCGAACTGTCCCGCTCGGCCGACCTCGTGGTCGTCGCGCCCGCGACCGCGAACCTGCTCGCGCGCATGGCCGGCGGCCACGCGGACGACCTCGCGACCACGCTCCTGCTCGCGACCGACAAGCGGGTGCTCGTCGCGCCGGCGATGAACGTGCGGATGTGGCTGCACCCGGCGACGCAAAGGAACGTCGCCCGCCTCGAAGCCGACGGGGTCGCCTTCGTCGGACCGGACGAGGGGTCGATGGCCTGCGGCGAATTCGGCCCCGGCCGCATGGCGGAGCCTTCCGCGATCGTCGAATCGATCGAAGCGATGCTGGCGCCGGGTGATTCGGCCCTCGCGGGCCGTCACGTGATCGTCACGTCGGGTCCCACTTTCGAGGCGATTGATCCTGTTCGTTTCATTGGCAACCGATCGTCGGGACGCCAGGGACATGCAATTGCGCAAGCCGCTTCTGGCGCCGGCGCAAGGGTGACCCTCGTCAGCGGCCCGGTCGCCCTGCCCGATCCCCCGGGCGTGACCGTCGTTCATGTCGAATCGGCGCGAGAAATGCGGGCGGCCGTCGCCGCGGCTCTGCCCGCCGACGCCTTCGTCGCGGCCGCTGCGGTGGCGGATTGGCGGGTCGAACATGTCGAAGGCGAGAAGATCAAGAAAGGCGCCCTAGGTCCTCCGACACTCTCGCTTGTCGAAAACCCCGATATACTTGCGGAGGTCTCAAAGAAGACCAAGCCACGTCCAACGGTCGTGATTGGATTCGCGGCAGAGACCGAGCACGTGATCGACAACGCGAAGTCCAAACTCCAAAGAAAAGGCTGTGATCTGATCATCGCCAATAGTGTTGCCGAAGGAACTACGACTTTCGGGGGCGATACCAACCAGGTGCAGGTGATCAGCGCCGACGGAGTCGAGTCCTGGCCCGCGATGAGCAAGGCGGAGGTCGCTCGCCGACTCGTCGCCCGGCTCTCCGCTGAACTCGCGAAGCGTTCATGATTTCAGTTGTTTACAAACTGCTGGCGCACGCCGAGGGCTTGCAATTGCCGGCGTATGAGAGTGAAGATGCGTCTGGGATGGACCTCGTGGCGGCATTGCCCGCCGACCAGGAGGTCGTCATGGCTCCCGGGGCTCGGGCGTTGGTCCCGACCGGGTTGACAATCGAATTGCCCAAGGGTTTTGAAGCGCAGGTCCGTCCCCGGTCAGGTCTGGCTTTGCGTGATGGCGTGACCGTGCTGAACAGCCCGGGAACGATTGACGCCGATTATCGAGGAGAGATCGGCGTCATACTCATCAATTTTGGAGACAAGCCATTTGTCGTTCGGCGGGGCGCGCGTATTGCGCAACTCGTCGTCTGTCCTGTGGAACGCGTCGCCCTCATTTCGGGCGAGCGGCTCACAACGAGCGTTCGGGGCGCAAAGGGATTTGGCTCCACCGGGCGCTCATCGTAGGAGAATTGAGATGAATCTGCTGTCGCGACGAAGCGTGCTCGCCATCGCCGCCGTTGTCGACGTCGCGCTGCATTCGCGGTCGGCGCCGGTTGCCGCGAAGGCCTTGGCGGCCCGCCACAAACTGCCTCCCCGGCACCTGGAGACCCTGCTGCAGGGCCTTGTCCACGCCAAGATTCTCAAGGGCGTGCGCGGTCCGCGGGGCGGCTACGAACTGGCCCGCGAGCGTCGCCGGATCACGGTCGGAGAAATCGTCCGCACCGCGATGTCGCTGAGCACCGCCGACCCGGAGGACCTGGGCGCGAACTCGCTGCTGCTCGAGCGCGTCATCGATCCGACGGTGAGAAAGGCTGGCGAGTCGTTCCTCGCCAATCTCGACGTGATCACGGTCGAGTCCATGTGCGAAACGGCCGAACAGGCCCATGTGCTCGAGGACGAGAAGGCCGCCGGAGATTTCGCCATCTAGCGTCGCTATAGCCGCTGTCCTATAGAGCGGGACGGTTGAATTTCGCCGTCGGACCTTCGGGTCCGGCGGCGCGCCGCCGATGGAGAAGCACGCGATGACGAAAAGTTCAGGCGCCGACCGGAAGCCCGGCCGGGGGAGGGTGTACGCCTCGATCACCGACACGATCGGCGACACGCCGCTCGTCGCCCTCGATCGCCTCGCCAAGGAGACTGGAGTCGCCGCCCGTCTGCTCGGCAAGCTCGAATTCTTCAATCCGATCGCGAGCGTGAAGGACCGCATCGGCGTCGCCATGGTCGACGCGCTCGAGGCGCAGGGCAAGATCGCTCCGGGACGCGGCGTGCTGATCGAGCCGACCTCGGGGAACACCGGCATCGCCCTCGCCTTCGTCGCCGCCGCGCGCGGCTACAAGCTGATCCTGGTCATGCCGGAGTCCATGTCGATCGAGCGCCGCAAAATGCTGGCGCTGCTCGGCGCCGAGCTTGTGCTTACCCCTGCGGCCCAGGGCATGAAGGGCGCGATCGCCAAGGCCAACGAGATTCTGGCCGCGACTCCGGGCGCGGTCATTCCTCAGCAGTTCGAAAACCCGGCCAACCCGGACATCCATCGCCGCACCACCGCCGAGGAGATCTGGAACGACACCGACGGCGCGGTCGACATCGTGGTTTCGGGCGTCGGCACCGGCGGCACGATCACCGGCGTCGGTCAGGTGTTGAAGGCCCGCAAGCCCTCGGTGAAAATCGTCGCGGTCGAACCGGAAGATTCGCCGGTCCTCGCGGGCGGCGCCGCCGGCCCCCACAAGATCCAGGGAATCGGCGCGGGCTTCGTGCCGCCGGTGCTCGACAAGGGCGTGATCGACGAGATCGTCGCGGTCGGCAACCAGACCGCGTTCGACACCGCGCGCCTCGTGGCGCGGACGGAAGGCGTGCCGGTCGGCATTTCCTCCGGCGCGGCGCTCGCCGCCGCCATCGAGCTCGGCCGCCGCCCGGAGAACGCCGGCAAGACGATCGTGGCGATCATCCCCTCCTTCGCCGAGCGCTACCTCTCGACCGCCCTGTTCGAAGGACTGTGAAAGGCTCTCGGCAAAGCGGCGCGGAGGGGCCCGCGCCTGCCCCGCGCCAAGCGTCCTTTCGCCAGTCGCCCGTGGGATTGAAGTCGACTGGCGACGCCCCGATGGCTTCGACAGTTTCCACGATGGACCGCAGGCGGTTCTCGACCGGCCTCTGGGTCGCCTCGGCGGCGCTGCTCGCCGCGGCGTCAGGGTCGCGAACCCTCGCCGCCGCCCCGAACGGCGTCGACGTCGAGGCGATCCTCAACGACCCCGCAGCCCCCGTCAGCGGAAATCCGGACGGCGACGTCACTATCGTCGCCTTCCTCGACTACAACTGCCCCTTCTGCAAACGCGCCGAACCCGGGCTGCAGCGGCTGGTGTCGGACGACGGCAAGATCCGCCTCGTCGCCAAGGACTGGCCGATCCTGGCGCAGAGTTCGGTCTACGCCGCACGCCTCGCGCTGGCGGCGAAATATCAGGGGAAATACCCAGCCGCGCACGCCGCGTTGATGGCCATGCGCGGCCAAGGCTTGGAGAGCGCGATGCGCGCCGCCGTCGGTTCGTCGGGCGTCGACATGACCCGTCTGGACAGGGATCTCGCCGCCAACGACAGCCAGATCATGGCGCTCATCCGGCGCAACGCCGCGCAGGCGAAAGCGCTCGGATTGCAGGGAACGCCGGTCTATCTGATCGGCCCCTACCTCGTCGCGGCGGCGCTGACCTATGACGAGTTCAGCGACGTCGTGGCGAAGTTCCGCGCGCGGTCGGGGAAGTGATCAGCCGCCGGTCGGCGCGAACACGCGCAGACGCTGGCCATCCGGATCGAGCGCGACGAAGGTGTAGCCGAAGTCCATCGCGGTCGGCTCCAGCGCGATCGTGACGCCCCTGGCGCGCCATTCGGCGCAGCGCGCCTCGACTTCGGCGCGGTCGGCTGCGGTGAAGGCGATCTCGCCGCCGCCGGCCGGATTCGCCGCCGGCCTCACGCCGTCGCGCTTCCACAGGCCCAGCATCAGGCCGGGAGCCGCGGGCAGCATGGCGAAGGTTTTCGAGGATTCGACCGCCGGGCGCCCGAGGATCGAAGCATAGAAGGCTTCGCTGCGGGCGACGTCGTCGACATAAACGATAAGAAAGGAAACATCTGACATGGGATCGGCTCCATTGAACGGAGCGATCCTTAGCCGGCGCCGCTGTCAGTTTCCGTCAGCAGCGGAGGCGGACGTCAGGAAATAGGGCTCGACCGGCCCGGTCAGCTTGATCAGCAGAAGATTGCCCTTGCGGTCGCGGGTCTTGCCGACCGGCGCGCGGATCCAGCCCTCGCTGACGCAATATTCCTCGACGTCGCTGCGCTCGGCGCCGCGAAAGCGCACGCCCACGCCCCTCGTGAGGGCGGCCTCGCTGTAATGCCGGCTCGCCGGATCGACGCTCAGCCGGTCCGGGGGCGCATCGGTTGGCGCTGCGGGTTCGGTCGTCATCGGCGCGCGTCCGTCGAATCCTGTTCGCCGCGAGGAGGCGGCGCGCAGGCTTCGCCTCGAGCAGCTTCAGCCGGCGAGCGCCTTGACGCGCTTGGTCAGGCGCGAAATCTTGCGCGAGGCGGCGTTGCGGTGAACGATGCCCTTCTGCGCGGCGCGGGCGAGCTTCGGCTCGGCGGCGTGCAGCGCCTCGGCCGCCGCCTTTGGATCCTTGGAGGCGATCGCCTCCTCGACCTTGCGCACGAAGGTGCGCATCTCGCTGCGGCGCGACTTGTTGACCGCGGTGCGGCGGACGGTCTGGCGGGCGGCCTTCTGGGCCGACTTGGTGTTGGCCATGTATCACTTCCCTCATGCGCGTTTCCGAGACGCGCGCTGACGCAAAAAGAATGAGGCCGGGAGCGCGCCCAGCCTGGATGGCGGGCTTATAAGCGCTTCCTTCGGCCGCCGTCAACCGCCGCCGACGGCCGTCCACACCCAGGAAAACAACCCGCCCGGAGCCGCCATCAGCTTCGCCGCCATGGCGCAGCTCATCGCGACGATCAGCGGCCGCACCAGCCGCGCGCCGGCTCGCAGCGCGGCGTAGGCGCCGACCCGCGCGCCGAGGAACGCGCCCGCCCCCATCGCAAGGCCGGCCGGGACCAGGATATGACCCGCGAGGGCGTAGACGGCGAGCGACCCGACGTTGCTGCCGAAATTGGCGAAGCGCGCCCCGGCCATCGCCCGGATCAGGCCGAGGCCGGACAGCGCCACCAGCGCGACCATGTAGAAGGCGCCGGCGCCCGGCCCGAACACGCCGTCGTAGAAGCCGATGGCCGGCGCCAGCGTCGCGGCGAATCCGGCGAGCGAAAGGCGGGCCGGGCGCTCCCGGTCGCCGAGGCTCGGCGCGAAGGCGAAATAGAGCGCGACGGCGATCAGGACGAGAGGCAGCGCCGCGGTGAGCAGCGCGCGCGGCGCAAACGGCAGCGCAAGCGCGCCAAGTCCGGCGCCGAGGCCAGCGGCCACCGCCGCCGGCGCCATTGCGGACTCGAGCTTGCCGGCGCGCCAGAACGCGAGCGTCGCCGAACCCGAGCCGAAGGTCGAGGCGAGCTTGTTGGTGGCGATCGCGGCCACCGGATCGAGCCCGGCCAGCGCCAGCGCCGGCAGGGTCAGCAGGCCGCCGCCGCCGGCGATCGAATCGACGAAAGCGGAGACGAAGCCGACCAGCGTGAGGGTGGCGAGCGTGAGCGGCGTCACGCCCGCGGCACGGCGGAGGTGGGACCGCGGAAGGTGAACCGCGCCGGGCGCTTTTCAGCGAAGGCGCGGCGGCCCTCGGCGAAGTCCGGCCCGAGCGCGCCCTGTTCGACGAGCGCGCGGAACGCCGGCGTCTCGGAGGGCAGGCCGGCGGCGATCGCGTCGACGGCGCGCTTGGCGCAGCGGATCGAGGTCTGGCTGAGCTCGGCGAGGCCGCGGGCGTAGCCGATCACGGTGTCGCGCAGCGCGGCCTCGACCCGGCGGTCGATCAGGCCGATCGCCAGCGCTTCGTCGGTTTCGATCCGCCGTCCGGTGAACAGAATGTCCTTGGCGCGGGCCGGGCCGACCAGCTCCACGAGGCGACGGCTCTCGGTCCAGCCGTAGACCAGCCCCAGCCGCGCCGGGGTGACGGCGAGATAGGCGTCGGCGTCGCAGAAGCGCAGGTCGCAGGCGAGCGCGATCGCGATCCCGCCGCCGACCACGTTGCCCTGCATCACCGCGATCGTCGGCCGGTCGATCGCCGCCAGCGCCGCGAGACCTTCCTGGATGTCGTCGCCGTATTGGCGCGCGGCGGCGGCGTCCTTGTAGACCTCGTCGAATTCGGAGATGTCGGCGCCCGCGCTGAAATGCCCGCCCGCCCCTTCGACCAGCACCACCAGCGCGTCCTCGCGCGCCTCGATCTCGGCCTTGATCGCGGGCATCGCCCGCCACATGGCGCGCGACACGGCGTTGCGCCGCTCCGGGCGGTCGAGGACGAGGAATGCGAACGGCGGCTCGAAACGCAGCGAGATGTCGGTCATGGGTCTCTTCGGCGGGCTGGGCGGCGCGGCACTCTTGTGAAGCATTTGCCGGGTTGGAGCAAACCGCGACCTATCGTAGCCTTGGCCGATCACGACGCTGCGCGCGGGGGACGAAGAAGCATGACGGGCAAGGACGATTATCCGCGCGACATGGTCGGCTACGGGCGCACGCCGCCGTTCGCCGACTGGCCGGGCGGGGCGCGGGTCGCGGTGCAGTTCGTGATCAACTACGAGGAGGGCGGCGAGAACAACATCCTCCATGGCGACGCCGCCTCCGAGGCCTTCCTGTCGGAGATCGTCGGCGCGGCCCCCTGGCCGGGCCAGCGCCACATGAACATGGAGTCGATCTACGAATACGGCTCGCGCGCCGGATTCTGGCGGCTGCACCGCCTGTTCACCGAGCGCGCCGTCCCCGTGACCGTGTACGGCGTTGCGACCGCCATGGCGCGCAACCCCGAGGCGGTGGCGGCGATGAACGAGGCGAAGTGGGAGATCGCCACGCACGGCCTCAAGTGGATCGACTACCGTGACATCCCGCCCGAGGTCGAGGCGAAGCACATCGCCGAGGCGATTCGCATCCACGCGGAGGTCGCCGGCGAGCGTCCGCTCGGCTTCTACCAGGGGCGCTCGTCGCTCAACACCATCCGCCTCGGCATGGCGGAAGGCGGCTTCGTCTATTGCGCCGATTCCTACGCCGACGACCTGCCCTACTGGCTCGAAGGCCCGCGCGGGCCGCAGCTCGTCACCCCGTACACGCTCGACACCAACGACATGCGCTTCGCCACGCCGCAGGGCTTCAATTCCGGCGACCAGTTCTACGCCTACCTCAAGGACTCGTTCGACACGCTCTACGCCGAGGGCGACGTGGCGCCGAAGATGCTGTCGGTCGGCCTGCACTGCCGACTCGTCGGCCGGCCGGGCCGGGCGGCCTCGCTCGCGCGCTTCCTCGACTACGTGCTGGCGCACGACAAGGCCTGGGTCCCGACCCGGCTCGATATCGCCCGCCACTGGATCCGCAAGCACCCCCCGCCGGGCGGCTGGAGGCCGACCACGCTCACCAGGACGCTGTTCGTCGAGCGCTTCGGCGGCGTCTACGAGCACTCGCCCTGGATCGCCGCGGCCGCCTACGACGCCGGCCTGCCGGCCGACGCCGACACGGCGGACGGACTGGCCCGGGCGATGGCCGCCGCCGCGGCCAAAGGAAGCGACGAGGCGCGGCGCACGCTGATCCTCGCCCATCCCGACCTGGCCGGACGGCTCGCCGAGGCCAAGGCGCTCACCGCCGATTCCACCGGCGAGCAGGCGAGCGCCGGCCTCGACCGGCTCACGCCCGACGAACGGGAGAAATTCACCGCCCTCAACGACGCCTATCGCGCCCGCTTCGCCATGCCGTTCATCATGGCGGTCAAAGGCAGGAGCAAGGCCGAGATCGTCGCGGCGTTCGAGCGCCGCCTCGCCAACGATTCCGACGCCGAGACGCGGACCGCGCTCGCGGAAATCGACCGCATCGCCGCGTTGCGCCTCGCGGACGCGCTCGCATGAGCGCGGGCGATCGCATCATCCGCGGGCGCATCCTGAGCTTCGCCGACGATCCGGCGACCGCCGGCCCGTCCGCGCGGCGCTACATCGAGGACGGCGCGATCCGGGTCGCCGGAGGGCGAGTCGCCGAAGTCGGCGAAGCGCGCGACCTGCTCGCCCGCGCCCCCGCCGACGCCGTCGTCGACGATCATCGCGGCGCGCTGGTCATGCCCGGCCTGATCGACGTCCACATCCATTATCCCCAGACCCAGGTGATCGCATCCTACGGCGCGCAACTGCTCGACTGGCTGCACAACTACACCTTCGTCGAGGAGCAGCGCTTCGCCGATCCCGCTCATTGCGCGCGCGTCGCCGACTTCTTCCTCGCCGAACTGTTTCGCAACGGCACGACGACCGCGCTCGTCTATGGCGCGGTCTATCCGCAATCGGCCGACGTGTTCTTCGCCGCCGCCGAGCAGGCCGGCGCCCGCATGATCGCCGGCAAGGTGATGCTCGACCGCAACGCGCCGAAAGCGCTGCTCGACACGGCGCAAGCCAGCTACGACGAGAGCCGCGCGCTGATCGAAAAATGGCACGGCCGCGGCCGGCTCGCCTATGCGGTGACGCCGCGCTTCGCGGTCACCTCGACCGCGGCCCAGCTCGACGCGGCCGGCGCGCTGGTGCGGGAATTTCCCGACGTCTACATGCAGACCCATGTCGACGAGAACGCCGACGAGATCGAGTTCGTCGGAAGACTGTTTCCCGAGGCGCGCGACTATCTCGACGTCTACGCCCGCGCCGGCCTGCTCGGGCCGCGCTCCGTGTTCGGCCATTGCATCCACATGACCGGCGACGAGGTCGCCGCCATGGCGGAGAGCCGCTCGGTCGCGGCCTTCTGCCCGACCTCGAACCTGTTCCTTGGCTCAGGGTTGTTCGACCGGGCGCGGCTGGTCGACGCCGGGGTGCGGATCGGGCTCGCCACCGACGTCGGCGGCGGCACCAGCTATTCGATGCTGCGCACGGCCTCGGAAGGCTACAAGGTGCTGCAGCTCAACGGCCAGTCCTGGCCGGCGGGCGAGGCCTTCTATCAGATGACCCTCGGCAACGCCCGGGCGCTGAGCCTCGACCCCGCGATCGGCTCGATCGAGCCGGGGAAGGACGCCGACCTGGTCGTGCTCGACGCCCGCGCGACTCCGGCGATGGCGCACCGGATGGAGCGGGCGGCAAGCCTCGATGAGGAGCTGTTCGTGCTGATGCTGCTCGGCGACGACCGCGCGGTGCGCCAGACCTATGTCGCGGGAGCGCCGCGCAAGGCGTGAGGGGCGGAGGCGGCGGCCGCGCTATCGGCGGCTTGCGGCGGCCTCCTGCGGCGATCGGGTCGCCCTTCAGGGCGAAATGCCCTTTTCCGCATCCGCCGCCGGGAGCGCCGCCGCGGCGACTCGGGCCTTCAGCTTCGGGGTGGCGAAGTCCAGAAACGCCCGCAACTTGAGCGGCAACAGCTTTTCCCCGGCATGCACGAGGCTGACTGGCGACGGCGCCGGCTCGAACCGATCGAGCACAGTGACGAGCGCGCCGGCGCGCACCGCTTCCTCGATCTGATAGCTCAAGACCCGCGTAAGGCCGACCCCGGCGATCGCCGCCGCGATCGCGGCTTCCGCCGTCGTTACGACCAGCCGGGCGCGCGGCGCGATCGTCGCTTCGTTGAACTTCCAGAGGCCGCCCGCGGTCAAGGTCTGGAAGGCGACGCAGGCGCGAGTCTCGAGTTCGGTCGGGTCGCCCGGGACGCCGTGATCAGCGAGATACGCCGGACTGGCGCAGACGACGTGGCGGATCGTCCCGAGACGAATCGCGACCAGGCCGCTGTCGGGCAGCGCGCCGATGCGCAGAGCGAGATCGACGTGATCCTCGAGCAGGTCGACCATCTGGTCGCCAAAGACGATCCGGATGTCGACGTCGGGGTAAGTGCGCAAGAAATCGATCGCGACCGGCAGCAGGTGGAGGCGGCCGAACACGATCGGCGCGGTGATGATCAGGTCGCCCCTGGGCGAGCGAAACTCGCCGGAGGCGACGCGCTCCGCCTCCTCCACGTCGTCGAGAATGCGGCGACAGGCCGCAATGTAGCCGAGGCCCGCGTCGGTTGGCGTGAACCGGCGGCTCGATCGGTTGAACAGCCGCGTCCCCAGATGCGCCTCGAGCTCCGAGACCTTGCGGCTGACGGTCGCCAGCGGGACGTTGAGCCGTCGCCCGGCGGCGGAAAGGCTGCCGGTCTCGCACACCGTCAGCAGGATCGACATGGCTTCGAGGCGATCCATGATTGCTTTCACATTTCGAGAGGACAGCTTCCGATAATGTCATCTGTTTGATCGGAATGGAAGGCGATAGCGTCTGGATGTCGGCTTTTTGGCCGAGGAACCACCCTATCAGGAGCCAGCCATGTCCCGCTTTCCGATTCCCGCGACGATCGCCGACGCCCCCGCCGCTTCCCGCGCCATGCTCGAGGCCGTGAACAAGCAGGTCGGCTTCGTCCCCAACCTGTTCCGGCTCGTTTCTCTGAGCCCGGCGGCGCTCGAGGGCTATCTCGGTCTTTCCGCCGCCCTCGCCAAGGGCGCCCTGCCGGCAAAGACGCGCGAACGCATCGCGCTCGCGGTGGCCGAGGTCAATGGGTGCGACTACTGCCTGTCCGCGCACACCCATCTGGCCAAGGCGGTCGCGAAGCTCGACGATTCCGAGATCGCCGCCAATCGCCGCGGCCATTCCAACGACCCGAAAGCCGACGCGGCCGTGGCTTTCGCAGCCAAGGTCGCGCGCGAACGCGGTCATGTCGGCGAAGCCGCCCTGCAGGCGGTCAAGCTCGCCGGCTACGACGACGCCCAGGTGATCGAGATCGTCCTCCATGTCGCCCTGAACACCTGGACCAACTCCGTCAATTCGGTTGCCGCGACCGACATCGACTTTCCCGTGGTCGCCGTCGGCGAAGCGGCCTGATCGAACAGAGGGGCGTCCATCGACGCTCCTCTATCGTCCCCTTCTCCCCGATCGAGGAGCCCCATGAGCCGCCCGCCTCTCCCCCCCTTCGATCTCGACTCGGCCATGCGCAAGGCGCGCATGGCCGAAGACGCCTGGAACTCGCGGGACCCCGCGCGGGTGGCGCTCGCCTATACGGTCGACAGCCGCTGGCGCAACCGTACGGAGTTCCTGCAAGGACGACCGGCGATCGAGGCTTTCCTCACGCGCAAGTGGCGAAGGGAGCTCGACTATCGCCTGATCAAGGAGATCTGGGGCTTTCGCCTGAACCGCATCGCCGTGCGTTTCGCCTATGAATGGCGCGATGCGGAGAATCGCTGGTTTCGCGCCTATGGAAACGAGAACTGGGAATTTGACGCGGACGGGCTGATGCGCCTTCGCATCGCCAGCATCAACGACGCGCCGATCGGGCAAGAGGATCGCCTGTTCCATTGGCCGCTCGGGCCTCGTCCGAGCGACCATCCGTCGCTCAGCGATCTCGGACTGTGAGGGCCTCGCTATGGGAGAATCCGACCGAAGCAGCTCGAGCGATGTCGCATTCACGCCCGCCGTCAAGGCCGTGCAGATGCGCAAGGGCTCGCGTTCCGCCTACGCCGCTCTCGAGGAGCGCGGCGGCTGGCCGACGCGCGTCACGGCCGAACTCGCGCAATTCATCGCCGAGCAGACCAGCGTGTTCCTGGCGACCGCGAGCCGCGACGGCCAGCCATACGTTCAGCACCGGGGCGGGCCGAAGGGGTTCCTGCGCGTCCTCGACGAAACGACTCTCGGCTTCGCCGACTTTGTCGGCAACAGGCAATTCATCACGCTCGGCAATCTCGCGGAAAACCCGCGGGCGCACCTGTTCCTGATCGACTACGCCACGCGGCGGCGGGTCAAGATCTGGGGCGAGGCTCGGGTCGTCGAAGGCGACGATACCCTGACGGCGACGCTGATGCCGCAGGGCTATCGGGCGAGGCCGTCGCAGGCGATCCTGTTCGCGGTCTCGGCCTGGGACGCCAATTGTCCGCAGCATATCCCGCTCAGGCTCGCGGCGTCCGACATCGACGCCGCGCTCGCCGAACGCGACGACCGCATCCGCGCGCTCGAAGCCGAGGTCGCGTCGCTGCGCGCGGCGGCTTCCCGTTTGACGTGACCCCCCGACGCCGCCGAGCCGGTCGGCGGGGATCCGGCCGGGGCTGTCGTCGATCAAACGCGCTCGACGCCCGAACAAATGACTATCAATCGTCGTCATTAGTCTGCTTGATGATCGCCGTCATGAACGGGGACGGCCGAATGATTACTCTGTGCGGCTTTGGCGTGAGCAATTATTACAATAAACTGAAGTTGATCCTTCTGGAGAAGGACATACCCTTCGTCGAATCCGTGACCTATCCATGGGAGCGCGAGGGCTTTCTCCAATCGTCGCCGTTGGGCCGCATTCCCTATATCGAGACCGAATACGGCGCCCTCTCGGAGTCGCAGGTTATCCTGGAATACCTGGAGGACAGCCACCCGGACCGGCCCCTGTTGCCCGAGGCGCCGTTCGCCCGCGCGAAATGCCGGGAGCTGATCCAGCATCTCGAACTCAATGTCGAATGGGTCGCGCGCCGCCTCTACCGGGAAGCCTTCTTCGGCGGCGTCGTTTCGGACGAGACCAAGAGCGACGTTCGGGAAAAACTGGCCGCCGGACTCGGGGCGTTGTCCCGATTGTCCAGTTTTTCGCCCCACGCTTACGAAATGGCGTTCACCGCCGCAGACTGCGCGGCCTACTTCCACCTCGACTACGTTCGGCAGGCGACCGTGAAAATCTACGGAGCCGACATGCTGGAGGAGCGCCTGCCCAGCGCCGCCGGCTATCTTGCCCATGTGGCGCAGCGACCACATGTCCGGGCGACGATCGCCGCCCGGGCGAAGGCTTTGGCGGTCTTTCGGTCGCTCGGGGTCGAATACGCCGGCTGAACCGTGGCGCCGGAAGCCGCCTCAAATTCCGGCGTACCATTCGTAACCCCGGTCGGGCCAGAATCCGCCCTTGCCGCGACCCAACCGGTCGAGCCGGTCGGTCATTTCGATACGCATCACGTATTTCGCCTGCTTGTAGCCGAGCTGGCGTTCGACCCTGAGCCTCAGCGGCGCGCCATGCCCGACCGATAGGGACTCGTCGTTGAAGCGATGCGCCAGAATGGTCTGGGGATGAAAGGCGTCGATCAGGTCGATGCTCTCGTAATATTGGCCCGTGCCGTCGGCGGCGCGCTCGTACATGTCGGCGCAATGGAACACGGCGAAACGCGCCGCCGGCTGGAGCCCAGCGCGGTTCAGCACATCGGCGAGCGGAACGCCCTGCCACTTGCCAATCGCGCTCCAGCCCTCGACGCAGTCGTGACGGGTGATCTGGGTTTTCTGGGGCATCGCGGCAAGATCGGCCAGCGACACATCCAGCGGCCTGACCACGAGCCCATCGACCCGAAGTCGCCAGTCGGCGAATCCGCTCTCCCGCAACGCCGCATAGGCCGGCGTGTCGGGCGCGTGGGTGCCGTTGACCTTGAAGTCGGGCGAGAGATCGGCCGCGGAAAACTCGCGCGCCAGGGTTCTCCGGCCGCCCAGCAGCCGCTGCACGCGATAGGTCAGCCCCTCGGCCGAGCCGAGAAGCTCCTGGAAGCTGGGAGCCTCCGAGAGCCGGTCGCAGCCGCCGAGCAGGGCGGCGCCCAAGCCGGCGGCGCCGAGGCCGAGAAACTGGCGTCGTCCGAGCGTCTTACGCCTTGCGAGCAGAATGCGGCTCATGATCGTCCTCCTCCGAAATCGCAAGTTTTCCGGTAATCATCGCCCGAACGCCGTTGATCGGTCCGGCGAGCAGCACCATGGTCAAGTGCACAATCACGAACAGGACCAGCAGCCCGGCCGTCATGAAATGAAGGGTCCGGGCCGACTGCCGGCCGCCGAACAGATCGACAAGCCAGGGGAGAAGCGCGTCCATGCCCGGCGACATGGTGAGCCCGGTCAGGATCATGACGGGAAGCAGCGCGACGACGACGCCGACATAGGCCAGTTTCTGGAGCGGATTGTAGCGGCGCGCCGCCTCGCCCTTGGGAAACCTCAGCCGCAGGTGATCGACGATGTCGGCCAAGATCGCCCGCGGCCGCAACTGCTCGCGGGTCGGCGCGAGATCGCGCCGCAGATGACCGTTGATGAGCCCGAAGAGGTAGTAGGCGGCCAGGTTGGCGACGAATAGCCAGGCGAAGAAGAAGTGCCAGCGCCGCCCCAGGGCCAGGCTCCGCCAGCCCGGGATCGTCGCCCAGCGCGGAAAGGCGCGCTCGGTCAGATCGCCGTCGGCATTGGGGACGAGGCCCAGGACGCCGGTCGTGTCTATCGCCGCCGATCCCAGCCGGACGAAGCCGCGTTGGGCGCCGGCCTGGTTGGCTTCGGCGCCGATCTCGAAGACAGGCCGGTCCGAATCCGCGCCGAACTGGCCCAGGTAGAGCGCGGGATGCGCTAGAAAAATCTGGAGGCCGCTCATCAGCAGGACCGTCACGCACAGCGCGTTGATCCAGTGGGTGATGCGGGTCGCGAGCGCGTGACGATGAACCAGCATCCAGCGCGACGGCGCCGGAGTTTTCGATTGCGCGGCTGCAAGGAGCGTCATCGCTTGATCCCTCGGCTGACGGTCCCGGAATGCCCGCTCCGCGACGGCGCGGAGCGGACTGGATGTGTGGATTACTTGGCCGGCTTCATGGCGTCCGCCTTCATGGCGTCGCCCTTCATCGCGTCGGCCTTCATCGCGTCGCCTTTCATGGCGTCGGCCTTCATCGCGTCGCCCTTCATGGCGTCGGCCTTCATCGCGTCGCCCTTCATGGCGTCGGTCGCCATCTTGTCCTGAGCGGCGGCGACGCCGGCGAAGGCGAACACGCCGAGAAATGCGAAAGCGACGGTGCGGTTGAGCTTGGCGTTCATGGGTTTGACTCCTCTGGGCGAATGGGAACTCGGTCGCATTGCGGCCGTCAGCATTTCCGCTGCTTTGTGAAAGGCATTGCCCTTCATCGAGACTTACGAAGCGCACTTCGCGCTTGTTACCTGGCGCGCCGAACTCTCTGCTTCGCGTGGATCGATGGGGGTTCTCGGTTCGAGGGCAGCGTTGGTTACTCGGCGATTGCCGATACCCAAGGCATAAGCGTCATGATCATGGTCGAATAGCCGCCCGTTTCGGGAGATATGCTCCCAATATTCGGTAGGCGCCGCGGGAGGGGGCGGGGCCGCCGCACCTGCGCCGAAGTCGCGCTTTTCGTCTGCTCGACGACCGTTGAATTCTCCGACATGGCGCCCCTCGCTTGTTTCCGCCTGTACCAACAAGCCCGCCGCCTGGGCGGTGAGCCCTGCCCGGACCTCATCCGGAGCCTGTCGAAGGATGATCCAGCGGAGCTGCGCCGTCGCGCCATCTGGAGCGTCATTCGACAAGCCCAGGACGAAGTTTGACAGGTCGGCTGCGCCGGCGCCTGCTGGCTCATCCTTCGACACAGGATGAGGTCCGCGGAATGTAAGCGGCCCCTGCGAGGGTTGGGGGTCGGCCGGGTTCAGGATCAGCCGGACTTGGCCGTCGAAGTCTTGGCGGGCAAGAAGGGGCGATCGGCGAGCCCTGTCAAAGGCCGTCAGCCGCCGGATCAAGGCTCCGAACTCGGGTAGCGGGATTTACGGATTGGGCGCCAGCAGTACCTGAAGCCCGGGATGGGGTCGAGTCCCGCATCGCGACGTCCGACGGCGCGATCGACCTCAGCGTCCAGCGCAACCGTATCGTCGACGAAGGCCGTTAGATCAAGGCTCCATCCCGCCCGAGCCGAGCTGATCGCTTCCGGGCGATCCGCGACGGCGATGGGCGGGACGCCGCCGCAAACGGTTCAGAACAAGAAGTACCGTTGCGCCATCGGCAACTTGTCCGCCGGCTCGCAGGTCAGTAGCTCGCCGTCGGCCTTGACCTCGTAGGTCTCCGGGTCGATCTCGAGCTTCGGCGTCGCGCCGTTGTGGATCATGCTCGCCTTGCGCAGGTCGCCGCGGGTGTTCTCGACCGCCACGACGCGCTTCTGGATCTTCAGCTTGCGGGCGATCCCGGCCTCGAGCGCCGCGTCGGAGACGAAGGTGAGCGAGGTCGCGTATTTCGCCTTGCCGTAGGCGCCGAACATCGGCCGATAGTGCACCGGCTGGGGCGTCGGAATCGAGGCGTTCGGGTCGCCCATTGGCGCGATCGCGATCATGCCGCCCTTGATCACCAGATCCGGCTTCACCCCGAAGAAGGCCGGGGTCCAGAGCACGAGGTCGGCGAGCTTGCCCTTCTCGACCGAGCCGATGTGCTTCGAGACGCCGTGGGCGATGGCGGGATTGATGGTGTACTTGGCGACGTAGCGCTTGGCGCGGGCGTTGTCGTTGCCCTGCCCGTCGCCGGCGAGCGGCCCGCGCTGGCGCTTCATCTTGTCGGCGGTCTGCCAGGTGCGGATGACCATCTCGCCGATGCGGCCCATCGCCTGGCTGTCGCTCGACATCATCGAGAGCGCGCCGAGGTCGTGCAAAATGTCCTCGGCGGCGATCGTCTCCTTGCGGATGCGGCTCTCGGCGAAGGCGAGGTCTTCGGGGATGCTCGAATCGAGGTGATGGCAGACCATCAGCATGTCGAGGTGCTCGTCGAGCGTGTTCCTGGTGAACGGCCGGGTCGGGTTGGTCGACGACGGCAGCACGTTGTCGAGGCCGACGACCTTCATGATGTCGGGGGCGTGGCCGCCGCCGGCGCCCTCGGTGTGGAAGGCGTGGATGGTGCGGCCCTTGAACGCCTTGATCGTGTCCTCGACGAAGCCGGATTCGTTGAGCGTGTCGGAGTGGAGCATCACCTGCACGTCGTGGTCGTCGGCGACCGAGAGGCAGCAGTCGATCGCGGCCGGGGTGGTGCCCCAGTCCTCGTGCAATTTCAGCGCGCAGGCGCCCGCCTTGACCTGCTCGACGAGGCCGGCGGGCTTTGACGCGTTGCCCTTGCCGGCGAAGCCGAGGTTCATCGGGAACTCGTCGGCCGCCTCGATCATCCGGGCGATGTGCCAGGGCCCGGGGGTGCAGGTGGTGGCGAGCGTGCCGGTCGCCGGGCCGGTGCCGCCGCCGAGCATCGAGGTCACGCCCGAGGTCAGCGCCTCCTCGATCTGCTGCGGGCAGATGTAGTGGATGTGGGTGTCGAAGCCGCCGGCGGTGAGGATCTTGCCCTCGCCCGCGATCACCTCGGTGCCCGGCCCGACGATGATGGTGACGCCCGGCTGGATGTCGGGGTTGCCGGCCTTGCCGATGGCGTGGATCATTCCGTCCTTGATCGCGACGTCGGCCTTCACGATCCCCCAGTAGTCGAGGATCAACGCGTTGGTGATCACGGTGTCGACCGCGCCGCCGGCGCGCGTCGTCTGCGCCTGCCCCATGCCGTCGCGGATCACCTTGCCGCCGCCGAACTTCACCTCCTCGCCGTAGACGGTGAAGTCCTTCTCGACCTCGATGAACAGGTCGGTGTCGGCGAGGCGGACGCGGTCCCCGACAGTCGGGCCGAACATGGCGGCGTAGTCCGCGCGCGAGAGGGAGGCGCCGTACATATGGGGGAAAGCGGGGTGGGAGGTCGTCATGGAAGCCTCAAGGCACGGGTGAGAAGGCGGGGGAATCGAGGGCCGCGCCGTCGAAGGTCGCGGTCGAGACGCAGCCGAGCTCGGCGTTGATCTCGGCGAGGAAATAGTCGGCGAAGTCGGCCTTGCCGGCGCGATAGAGGCGGAGCGCTTCGCCCGCCGCCCGACGGTGGGGAACTTCGAGGTCGTCCATCGAAAGAACGCCCGCGACGAGGCGGGCGACTTCCGACCGGTTCTTCTTATAATGACGGGCAAGCGTCCACGCGAACTCGGCGAGCACAATCGAATTCACGGCGCACGGCTCGTCATCCGCCGCGGCGTCGACGAAACGCCGGGCGCGCTCGCATTGCGCCGGATCGTCGTCAATGAACAGCCGGAGCAGGACGTTGGTGTCGAGGCCGATCATGCGCCCGCCTTCGGGCGGCTCCTTCGGTCCCGCTCCTCCATCGCCTCGGTGATCGCCTCGTCGATCGCCTTGTCGAGATCCAGCCCCGCCTCGCCGAGGCTGAACGCGTTGGCGCGGGCGAAGTCCACAATTCTGCGGCGTTTCCGCGCTTCGAGCCGGACCGTTCCGTCCTCCGCCTGGACGAAGCGAAGACGGTCGCCGGTCTCGACGTTGAGCGCCTGACGCAGGGCGCTCGGCACCGTGACCTGGCCCTTGCTGGTGACTGTCGCCTCGCCGA
The DNA here is from genome assembly GCA_945957375.1 of uncultured Roseiarcus sp. GTDB lineage: Bacteria > Pseudomonadota > Alphaproteobacteria > Rhizobiales > Beijerinckiaceae > Roseiarcus. The sequence continues at coordinate 26,122 of CAMFKX010000026.1, forward strand.
AGTCGTGTTCGGCCTTCTTGCGAGCTGCTGTCATTGGCCTGCTCCGAATTCCTTACCTCGAGAAAAGTAAGGAGCCCGCGAATGTCGCGCAAGGCATGCCCCATGCCTCACAGCTTCCCCATCACCTCCTGGCGGAAGCCGTAGACCTCGCGCTTGCCGGCAAGCGCGACGAGCCGCACGGAGCGGGACTGGCCGGGCTCGAAGCGCACCGCGGTTCCGGCCGGAATGTCGAGGCGGAAGCCCCTGGTCTTCGCCCGGTCGAATTTCAGCGCCGGATTCGCCTCGAAGAAATGGTAATGCGAGCCGACCTGGATCGGCCGATCGCCGGCGTTGGAGACCTCGAGCGTCACCGTCTCGCGGCCCGCGTTCATGACGATGTCGCCGGGCGCGGCCAGCACTTCGCCGGGCGCGTTGGCTTCGTCGGCGCCGCGGATCGGATGGTGCACCGTGACGAGCTTCGTGCCGTCCGGGAAGGTCGCCTCGATCTGGACGTCGTGGATCATCGAGGCGATGCCGTCCATCACCTGATCCGCCGTCAGCACATGGGCGCCCGCCTCCATCAGTTCGGCGACCGAGCGGCCGTCGCGCGCGCCCTCTACGACGAAGTCGGTGATCAGCGCCACGGCCTCGGGATGGTTCAGCTTGACGCCGCGTTCGAGCCGCCTTCGCGCCACCATCGCGGCCATGGCGATCAGGAGCTTGTCCTTCTCCCGCGGCGTCAGAATCATGCGGCTCCCCTCGTCTTTTTCGCTATCGCCAGAGGCGCGGCGGTTCGCGCCCGCTCAGCGCAACAATGGCGGCGATTGCGACGGCGCGCAACTGGCTCGGCGACGGCGACAAAAGGCGCGCGACGACCAGCCCGTCGAAGGCGCTGGCGCCCGCCTCGACCGCGTCGCCGCCGGCTTCGAGCGCCGTCCTGAGCGGGTCGATCCGCGCTGCGATATCGGGCCCCGCGGCGAGCAGGGTCGCGACCGCCCTCGCCCCCCGGCCGGACGTCAGGCTGTCGAGCGTCGCCCCGGCATGGTCGAGCCGGGTCGCGTCGGCGAACACCAGCCGGCCGCCGCGCTTGAGCCGCCACGAATCGGCGAGCCGCGCCTCGATCCGCGTCTCGCCCATGGCGAGGCGGCCGAACACCAGGGTCTCGACCGCAAGCAGTTCGGCGTCGTCGGCCATGTCGATCGTCAGCGTCCGCTCGAGCCGGGCGCTGTCGAACAGGATGGTCTCCTGCGGCAGCCAGGCGAGCCGGGCGCCGGCTTCGAGCGCGAGCGTCGTGTCGATGCGCGCCGCAGGACCGTCGCTGCGATAGATCTTTTCCGCCGCCGTGGTGGTGGCCTCGACCGCGGCGCCGGCCCCGAGAGCCAGGTCGATCCGGTAGGAATCGCCGCCTGCGACGCCGCCGCCGGTGTTGACCAGCACGGCCTCGCACGGGTCGGTCGCGCGGGGAAAGCGCCAGCGCAGTCCGCCGGTCTCGAACAGGCGGGCCGGGCCGGTGCGCGTCCCGACCCGGGCGAAGGTCGCCCGCGCCTCGGCGCGGGCGCGGCGCCCGTGCGGCGGTTCCGCGGTCATGGCCGGCACCGCCGCTGCAGATCGACCTCGGCGCTGGGACAGGCCGGATCGAGCACCGGCCCATAGGGGTCGGCGACGCGAAACAGTTCGTAGGTCTCGACCGGACGGCCGGCGCGCCGGCGCTCGACGGTCCCGGCCGGTTCGACCTGCGCATAGCGCATGCGGAGCACCAGATCGAACCGCCGCCCCGCCTCCGCGATCGCGAGGCCCGGCTTCTGAAACAAAGATTCGGGCGGCGATGGCGAAAAAATCCAGCGGATGCGCTGCTCGGGCTGAACCACCGCGATCGACGGCGCGCCGTAGCGGGTCATGAGAGAGGTCAGCGCATAGCCGTGGGTCAGGAGGTAAGGCGCGCCCTCGGCCCGGGCGCGGGCGTCCACCTCGCGGGCGAGGTCGCGAAAGCCCTCGAGGCGGGCGGTCGGGTCCGCCGCGCCGAGCGGCAAGATCCCGGTCAGCGCCTGAACGAAGCCGGCGATCATCACCGCCAGCGCCAGCGGCGCCGCGAGCAGGGCGCCGCGCGCGACGAAGCGGGTCGGCCCCGACCCGCGCAGGGCCCGGCCGACCCACTCGCCGGACAGGACGGCGCAGGCGGGAAACAGCGGCGCAAGCCAGTTGCCCTGCACCCGGTCATGCAGCGCATGGATGAGGAAGTAGAGCGCGGCCGGCGCGATCGTGCTCGCGAGCAGCCGCCTGGCCTCGCCGGACGAACCGGGCGCGACCGTCTTCCGCCAGGAGACCCCGGCGATCGCAGGGACAAGGGCGGCGAATACGAGCGGGTTCATCAGCAGGATCTGGCTCGCGACGAATTCCGCCAGGTAGAACGGGGTGAAGCCGGCAGCCGCCGCTCGGCCGCCCTGCTTCAGGAAGGTCGCCCAGCCGTGCCCGGCGTTCCAGACCACATTGGGCGCAAACACGACGGCGGCGAGCGCGAGCGCCGCCCAGGGCGCGGGCGACCGCAGCCAGCGGCGCAGCGAAGGGGTCGTGAGCGTGGCGAGGCCGACGCCGGCGGCGAAAAACGCCGCAGTGAATTTCGACAGCAGCATCAGGCCGAACAGGAGGCCGATGACGAACACCCACAGCGCGCGGCCGGTCCGCCAGAGTTCGACCAGCGCCGCAAGCCCCAGCGTCCAGAACAGGACGAGCGGGGCGTCCGGGGTGGCGAACACCGCGCCTGCGATCACCAGCGGCGCGCCGATCCACATCAGCACGGCCAGCGCGGCCGCGTCGGCCGAGCGAAACAGCCGCCAGGCGATCAGCGCGATCAGCGCCGGCAAGGCGCCGACCAGCGCAAGGGACAGCGCGCGCACGCCGAAATCCGAGTCGCCGAACAGCGTGGTCGAGGCGCGGATGAGGTAGGCGACCATGGGCGGATGGTCGAGATAGCCGAACGCGAGGCCTCGCGACCACAGCGCGTAATAGGCCTCGTCGAACGTCAGTTCGAGCCGTGAGGCGGCCAGGGCCTGAAGCGCGAAAACGACGAGCGCCGCGACGGCGGCGAGCGCCGGCAGCAACGCAGAATGGGCGCGGCTCGAGCGCCGGTCGTCGGCGACGATTGATGCCTTCGTCACGCCGTCGCCCGCTCCACGTCCCTGTGCTCCGCCTTGCGCTCCACTGGCACGACCGCGAGCGCGGGGTCAATTCGCGTTCCCGCGCTTCTCGCCGATATAGCACTGCTATAGACACGCCGCTATAGCGGTGCTATACCATCGATATGGATACATACCAAACTCTGCTCCACGCCGCGTTGCAGGTGCTGGACGAAGATGGCGGGGCGCAGTTCTCGACGCGTCGGATCTGCTCCATCGCGAACGTGACGGCGCCGACGCTCTATCATCACTTTGGCAGCGCCGACGGATTGCTCAGCGCCGCGATGGCGGAAGCTTTCGCCCAATTCCTCGCAAGCAAGAAGGCGGCGAACTCGGCTACAGATCCGGTGACGGCGCTCCGTGAAGGATGGGACAATTATGTCGCCTTTGCTGCCGCGCGTCCTCGCCTCTACGCCGCCATGATGGGCCGTGTCCTCGACGGCGCTGATGTCGCCGCCGCCGAGCAGGGTTTCGCGCTTCTCATCGAACGCCTCGCGGCCATTGATGCTCAGGGACGGCTCGCGACAGACGTCAAGACGGCGGCGGATCTGATGTGGTCATCGGCGAATGCCGCGTCGCTGCTCTATGCCACCGCACGGCTTCGCAAGACAGCGCCGCCCTCGGCCGCGGTCCTCGAGCGGATCCGCGCGGACGCCCTCAGGTCCATCCTGATTCCCGAAGCGAAAGGTCCCACGTCATGAGGATATTGGTCACCGGAGGCACCGGCATGCTCGGCGGGCATCTGGTCCCGAAGCTCGTCGCAGCCGGCCATCAGGTTGTCGCGCTGACGCGCTCTCCGGCCTCGCACGGCAGACTGGAAGCCATGGGAGCGACGCCCTTCGACGCCGATCTGGAAAGCGCATCGACGCTGACCCTGCCCGCGATTGACGCCGTCGTTCATGCTGCGGCCCACTTCCGTTTTACCGGGCCGCGCGACCCATTCTTCCGCGTCAATGTCGACGGCACGCAGGCCTTGCTGGCGGCAAGCGCATCCGCCGGAGCAAAGACATTCGTCTATGTCAGCGCCGCCGGGGTCATCATGGACGAGCGCGGCACGCCCGTTCGCAACGCCAATGAGCGCGCGCCGACCTTCCCGAACCATTTCTCCGCCTATCTCGCGAGCAAGGCGCGGGCGGAGTCCCGGGTCTTGGCCGCGGACGGACCTGGCTTTCGCACGATCGCGCTCCGTCCCCCGGCGCTGTGGGGCCCGGGCGATGCGTTCAGCCGGGCGCTGCCTGACGCCATCCGGTCCGGGCAGTTCGCGTTCGTCGACCGCGGCGACTACGCCTTTTCAACCTGTCATGTCGACAACGCAGTCGAAGCCGTCGAATGCGCGCTCGACCGCGGTGAAGGCGGTCGGCCCTATTTCATCGTCGACCGCGAAACGCCCACGTTCCGCGAATTCGTCGCAGGGCTCGCACGGGTGCAGGGCTTGTCGATCGAACAGCTGCGCTCGATGCCCTACGGGCTTGTCTCGGCGGCAGGCCGCATGGTCGATGCGTTTTGGGCTGTCACGAGAAAGGCGGGGGATCCGCCGATCTCGCGCGCGATGATCCGCATGATCGGGCGGCCATTCAGCGTCGATGACGCGGCCGCGCGCAGGGAGCTGGGTTATGTCGGCAGGGTCTCGCGCGCCGATGGCCTGACAAGGTATCAAGCGCCTGCGCCATGAGCGGGCCGGGCGCCATCCCCCTCCAGGGCGGGGCTTGCCGAAGACGCAACCGCCGGAGTGCTAGCGACCTGCCGAACAAACCTCTTCGCCGCTGAGCGATTTAGGATTTCGCCCTGCCGCGCTTCAATTGATGGACGGTGTGGCGCCGTTCACACAGTCGCTCCGGCCCGGTCGGCGTATAAAGTCGATTGGAGATTGGCGGTTTGACGCCGCGCCGGGATTGCGGCCATGGCCTCGAGGGCGGAAAGAACGGGATTGGCGCGGTCGAGCCGGGACGACGCAGCGGACGCGTCGCGGTTCTTCTCGCGCGTCGGCTACGCGGCGATCGCGATCGGCGCGCCGGTGGCGGTCGTGGTTCATCCGCTCGCCCTGTACATCGTCTTCGCGATCGGCGTCGCCATGATCGTCATGGCCGCGGCGGTCGAAGCGAAGCCGGGTTTCGCCGAGCGCTTTCTGCGCGCCTTTTCCTCGCCGGCCTTTCTGGCGCTCGCGGCCGGCGTCGGCTGGGCGACGCTTTCGGTGCTCTGGACGCCTTATCCGGTCTCCGCGCTGCAGCATGCCGTGAAGCTGATCCTGCTGATCGCGGCGACCACGCTGACGGTCGCTGCGCCGCGCGACAACGCGCGCGCGACCGACCTCTACATGTTTCCGGTCGGCGTCGTGCTCGGGATGATCTGCATGGCCGTCAAGGCGGTCGCCGCGATCGGCGGACCGGCTCCGGACGACGACCTCGCGGCCGGCGAAATCGCCCTGGCGATCCTCCTGTTTCCGGCGTTGGGCGGCCTGACGGCGCGCGGACGCAACGGCTACGCCCGACTTCTGCTGATCGTCGCGCTGGCCTTCGCCTATCTCGCCGGCTTCGCGCCGCTCACCTTCGCCCTGTTCGTCGGTTACCTGACGCTGTCGTTCGCGATCTCGGACATGGGCCGCACGGCCCGCGAATTCGCGTGGTCCGCCGCGGCGCTTGTGCTGCTGTCGCCGCTGATCCCCGCCTTCGCCCCGACGGTCGCCGCCTGGGTGTTCCGCGTTAAGCTCGCCACGCTGCCGCCGCCCTACGCGTCCCTGTCGATTGCGGCGGACATTTTCACTCACGACAAATTGCGGCTGCTCACAGGTCACGGCTTCGCGACGGTGGCGCGCGGCGTGCACGACATGATCCTGCCGATCCACACGCCGCGATCGCTCGCGTTCACGGTCTGGTACGAACTGGGTGTGATCGGCGCCGTCATCGCCGCGGTCGGCGTCTGGTTCGCCTTTCGCGATCTCGATCGCGCCCCGCCTCGCCTCGCGCCCTTCATGGCCGCCGGCCTCGCGGCGATCGTCGCGCTCGCGTTTTGCAACGTCAATTTCGACGATATGACGGCGATGACGCTGATCGGGGTCGCGGTCATCTCGACCGACGTGGCCGCGCGCAGCCAGTATCGAACGACGCGTCCGTCGGCGGCGAATCTCGCCAACCTGTAGACGTCGCCGCTGCGTCGCTCGGCGGCTGACGAGCCGCCGAGACGTCAGCGCTTCTGAGTCAGATTGAGCGACGGGCGGAAGGTGCGCGGGCGCTTGTACTCCACCACCACCGCGCCCCTGCGCCCCGCGACCAGGCTCGCCCGC
>CAMFKX010000027.1 GCA_945957375.1 uncultured Roseiarcus sp.
ATGAAGGGCGGATAGGCCCAGTCGAGCGTGCCCTTGGTGACGATGAGGGTCATCGACTTCGCGTTCGTGGATTCACCGGCCGTCATTGACGCCCTCCCTGTGTGAGGCCGGCGGAAGCGCCGGACGTTCTTCATATTTACATACCTGAATATATATCGGCACAGCCGCTGTCAATGGCGCCAGCCCGATTATCCGCATGTCCCAAGGGTCAGTAGCCGCCCTTGCGCTTGCTCTCCGGCAGGCCCGCGATCCGGCCGCCCTGCTTCGAGGGGTCGAGCGGAAAGAGGTCGTAGAGGACCTTCTGCTCGACTTTTTCCCCCCAGCGCTCCGACATCGCTTTCAGGATCGCACGCGTGTTGGGGGTGCTCTGGTTGTTGTTGAAGTACTCGTCCCGCAGATAGTCGAGTACGTCCCAGTGACGCGGGGTTAGCTCGATCTTGTTGAGGCTCGCCATGTACTCTGCAAGTTCGCGGCTCCAGTCGTCCTGTTCCACGAGGTAGCCGGATGACGTCGTCTCGATTTCGCGACCTTCGAATTCGTAACCCACTGCGGCTCCTCCGGACTCGTTGTCGTGGCTTCTCATGTTTCAAGACGGCTTGGCTACGCCGGATGCAGGCGCATACCAGTCGAGTTTTTCGCGCAACGTCACGACCGTGCCGACGATGACGATCGAGGGGCCGCGAAGGCCGGCCTCATGAGCCCTTTCGACCAGTGTCCCGAGGGTCGCGACCACGACACGCTGGTTCGGCCGTGTGGCGTTGTCGATGATCGCTGCCGGGAGATCCGGGCTCGCGCCGTGCGCAACGAACGCCCGCGTCAGCGGCTCGATGTTGCGCAGGCCCATGTAGACCGCCACCGTCTGGCGCGGCTGGATGAGCGCGCTCCAGTCGAGGTCGATCCGGCCCTCCTTGCCGTGGCCGGTGACGAACACGCAAGCCTGGGCGTGGTCCCGGTGGGTCAGCGGAATGCCCGCGTAGGACGAGGCGCCGATCGCGGCGGTCACGCCCGGACAGACCTGGAACGGCACGCCGTGTTCGGCCAGCGTCTCGATCTCCTCGCCGCCACGACCGAACAGGAACGGGTCTCCCCCTTTCAGGCGCAGCACGCGCTTGCCTTCCTTCGCCAGCCGGACCAGAAGCGCGCTGATCTCCTCCTGCGGCAGTTCGTGATTGTCGGGGCGCTTTCCGACGTAGATGCGCTCGGCCTCGCGCCGGACGAGGTTCATGATCCGCTCGTCGGTCAGTCGGTCGTAGAGGACGACGTCAGCCTTCTGCATCAGGCGAAAGGCGCGGAACGTGACGAGGTCCGGGTCGCCGGGGCCCGCTCCGACTAGATAGACCTCGCCGGAAGGCAAGGCGCCCTCCGCCGCCAGACGCTCGATCTCGCGGGCGAGGTGCGTGTTCGCGGCCTCGAGGTTGCCAGCAAGGGCTGCTTCCGCGATCGGGCCTTCGAGCGTCGCTTCCCAGAACCGCCGCCGCAGGGTCTGCGACGGCACGGCCGCGGCGAGCCGGCCGCGAAAACCGCTCATCAGATCGGCAAGCCGGCCGTAGGCGGCCGGAATCAGCGATTCGAGACGGGCCTTCAGCACGCGGCCGAGAATAGGCGAAGCGCCGCCGGTCGAAACGGCGATGACCAGCGGACTCCGGTCGAGGATCGAGGGCATGATGAAGTCGCTGAGCGCCGGCCGGTCGGCGACGTTGACGAGCGCGCCGGCGGCCCGCGCCATCGTCCGCGCCCGCTCGATCAGCGCCTCGTCTTCGGTCGCGATGAAGCAGAGGCTTCCGGGCCCAAAATCGGCAGCCGCTGGGTCGCGGGGCGACCAGCGAAAATTCGGCGCGTCCTTCAGGTCGCGGAATTCGTCGCCGAGCGTGGGGGCGAAGACGGCGACGCGCGCGCCGGCCCGCAGTGCGAGCTCCGCGCGGCGCGCAGCGACCACGCAGACGCCGACCACGACGGCCGGACGCTCGCGCATGTTGAGAAAGATCGGGAGATCGCGCATCGGTATTATCCAGCCGCCGCGGCGAGCGCCGCCTGGGTCCCCGCCGCCAGGCTCCAGGTCGGAAACGAAATGGCTTTTCTTTGCTCGCGGGCGAAGGCGACGAACCTCTCGACCCAGGGCGTGTCCGGCGTGTCGCGCAAATGGCTGAAGCCGGCGACCAGCGACCCGATGACGACGCCGTCGTTTTCGCCGTCGACGCCGGCTCCCCGCCGGACGCGCCAGGCGAAGTCACTATCGGGCGGCAGGCCCTCAATTCCCGCGTGATGGAACTCATGCGCCGGCAGGCGACCGCGACGGACGCTCCACGGCGCGCGCCCGGTCTCCTCGATCACGACGAGCCCGCGCCCCTGCGGCCGAGGGTGCATGCGCGCGTCGGCAGGGATCGCGCCGACCATCGGCCAGCTTTCGCCCCCCCAGACGATCGAGCGGGAGAGATACATGAGGCCGCCGCATTCGGCGTAGGTTGGAAGGCCGGCGACAACCTGGTCGCGTATGTCGCGCCTGAGCGAGACATTGGCAGCAAGCCGCGCCGCGTGAGTCTCGGGAAAGCCGCCGCCGATGAACAGCGCGTCGCAGCGCGGCAGGCGCGGATCGCGAAGGGCGTCGAAAAACACGAGCCGGGCGCCGGCGCGCGAAAACGCTTCGAGATCGTCGGCGTAATAGAAGCCGAACGCCTCGTCGCGCGCGATCGCTACGGTGACGTCCGCGGTTCGCCACGCCTCGGCGACGAGCACCGGCGGCTCGAGACGCGGGGCGCCGTCCGCGATCTGCCGAACCCGGTCAAGATCGACGCCACGCCGAACGGCGGCGGAAGCGGCGGCGACGACGGCGTCGGCCCCCGAGGTCTCTCCCGGCGGCGTCAGGCCGAGGTGACGCTCGCGCAGTGCGACGCCCTCGTCGCGACCGATCGCGCCGAGGACGGGAATGTCGGTGAAGCGCTCGAGCGCGTTCACGAGCTTGCCGGTCTGGCGCTCCGAGCCGACCTTGTTGAGAATGACGCCTGCGACCGGCACCGCCGGGTCGAACGCTGCATAGCCCTGCACGAGCGGCGCGACGCCCCTCGCCATGCCGGTCGCGTCGACGACGAGCACCACCGGCGCGGAAAGGAGCTTCGCGAGCGCCGCGCTTGAATTGGATCCTTCCACGTCGACGCCGTCGTGCAATCCCTTGGCGCCTTCGACGAGCGCGATGTCGGCGCCGCGCGCGTTGCGCGCAAAGGTCGAAAGGATTGCGGCCGGCGTCTGCGTGTTGAAGTCGAGGTTGTAGCACGCGCGGCCGCTCGCCCGCTTAAGCCACATCGGATCGATATAGTCCGGCCCCTTCTTGAAGGTCTGGACGGTCGCGCCGTCACCCGTGAGCGCGGCCGCGAGCCCGGTGGCGATCGTCGTCTTGCCCGACGACTTGTGCGCAGCGGAGAGAAACAGCCGCGCCATCGGTCAGGCCGCCGCCGCGGGGCGCTTCCGCGCCCGCGCGTCCCAGAGTTTTCGCGCTTTCGCCTCGGCGTCGCGGGCGTCGTTCGCGTCGCCGAGCGTCCTCAAGGCGATCGCAAGCGTGCCGACGATCGCCGCCTCGCCGTATTCGTCGCCGACGTCGCCGCGCCAGACAGCCGCGAGCCGCGAAAGATCCATCGACTCGTCGGGCGCCTGGCGCGGCTCGTCCATCATGGGCGGCCAGCGCTCATTGACCGGCGCGCCGTCGACGGCCAACATCACGTCGCAGGGTTTGGCCGGCCGCCGCTCGATCTCGCCGCCCTCGCCTCGGAAGACGGAGAGCCGCCGCTGGCCGAGGATCAGCCCAGCGTCGCGGTGGAGGCGCATGTAGCCGGGATGGAACACGCCCTGAAGCATAGCCGGCGCCCCGAAAGGATTGAGCATGCGCGCGAACGTGTGGACGGGCGAGCGGAGCCCCAATATCGGGCGCAGGCCCAGCATGTCGGCGATCGGCGGGCAGAGCGCGTCGATCGGCAGATAGGCAAAGTTGTCCCTGGCCATCGCCTCAGCCGCCTCTTCGAGATTTTTCGCGACCGGGATCCCGAGCGCCCGCAGCGCCGTCCCGGTGTAGACGCGCCCTTCCGTGTGCGCCTCCGCCCCGTGCATGAAGACCCGTCGGCCGCTCTCAGCCAGCACGAGCGCCGAGAGGATGAACCACGGCAATTGCCGTCCCTTGCCGGCGTAGGACGACCAGTCGAGGTCCACGGAGGGCGCGCTGGCCGGGAGTCTCAGACGCGACCGGACCGCGCGGACAAAGCCCGCAATTTCCTCCGGGCTTTCCTCCTTCACCCGAAGCAGCATGAGAAAGGCGCCGAGCTGCTCGGGCAGCGTCCGTCCGTCGAGGATCATCGCCATCGCCTCTTCGGCTTCCTCGACCGTCAGGGATCGGGTCAGCGTCTTTCCGCGCCCGAGGATGTTGATGAAGCGGGCGAAGGGGTGCGGATCGCGCATCATGCGGGGGTCCCCGTGGAGGCAGAGGGCCGGACGACCGGAACGAACGGAAGGACCCGGATGGCCAGCGCGACCAGAAGCATCGCGAGCGCCACGCCGCTGATCCCCAGCAGGGCTTCGGGCACGGTCGGGAAATACTGCGCGACCGCGCCGTCGCCAAACGAGCTCGACGCGACCAATCCGGGGAAGATGTCGAGCGGCCAGGCCTGCCCGCCGATGATGATGACGTAGAACTGGCACAAGCCCCCGAAGAGGAACAGGACGGAGACGAGCATCAGCGCCGCGGGACCGCGCTCGCGCGTCCGGCTGTGCAACAGGATTGCGATCGGAAGGAGCGTGCCGACGAGGATCTGCCCTATCCAGAACACCAGCGGATAGACGCCGCCGTTCCAGAGGAGGAACAGCTCCACGCCGCGATGAGCGGGGGAATAAAACCGGGTGAGATACTGGATCGCGGTGAGAAACAGCACGGTCAACGAGAAGATCAGGAACAGGCCGCTGAACTTGGAGATCATCTCCCCGTCCATGAGCTCCTCGCGGGTCTCGCGCGTCATGGTGAGGAGCACCGCGACGGTGAACGACAGCCCGTAGAGAAACGAGGCGGCGATGAACAGCGGCGCCATGATCGCCGCGTCATAGGCTTCGCGCGCGATCAGGAAGCCGAAGATGGAGCCCGTGCCGGTCGTGAGCGCGAGACGCCACACGAAGGCCGTCCAAGCGACGCCCTTGCCGAATGCGGCCGAGCGCGAGGCCCCGCGGTCCATCATCGAGAACAGATAGGTCGCGACGATCGTGACGAAGCCTGAATAGAGATAGATGTTCCAGGCGAAGATCGACCGGAAGTTGTTGTGCGTCATTGCGATGAAAACGCGCTCCGGCCGGCCGAGGTCGAGCACCAGGACCGAAAGGCCCCCGGCGAGCAGGGCGACGGCGAGGACGCCGCTGAGGCGCGCGTAGGGCTTGTAGGCGAGACGGTTGAACACCGACGAGATCGACGCGACGTTGAGCGCGCCCGAGGCGGAAACGACCAGGAACACCGCAAACACGTGCGGCAAGCCCCAGACGATCGAGTTGCTCATGCCCGTGACGATGTGCCCGTGGCTCTCCATGAAGAGGGCGGCCGCGAGCCCAAGCGCCAGGAAGACGACGTTCGTCGCGATCATCGCCCAGAAGAGGCCGCTGTGGTCGGTCAGCGTGCGAAAGCGCGTCTTCATGCCGGCCTCACAGGTTCTGGTACCGGACGCCCGGGTCGAGCCCGAGGTCGGACCGGATTGCAGCGCTCGCCTTCGCCTTCACGGCTTTGGCGATGTCGCTCCCGGGGTCGTTCAGGTCGCCGAACATCATGGCCCCGCCAGCCTTGGCGGAGCAGGCGTCGACGCAGGCCGGCTTCAGGCCGGCGTCCACGCGGGCGACGCAGAGCGTGCAACTCTCGACCGTGCCCTTGCCGCGCGGCGCGTTCGGCTTCTGGTCATCGATCGGCTCGTGCACGAACGACCGCGCCTTGTAAGGGCAGGCCATCATGCAGTAGCGGCAGCCGATGCAGATGTGCTTGTCGACGAGCACGATGCCGTCGGCCCGCTTGAACGAGGCGCCGGTCGGGCAGACCTCGGCGCAGGGCGGGTCGGCGCAATGCTGGCACATCAGGGGCAAGTCGGCGCTCCAGCCGGTCTTCGGATCGCGGATGGAGACTTTTCGGATCCACTGCGCGCCGGTCCGCGGGTCCCCCGATTCGCCCCAGCCGTTCTCCTCCTTGCAGGCGGTGACGCAGGCGACGCAGCCGTCGCCGCACTTGCTCACGTCGATCAGCATGCCCCAGCGTTTCGCGGAGGAGGCGGGCGCTCCGGGCGCCGCGGCCGAGTCCCCGGGCGCGCCGAACGCGTAGAGCGTGACGCCCGGCGCCAGGACCGTGGCGGCAAAGGCTCCGGCGGCGCGCAGGAAGCCACGCCGGTCATGGCCAGGCCGATCCTCATCCCTGATCAGAGGCGTCATGGCCGCGCCTCGCGCAGATAGGCGTTGAGAGCGGCCACATCCCCGTCGTCGGGAGGCGGCGCGGCTTCGGCGGCCTTGGCCTTGAGCGACGGCTTCGACGAATGGCACTCGAAGCAGTCGATCGACACCGAGGCGTAGGCATGGCACGACCGGCAAAAGTGCTTCGGATCGGAATAGCCGACCGGCTGTCCGTCCGAGCCGTTGACGGCGTGGCAGGTCACGCAGGCCTTGATGCTGAAATCGCCGCCGCGCTCGCCCTCGTGCACAGTGTCGTCCCGCTGAGCTTTGAGCATCACCATGTGGTAGCGGCGCATGAAGGCGTTATCGCGCACGCAATGGTCCCCTTTCCCCCTCGGAATGAAGGGCGTCGGCATCGGCGAGGGCGCCTCGTCCGCGAAGGCCGGGGTGAGCGCGGCTACGAAGATCGCGGCGAGCGCCAGGGATTTGCGAGCGCGCGCCACGGCTACTCCCCGAGGCCCATCTGGATGTAGCCGGTGGGGCAGACGTCCATGCAGATGTGGCAGCCGACGCACTTCTTGTAGTCGGTCTCGACGTAGCGCCCGACCGCGCGCTCCTTCTTCGGCACACGCTGGACCGCGGTCTGCGGGCAGTAGATCACGCAGTTGTCGCATTCGAAGCAGAGGCCGCAGCTCATGCAGCGCTCGCCCTCCTTGCGCGCCTGAGCCTCGGTCAAGGCTACGATGCGCTCGCCGAAGTCGCCGAGCACCTCGTCACTTTGAACGTGGCGCTCCTCGCGTCGACTGCGCGCGACGTAGCCGAAGTGACCCTTGAACAGCGCGGTGTGCGGAATGATCTGGCTCGCGCCGCGATCCTCGTAATTGTGGACGGCGAAGGGCTTCCTGTCCGTGCCGCGGTCCTGCCTGTGATCGTAAGGAGCGGGGTCGAGCCGGCGCTCGTGGAGCTCGGCCAGCAGATTGAACTGGTCGACGTCGACCTTGGGCCGGCGCTCGCCGAGAACGCCGTCGAGGAAGTCGGTGATCGTCTCGGCGGCGATACGGCCGTGGCCGATCGCGGTCGTCAGGAGATGCGGCCGGATGGCGTCGCCGCCGGCGAAGTGATTCGGCATTTTCCTGACCTGATAGACCGGGTCGATTGCGATCGCGCCCCGGCCGCTGTCGAGCCTCTCGAGCCCTTCGGCGAGGTCGGCCATCTGCCCGATCGCCGAGATGATCATGTCGCACGGGATCTCGGATTCCGTCCCCTCGACCGGAATCGGCGTCATGCCCTTCATCGTGCACTTGCAGACTTTCAGCGCGACAGCGAGGCCGTTCGCGTCCTTGACGACATCGAGGGGCATCACCCCGCCGAGGATCTCGATGCCCTCGCGCACGGCGTCCTCCCGCTCACGCTCGGCTGCGGTCATCTTCTCGACGGGGAAGAGCGAGGTGAGGACGGCGTTCACGCCCTCTCGCTTGAGAGCGCCCGCGACGTCGGACGCGGTGTGGCCGATTTCCTCGTTGGTTGCGAAGTCGTGGGCTCCGGAGCGGGTGACGTGCCCGAGGCGGCGCGCCACGGAGGCGACGTCGATCGACGTATCGCCGCCGCCGACCACGACGATGCGCCTCGCGGTCGAGAACACCCAGCCGCGGTTGAAGTGGTCGAGGAATTCGACGCCGGTGATGCAGTTCTCGGCGTCGGCGCCCGGAACGGGCAGCGGTCGTCCCCTCTGCGCCCCGATTCCCCAGAAGATCGCGTCGAAGTCGCGCTCGAGATCGTCGATTCCGACGTCGCGCCCGACCCTGACGCCACAGCGGACCTCGACGCCGTCCTGGCCGACGATGCGGTCGATTTCCGCGTCGAGCTTTTCCCTCGGCGTGCGGTAGCCCGGGATGCCGAAGCGCATCATACCGCCCAGCATGTCGTGGGCTTCGAAGATCGTGACCGCGTGTCCCTTGCGCCGGAGGAAATGCGCCGCCGCGAGCCCGGCGGGGCCGCCGCCGACAACCGCGACCCGCTTGCCGGTGAGCGCGGGCGCGGCTGGCAGCGCGACCCTGTTCTCGATCGCCCAGTCGCCGACATATTGCTCGACGGCGTTGATGCCGACGAAGTCGTCGACCTCGTTGCGGTTGCAGCCGTCCTCGCAAGGGGCCGGGCAGACGCGGCCCATCACTGATGGAAAGGGATTGGCCTCGACCATGCGGTCGAAGGCGTATTTCTGCCAGGGCGTGCCGGCGACAGGCGGCTTGTCCATGCCGCGGGCGATCGCAAGCCAGCCGCGGATGTCGTGGCCGGACGGGCAACTCCCCTGGCACGGCGGCGTGCGGTGCACGTAGGTCGGGCACTTGTAGGAACGGTCGGCCTGAAAGATCTTTGTGGTCAGGTCGTCCCATTGCCACAAAGTCTTGCCGTTCTCGAACCGGCGGAACGTGAGTTTGGTCGGGTCGGAAGCGTCGTTCATGCCCCTCGTCTCCTCAAGACGCCGTCGAAGCGACGCCATGCGCTGCGTCGAGCTCTTCGGCCTGCTTCGAGCCGGTGAGGACGATCGCGTTCGACACCATTTGATGCACGCTCACGATCCCCTCCATGTCGAAGCCGTATTTCGGCAAAACCTTCGAGAACTGCGCCTTGCAGATGGCGCAGATGGCCGCCATGTGGGTCACGCCATGCTCGTCGGCGACCTCGCGCAGCGCCCGCATGCGCGGCTGCGCGCCCTTCAACCGAAGATCCATCAGTTCGTCGGTGAGCAGGCCGCCGCCGCCGCCGCAACAAAGGGTCGCCTCGCGGGTCGTCTCGGGCGCCATGTCGAAATAGTGGTTGCAGACGGCGCGCAGCACCGCGCGCGGGATCTCGAACTGACCGCCCGGCTCGTCGCCCATGCGCGACGCACGGGCGACGTTGCAGGAATCGTGGAAGGTCAGGCGAATGGCGTCGTTCTTGGACTTGTCGAGACGAAGCTTGCCCCTCTCGATCAGGTCGAGCGTGAACTCGCAGATGTGTTGCGGAATGGGATAGGCCGGGTCGAGGAAATCGAGCGGGCCGGCGAGGGTGTTCAGAAAATTGTAGGCGACGCGCCAGGCATGGCCGCATTCGCCGAAGACGAGCCGCTTGACCTTGAGGTCCTCCGCCGCCTTGCGGATGCGGAGCGCGACTTTCTGCATGGTGTCGGTGGAGCCGATGAACATGCCGAAGTTTGCGGCTTCCGAGGCGTAGGAGCTGAACGTCCACGACACCCCGGCCTCGTGCAGCACCTTGGCGTAGCCGATCAGGCCTTCCATGTGGGGCGAGGCGAAGAAGTCGGCGCTCGGCGTGACGAGCAGGATGTCGGCGCCCTCGCGGTTGAGCGGCAGCTCGACCCGGACGCCGGTGTCCTCCTCGATGTCGTCCTCGAGGCTTTCCAGTGTGTTCTTGAGCGCCTTCGGCGGCAGGCCGAGGTTGTTGCCGATCTTGAAGACCTTGCCGATGATCTCGTTCGAGTACTTCTGCCCAAGGCCGATCGTGTCCAGGATGTCGCGCGCGGCCATGGAAATCTCCGCCGTGTCGATGCCGAACGGGCAGAACACAGAGCAGCGGCGGCATTGCGAACACTGGTGGAAGTAGCTGACCCAGTCGGCCAGCACCGCCTCGGTGAGGTCCTCGGCGCCGACCAGCCAGGGGACATATCTGCCGGCGAGCGTGAAGTGGCGGCGGTACACCTTGCGGAGGAGATCCTGCCGCGCGACCGGCATGTTCTTGGGGTCTCCTGTCCCGAGGAAGTAGTGGCACTTGTCGGTGCAGGCGCCGCACTTCACGCAGGAATCGAGATAGACGCGCAGCGCACGGGAGCCGTTCACGAGCTCGCCGAGCCGAGCGATCGCCTTGTCGTGCCAGTCCTCGACGAGCTGTCCCGGAAAGCCGAGCGCCGTCTGCATCGCCGGCGAGGCCGGATAGGGCTTTGACGCCGCCATCGCGCCTGGGCAAAGCGCCGGCATCTCGAGCGGGTCGCCGTGAGAGCGGTCTGCGGTGGGGGCGTCGGGAGCGGCCATGGCGTTCAAGCTCGCTTGACGACGGCTTCAAGCCGCGCCGGCGGCGCGTGCCGCTTCTCGCGGGCGTTGTCCGCCTGGTTGCGGGTCGGGCTGAAGAACACGCCGGGCGCATGCAGGAGTCTTGAAAAAGGAAAGACGATCATCAGCGCCGCCACGAGCATGAGGTGGACGAGCAGAGCCGAGTCGGTTGGCAGAGGCTGGAGATCAAAGCGCATGAGGCCGAGACAGAACGCCTTCGTCGCCACAATGTCCGTCCGCGCGACGGCGTTCAGCGTCAGCCCGCTGAGCGCGATCAGGAGCAGGAGGCCGAGCAGCAGGTAGTCGGAAACCTGGCTGATGTACCGGACGCGAGGAACCAGGAACCGCCTGCTGAGCAGCGCGACCAGCGCCCCCGTCATGACAAGCCCGAACAGGAGGCCGTAGGGCTGGACGAGGGCCACCGCGGTCGGGACCGGCTGAAGGAAGTAGCGGAGGTGCCGGACCAGGACCAAGGCGAGCGTGACGTGAAAAATCCAGCCGAATAGCCAGATCCACTTGTTCGACTTGAACAGGCTCTGGAAAAGGACAACCTCGCTCGCCACTCGAAGCCCGGCCCCCGTTCGCGTCGTCGGCGCGGGGGTCGTCGGAATGCGCAGCGGAGTCGGCGTGCGGGCGAACTGCGCAATCCGGACGGCGAGACCCCCGACGAAGGCAACCGTCGCGAGATAGAACAGCGCTGCATAGACGACTGTCGCCACGCCTTCCCTCCGAGTTAAAATGCCAAAATGCGCCGTTCGACGCGACCGCTTCAGGCGTTTGTGTCAGACGCAGCCGGTCGGCTTCGGCAGCCCGGCGATCTTGCACGCCTGCTTGGCGGGACCGTAGGGGAAGAGCCCGTAGAGATACTTTTGATCGCCCTTCTCCTTGCCGTACTTCTTGGTCATCTCCTTCATCAGGATTCGGACGGCGGGGGCGATCTGGTATTCCTCGTAGTAGTCGCGCAGGAAGTTGACGACCTCCCAGTGCTCGGGGGTCAGGGCAATGTTCTCGCTCTTGGCGATGAGCTCGGCGAGCTCGGGCGTCCACTCCGCGATGTCGGTGAGGTAGCCTTCCTCGTCGTGGGCAATCTGCATACCGTTGAAAGCGTAGGCGGACATTGAATTCGCTCCCTTGATCGCGCCCGTAGTCGGGGCTAGTTGCTCAAAGCCAGGCGCAAACCCGGTCATGCGTTGCGGCAAGGTCGACGAAGCCGTCGTAGCCGACGATCGTCACGCCATCGGCCACGTCCTCAGCCTTGACGCCGCGGGCGGCGAGGTCGGGTCCGAGAGCGTAGATCGACACAGCGCCCGAGCGGCCCGTGATAGTCGGGGAGAAAGCGCCGGTCTTTCGCGCCCCAAGCACGCCGTCCTCGATCATCAGGACGGCGTCGCCCTCGACCGCGTGTGCGAAGGCCGAGGCCATCGAGCCGCGCTCGAACGGGGACTTGTTGACAGTATGGAGCGTGGACATGGGCACTCTCAAAAGCTCAGGACGACGTCGGCGGCGCCGATGAGGCGCGTCATCTCGGAACGATCGACCAGACGGATCGAAGGCTTTTCCGCGTAGTCTTCGTCCTCGTCCTCCCACATGATCGGCATGAGGTCGGCTTCGGAGAGCCCGCGCTCGGCGAGCGACTCGCGCTCGACGTAGAGCTTGCGCACCTCGAAGTCGCCGAGCGCGCGGTAGGTCTTGGAAAAGTTCTTCATGCCGAGGGCGGACGCGTCTTGTCCTTCGACGATCTGGAAAACGCCGTCGTCGAGGAAGGCGAGCGAAACGTCCTGCTCGAACGCCGCGCCGATCAGCACGACCTCGAGCGATTCGAGCGCATAGATCGTCCCGTAGGGCGCCTTGCGGTTGAGGTAGAGAAAGGTCTTCTTCGGGCGCTCGGCCATCTTCAGTCTCCGAAAACGACGACGCGGTCGGCCTCGATGCCGGCCTCAATCAATTGGCCGAGGCCCGAGATGCGGAAGCCGGGGGCGATGTTGTCGGCGTCCTTGCCCTGACGCTTCGCCTCGTTGGCGTCGAGAATGCCGCGCCGCTGCGCCGCCGCGATGCAGACGACGAGGTCGACGTTGCGCGTCAGCGCGATTTCACTCCACGCCCGTTGCAGGTTGCGGTCGTCCTGGGGCGGCACGGTCAGCCGGGTCCCGTTGTTGACGCCGTCGTGATAGAAGAACACGCGGAAGATCTCGTGGCCCTTGTCGAGCGCGGCCTTCACGAACTGAAGCGCGCTGTCGGACGCCTGGTGGGTGTAGGGTCCTTCGTTGACGACGACCGCGAATTTCACGCTGTTCTCCTTGAGCCTCGCCAAAGGCCTGAAAATGGACCCGTCGGCGCAGTGGGAGAGACGCCGGCGGGGGAGCGCAATGTCGCGCTCAGAAGTGCAGGTGCGCCGACATGTTCATGGTCTTGCGCGCGCCGGTCCAGGTATCGAGGTGATGCTTGGTGAAGGCGAAGCCGGTGAGTTCGAAGAAGCGCGGCCAGCCGATGCGGTCGATCCACTCGCCCATGCGCTCCCACGGGCGGCCGTTCTCCTTGTAGGCGTACAGGATCTTTCGCACGACCTCCTCGACCTCGGGCCAGCGCGGCGGGTTGTTGGGGAGGTTGGCGACCACGAGCTTGTGGAAAGTCGGCTTCGAGCGGGCGTTGGAATGCTTGCCGCCGACCCAGACCGCGATCTTGGTCGAGTCCGCGCCGTTGATCTGCATCGGCGGGCAGGGCGGGTAGCAGGCGCCGCAGCAGACGCACTTGCTCTCGTCGACCTCGAGCGAAGGCTTGCCGTCGACGAGCGCCGGACGGATCGCCGCGACCGGGCAGCGGGCGACGACCGCGGGCCGCTCGCACACCTTCGAGACGAGGTCGTGGTTGATACGCGGGGGCTTGGTGTACTGGACGTTGATCGAGATGTCGCCCTGCCCGCCGCAGTTGATCTGGCAGCACGAGGTGGTGATGCGGACACGGCTCGGCATCTCCTCCTTCACGAACTCGGCGTGCATCATGTCCATGAGGCTCTTGACGACGCCGGAGGCGTCAGTGCCCGGGATGTCGCAATGCAGCCAGCCTTGCGTGTGCGAGATCATCGACACGGAGTTGCCCGTCCCGCCGACCGGAAAGCCTTCGGCGATCAGCGCGTCGATCAGCGGCTGCACCTTGTCGAGCGCGCTCACCATGAACTCGATGTTGCTGCGCGTGGTGAACCGCACGTGGCCCTCGGCGAACCGGTCGCCGATGTCGCAGAGTTTCCGGATGGTGAAGACGTCCATCTGGCGCTGCGTGCCGGCGCGCACCGTCCATACCTCGTCGCCGCCCTTGGCCACGTGATGAAGTACTCCAGGGCGCGGGCGGTCGTGCCAGGCCCATTGTCCGTAGTTCTTCCTGAGCAACGGATGCATGAACGGAAACGGATCCGGCACGCCAGACTCGATCGGGCGACGCATCTCCGGCGCTGCGCTCATCGGCGGTTTCTCCCCAAAAAGCTCGTTCGTCGTCGGTGAAGACTTATTCGGCGGCGGCGCGCGCCTTGCGCTCGAAATACTTGTCAGCCTCTTCCGTAAAATCGTCCGTCCGTACGTAGGACGAAGTCCGCGGATGGTTGACCATGTTGGGGTCCGGATCGATCTCGATCGCTTCGAGGAAGGCCGGCAGCCCTATGCGGTCGATTGTCTCGCCGATGCGCTCGTGCTCGAGGGCGTTGTCGGCGAAGAAATCGATCAGCCGACGACCGAAGGCGACCAGCTTCTCATAGTCCTCGTCGGTGTCGAGTTTCATGAACGGGACGATCACGATTCCCATGAGATCGCCGACCTTCAGCGAACGCTTGCCGCCGACGAGAATTGCGGCGCCCCGATCGTCGCCGGGCGAGAGCGCCTTGTTCATGACGTTGAGGCAGTGCATGCAGCGCACACAGGACCTGTTGTCGACGTCGAGCGTGTCATCGTCGTTGAGGCTCAGCGCGCGCGTCGGGCACATGGAAATGACGGCGTCGATCGTGTACTTGCGCCCGCGCTCCCGCACGAACGCCCTGACCGCCTCCTGGTCGACTTTCATGGCGTCCCGCCAGGTGCCGATGACGGCGAAGTCGGCGCGGTGGATCGCATTGACGCAGTCGTTGCCGCAGCCGGAGAACTTAAACTTGAACTTGTAGGGGAGCGCCGGGCGGTGCATCTCGTCGAGGAAGGCGTTGATCACCGAGCGGTGCGCCTTGACCTCGTCGTAGCAGGACATCTCGCAGCGCGCGTGGCCGACGCAGCTCGTCGATGTTCGCAGGGCGGGTCCGGCCCCGCCGAGGTCGAAACCGATTGAGTTCAACTCGTCGAAGGCCTTCTGCACGTTCTCGGTCGAGCAGCCCTGGAACATGATGTCGCCGCTCTGGCCGTGGAAGGCGATCAGGCCCGAGCCGTGCTTCTCCCAGACGTCACAGAGCTGGCGCAGCAGGTCGGTCGTGTAGTGGTAGCCGGCCGGCGGCTGGACGCGCAGGGTGTGGAATTCTTTCGACGCCGGATATTTGGCGGCGACCTCGGAGAAGCGCGGGATTACGCCGCCGCCATAGCCGAAGACCGAGACCGTGCCGCCCTTCCAGAAGCCGAGGCGCTCTTCGTAGGAGTGCTCGAGCTGCCCGAGAAGGTCGTTCATCATCGGGGCGTATTGCTTGTCGCCCGCGTCGCGCAGGCGCTTCAATCCGGTGACGAAGCTCGGCCACGGACCGCTTTCGAGCTCGTCGAGCAAAGGGGTCGGGTGGGCGTCTCCAGGCGCCGGTGCGCTCTTGCCGTCCTCTGACATCGGCGTTTCTCCCTCTTTTCATTCGCCGTTGTCCGGCGTCCCTTTTTTCTCGCCGGCTTTTCGATCGACGGCCGCTCGGAGCGGCGGCTCTTTTCAACACCGGCGTTCGGAGCTATGCCACAGAAATTCGGATATGTGAATAGGTCGAGAAGAAAATGTTTGGGAGAGAAACTGAGAGGTTCCCTGTGACGAGCGCGGCTGCCCGGGGAGGCCGGTCGGGTGGCGCCGGGGCAGGCGACCGATCGTGGCCGAAGGCGGGCCGGTTCAGTCTCGACGACAACCTCGCCTACGCCGAATGGCGAGATCAGACGCTCGCGCGTCGTCCGACAATGGCGGAGGATCTGGTCGTAGAGGTACGCGACCTCGCGGCGCCGACGCCAAGCGAGCGCGCCGAGATCCTGCGGCGGATCGACGCAGCCAATATGGCCCTCTACGCCACGAATGCGGATGCCGGAGACGACGAGCTATCCCGCCGCGATCTCATAGCCTTCGGCGCAGCGTTCGGCATGGTTGCGATCGAGGATCATCGGTCTGCCGGCGCCGACGGAATCGTGCGCATCGAGGTCGTCGACCACGGCGGGAGACTCGGCTACATTCCCTACACCGACAGGGCGATCAACTGGCACACCGACGGTTACTACAATTTTCATGGGCCAGACCGCGCCATCGCCGCCATGCTGCTGCACTGCCGGCGTCCGGCAGCGTCGGGCGGGATCAATCGGCTGCTCGATCCGGAGATTGCCTACATCCGCTTACGCGACGAGGATCCTTCGCTGATCGAGGCGCTGATGCGCGGGGACGCGATGACGATCCCGGCGGGCGAGGAGGCGGGAGGGCGCCCGAGGCCGGACAATGTCGGACCGGTGTTCTTCGTCCACCCGCGCACGGGCGCGCTCGGCATGCGCTTCACCGCGCGCAAGCGCAACGTCGTGTGGCGCGACGACCCACTCACGCACCGCGCGGTCCAGTCGCTTCTCGGCGTTCTGCACGACGACCCGTTGATCGTGGAGACGCGCCTCGCCGCACGGGAGGGCGTCATCTGCAACAACGTGCTGCACGATCGCTCCGTCTTCTCGGGCGGCGGCCGCCTTCTCTACCGGGTTCGATACACCGATCGCGTCGGACGACCCGGGGCGCTATCCTGATCCAAGGGAGGAATACAACATGGCGCGAGTGAGCGAGCTCTTGATCGCCAATCCGAAGATGAGGAGCTTCGAGGAGCTCGAGGCCGCGGTCGTAGAGGCCGCGCGAAGCGGCGAGATCCACCTCTACATGGACATCAAGCCCGAATTCCCGGACACGCCGAGGAACTGGGAGCGGGATCTGGAAATTGTCTTCACTCGGCCCGAGCCCTTGCGCCGTGACTGAATCGATCAAGACCCGGCTGACATCGATTTCCGCGCCTTACGGCCGCGAGGTCCGGCTCGACGACGTCGCCTATCCGAGCGGGATGCGCCTGCTCCGCCTGACCATCCGCGAGGGCTCGCGATACACGGTCATGGAGATCGACGCGGCGACGGCGCGCGAGTGGTCCGACGCCATGCGCGCCTGGGCAGATTCGAGCGCGACTGGATGACCTATCGCTTGCCCGACGAGGCCGGATCGAGACGCCGCCACAGGGTGCGCGCGTGACGCGCGACATCCGCCCAGGTGAGGACGGAATCGGGGCGATCCTCGATCAGTTCGAGCTTGCGCGACAGTTCGCCAGCGTCGAAGCCGACGACCATGCGCCGCTGAGATCGGCTCAGAAGCATAACGTTCGCCATGTGTGAGTTCCAATAATAAACATCGGTAGAATGATGTAGCGTATTATTCCTCTCGTGTCAACGTCATTTGATACGTATAACTCTAGCAAAGCGATAAAATGAAGCGCCTGCTCGTTGTAGACGGGCGCCGCAAAACATATTAATACGAGAATATATAGATGCGACGCCGCTCCGGGCTTGCTGCGCGCACGACAAACGCCATGGGGAGCCGAGCGCCGATGCCTGACGAAAGACGACGAAGGCGGCGCCGGAAGGCGAGGGAGGCTCCGGCCCATGTCCTCCGCTAAGCCCGACACCCGCGCCGGGACCCTCGTTCAGTCGTTCGGCGCCCTCGGACCGCTGATTCCGGGTCTCGCCTTCGCCGCGGCGCTCGCGTACCTCTCGGTCCAGATCGAGCCGCTGACCACCAAGGCCGCCCTCGCGACCCTGGGCAGGAAGATCACGATCACCGCGCCGGTGATCGCGCTCCTGATCGGCATGGTCCTTCATCCGATCGCCGATCGCCCGACCTTCACGGTCGGGACGACCTTCGCCATCAAGAAGGTCCTGCGATGGGCCATCGCCCTCTTCGGGCTCAAGATCGCGCTCGCCGACATCCTGGGGCTGGGGCTCGGGACGGCGTTCATGGTGATCGTCGCGATGGCCGCGACGCTGGTGTCCGGCGTGCTGTTCGCCCGCCTCTTCGGACGCGGCGACCTCTACGGCGCGATCGCCGGGGGCGCGACCGCAGTCTGCGGAGCGTCGGCCGCGCTCGCGACTGCCTCCGTCCTCCCGCACTACAAGGAGCGCGAATCCGACACGGCTTTCACCGCGATCACGGTCAATATCCTCGCGACCGTCGCCATGATCGCCTATCCGCCGCTTTGCGATCTCCTCGGCTTCGATCACCGCACGACCGGAATCTTTCTCGGGGCGACCATCCACGACGTCGCGCAGGTGGTCGGCGCCGGCTATGCCGTCTCCGACACGACCGGAGACATCGCGACGGTCGTCAAACTCTTCCGCGTCTTCATGCTGCTCCCGGTCGTGCTCCTGGTCGGCTGGTGGTTCTCGTCACAGGGCGGGGACGCCCACAAGGCCAAGGTTCCGGTCCCCGTGTTCGCGATCATGTTCCTGGTGTTCGTCGTCATCAATTCGGTCGGCGTGATCCCACAGCCCGCGAAGGCGGCGCTGGTCGAGGCGTCGCACTGGGGCCTCCTGCTCGCGATCGCGGCGCTCGGCCTCAACACCTCGCTCGGGACGATCCTCAGGGTCGGCCCGCGTCACCTCATGGTGGTGGTGAGCTCGACCGCGGTGATCTTCATCATTCCGCTGATCTGGTTGCTCGTGGTGAGATGAACGGGGCCGGCTCAAGGATTTAGCCATGAAACAGTCGCTTAATGTTGTTTGTCCGCAGTGCTCCTCCGTGAACCGAGTCCCTTCCGACCGACCGGCTACGGAAGGTGTCTGCGGCTCCTGCAAGTCGCCGCTCTTCTCTGGCCATCCGATCGCCCTGACCGCGAAAACCTTCGACAAGCATCTCGAGCGCACAGACGTGCCCGTGATCGTCGACTTCTGGGCGCCATGGTGCGGTCCTTGCCGAGCGATGGCGCCGATCTTTGAGCGCGCGGCGAAGGAACTCGAGCCGCGCGCCCGGTTCGCCAAGGTCAATGTCGATGAGGAGCCCTCGATCGCCGGGCGCTACGACATCCGGGGCATCCCCACGCTCATCGCGTTCGATCACGGCAAGGTCGCCAAGCAGCACGCGGGTCTGGTGGACATCGCTTTCCTGCGCGGGCTCGTCGGGTAGCTGAGGAGGCTGTCTGAAGGTCGTCCAGCTCCGAGGCTCGACGGGAATTCGCCTTACCCGTTCCCGAGAAGGTCGCCTGACGCAGCACGCCGCGTCGGCCATATCTCGAGCACACCCGCACATAGGACCAGAATCCCGCCCACCATCTCGGCGGCCCGGAGTCGCTCATCAGCCAGGAAAGCCGCAGAAAGGGCGCCCGCCAACACCTCCGTCATCAGAAGGATCGCGACGCGCGCGGGGTCCAGGCGCGTCGTCGCCCACATCAGGCCGGCGATGGACGCGCCCCACCACAGACCGCCGGTCGCCAACCCCAGCCCGATCATTCTCGCCGCATCCTGGGCGTAAAGGCTCGGCGACGGCGCGAGAATGGGCGCGAGTGCGAGGGCCGCGACGGTCGCGCCGATGGCGAAAACGAAGGCCGCCGGAAGCGGGTCGATGTCCGACTTCGTCCGGATGCCGGTCGTCGAAATCGACCAGAGGACGCCGCCGACCAAGGACATCCATTCTCCGACCCCGCGCGGCCAGGGCGCTTGCCCGTTCGCTCCGAGGATCAGCGCGAGTCCCGCGAGACCGACCACAATCGCAGCCACGCGCAGGTGCGGCGTTGGCCATCGCATGATGAAGCGCCCGATCAAGGTGCTCCATACGGGGCTGAGAAACCAGAGGAGGATGATGATCGCAACGCGCCCATAGAGGAACCCGATGGAATAGAGAGCGAAGGCCGCGCCTCCCAGGAAGATCGAAGCCAGCGCGAGTGGGTTGGCCGCGGTAAGCCTCCGCCGGCTCACCAGAGCAAAGGGAAGCAGCAGGCCCGCGGCGGCGAGCGTGATCGCAAGGGTTCCCCAGGCGCCGACCAGCCCCATCTCGGCCAAAGCGCGAACCGGCAACCAGTAGACGCCCCAGAACACTCCGGTCCAGAGGGTGATCGCGGAGGCGATGAGGGTGACGGCGTGTCTTGACGTGCGCTGCACGGGTCCTCGCATCAAGGCGATAGCGCAATAGCCGAAGGAGCGTCAAAGCCGGACGCGGGGTCGCAGCGGGCTGGTAGATGGCGGCCCTTGAGGCTCCCTCCTGCGACGCGGACGCGGGCGGAGCCCGGACAGGGTGCGACCATTCGTCTCGCGACCTCATTGACAAAACATTCTAATATGAGAATGCGAGTGCCGAACGCATTGCGAGTGAAGAGAGCATCATGAAGATCGTCATCATCGGCGGCGTGGCTGGCGGCGCCACCGCGGCCGCACGCCTGCGCCGCATCAGCGAAACGGCGGACATCGTGCTCGTCGAGCGCGGCCCGTACATCAGCTTCGCGAATTGCGGGCTGCCCTATCATATCTCCGGCGTGATCGCCGAACGGGACAAGCTTCTCGTCACCCGGGAGCCGATGTTCGAGGCGCGTTACCGCATCGACGTACGATCCAGCACCGAGGCGCTCGCCATCGACCGCGCCGCCAGGACGGTGCGCCTGCGCAATCTTCAGACCGGCGTCGAGACGGATGAGCCGTATGATCGCCTGTTGCTGTCGCCCGGCGCCGAGCCGGTGCGGCCGCGGATCGCCGGGGCGGACTCCAGGCGCGTCTTCACCCTGCGCAACATCCCCGACCTCGATCGCATCATGTCGGCCCTGGGCAAAGCGCGACCGCGCCGGGCGGTGGTGATCGGAGGCGGGTACGTCGGTCTCGAGGTCGCCGAGAATTTTCACGAGCGCGGCCTCCTCACGACGGTGGTCGAGGGCGCCCCGCAGATCCTCGCTCCGTTCGACGAGGAGATGGCCGCGATCGTCCAGGCCCACCTGCGCGAGCATGGAGTCGAACTCACGCTTAATGACAAGATCGAGCGTTTTGAGGATCGCCCCGACGATATCGTCGTTGTCCTTGCGAGCGGCAGGCGCATCGAGGCCGACATCGTCGTCATGTCGATCGGCGTCAAGCCGGAGACGACACTCGCGCGCGAGGCCGGGCTCGAGCTCGGCGCCACAGGCGGGATCAAGGTCGATGAGCGCCTCGCGACCTCCGACTCCGACATCTTCGCAGTCGGAGACGCCATCGAGGTGGTCAATCGCGTCTCGGGCAGGCAGACCTTGATCCCGCTCGCGGGTCCGGCGAACCGCCAGGCGCGCATCGCCGCGGACAACATGCTCGCGAGCGGCGCCGACGCCCGAGCGTCCTACGGCGGCACGATGGGAACCGCGATCCTGAAGGTGTTCGACCTCGCAGCCGCCTGCACCGGCCTCAACGAGCGACAGGCGGCGGCGCTCGAAATCCCGCACAAGGCGGTGATCATCCACGCAGCGTCGCACGCGTCCTACTATCCGGGCGGCAAGCCGATCGCGCTGAAGCTCGTCTTTGCGCTCGACGGCCGCATCCTTGGCGCGCAGGCCATCGGCGCCGACGGCGCGGACAAGCGCATCGACGTCATCGCCACGGCGATCGGCGCAGGGCTAGGCGTCGACGATTTGACTGAGCTTGAGCTCGCCTACGCGCCGCCGTTCGGTTCGGCCAAGGACCCGGTTAACGTCGTCGGTTATGTCGCGGGCAACGTCCTCTTGGGATTCCACGAGGTCATCGACTGGCGTGAGCTGCGCGACCTCCTGAAAGCCGCGCCCTCGTCGGTCCAGATCGTCGACGTACGCACGCCGACAGAGTTCTCGGCCGGGACGATCCCCGGGGCACTGAATGTCGAGGTCGACCGACTGCGCGAGCGGCTGGGCGAGATCGACCCGGGCCGACCCCTCGTGGTCTTCTGCCAGGTTGGCCTGCGCGGCTATCTTGCCTACCGCATCCTGAAGCAGTCCGGCTTCACTGACGTTCGCAATCTGACGGGTGGCTTCAAGACTTACTCGCTCGCGACGGGCGAGCAGTCCACTCCAAACCTGTTGGCCGATAAAACCAAGCTGCGCATGGAGGAGGGCCGCGAAGGGGAGCCCGCGGGTCACATCTGAGCGGCGACTACTCCAGGAGGGAGCGCCGGCCGGGCCGCATTTCGTGTGCGGCGCGGCTTGGCGCGACCCGCTTCCGGGATGCCGCTCAGTCACCTTATTCTCCGCCGCGATTAAGGTGCTGATCGCGGCTGAGCTATGTTGCCGGAGTACGAGCTGGCGATAGCCGCGCGAGCATCGGCTCCCGACAGCGGTTGCCGTTCCAGGTCGTCGAGCCATTCGTCCAGGCTGAGAATGGGACACACCGATAGTTCGGCGGCGCTTGCTTGGTCTCTCGATCGGCAAACGCCTCGTCGCCATGATTGCGGGGACACCAATTGCGAGGTCGCGGATCGTCTTCTTACACGGGTCTGCGGGCCTCGTGACCGGGGTCTTTGTTTCCCTTCACGCCGTCCCCAGGACTCGAGGTCAGGGGCGATTGCTGCGCGTCGTACCAACGGATCGTATCGCGTCGTCGCGAAGACGTCTTAGCGCGGATCCTTTCTCAAGGTCTGCTAGATCGGCATGCCGCCGGCGCTCGTGCTCGTCCTCACCGAGGCATTGGGGCGTTCAAGTGACGCTTCGTATGTGGACCGGCCTTCCTGCTACGTATCCGGCCCCGACCAAAACACAAACGTGGCCTTGGCCAAGCCGTAGCTTAATGGTCCAGCACGGCTATATCGACGGGGACCGCGGGTTCAAGTTCAGCGTGTCCACTCCGCCTTTTGCTAGCGAGGATTTCCATTTGGGGAACCGCCCGTCTCAGCGAGAGTTTTGGTATCGCTTGGCTCGCGAGGGGACCAAATGTCAGATGGTGGCGCTCAAATTCATGCTCCTCCGCAGACGATACTTTTTGTGGAAGATGAACCGCTAATTCGGATGGACATGGCCGAGTTCCTGCGCGAGTGCGGATACCGCGTCCATGAGGCAGCCAATGCGAACGAGGCAGTGGAGGCGCTGCAAGCGAAATTCGCGATCGATTTGGTCTTTACGGACATCAATCTCCCGAGCGGGATGAACGGCCTGGAACTCGCCAAATGGATCTCGAGCAATCGCCCCGGGGTGAAGACGTTGATTACGACGGGCCGCACTATCCAAAGCGTTGCGTCGGGGGCGATGGCAGGCGCTTTTCTCGCCAAACCATATACCGGGCGGGATCTGCTCGAAAGCGTGAAGAAGGCGCTAGCCAAACCGGCTGATGGCGAGAGCGAACGAGCCGGTTGACCGATTGATGTGCCGCTTACTCCGATAATGGGCGAACGCAGGGCGATGCAGGAGGCGCTGTTCTACGGCTTCAGCCACGAGCGGCATGTCCCCCGACAATCACCTGCTTCGCAAGATCGACCGGTGGCTGCGCCTCGCCCAGCATGGCCGCGTCGCCTTTTCCAATGAGGTCGAGGCGCTATATACAGTCCGCGCCGGCTCGCTCAGCGGCGACGCGTGCGGGCGCGCCCGCTACAACGGCGAGGTGCTCCGGCGTCACTGGGGCTTCGCGGTTCGCCACAAGCCGAGGGCGGCGCTCGCCGCCCTGTCGTTCGTCGAGGTCGCCCGCGCCGAGATGTGCCGCGCCCAAGATCACAACGGCGCCGCCTGGGCGCATTATCTTGCCGCCTTTCTCGCCTGCCCGACCGTTCGCCACGCCCGGGATTTCGCCCGTGCCAGCGCCGTGTTGCTCGGCCTGCGCTCCGGCCGGCCCGAAAGCCTCGAAGCACGCGCGCGCAACATTGGAAGCTTTTCCTTCGGACACGAAGCGGTTTCCGTCTAACTGGGCGGCTCGCCCAGCCTCGCGGTGATGTTGAGAACGCGCCTCTGTCAGCGTTGGTGCGCGTCGAGATCATTTTGCGCTCAAGCCTGGGCGATCGCCGTCATAATGCCGACCCCCAGCGCGTTCGCTCTGGGTGGCGCCCTTGCTGGCGATGAAATTATAGCAGGGATAACTCGTCGGATAGAGACAGAGCATGCCAGTGGCTCTGGCGATTCCCATCTCGCTGCCAGATGATGCTGGAAATAAGCTTCGGGTGGGCGATGGTCAGACGGATTGTGATCGAGCTTGAAACGCCCGGCGACACCCGGAGCATGTTCCGCCTGCGCATTGACGACAGCGCCATCGCGGCTGACCTAACGGCAGTGCAGGCTCACATTCTGGTCGGCGAGATATTCGACCGGATTACCTTTCCCAGATCGCCCGACGGAGCGGTGGGCGCGAAGAAGCACCGTCAAAGCCGGCCGGAGACGCCCTTGGCGTAGGACTGGAGCCGAACCTTATGGCTCGTACAGCGGCGGTGGCCCGGCGCCGGCGTCTCTAACGAGCTCTCCTCGGCTTGCGGCTTCAGCTTGACCGACGCCGGAGCGGACGTCGGAATTCAGGACGTCGGGCAGCTCGCGCAATCTCGTGGAAACCGACGGGCCGTCCCAGACCAGGCTCTATCCGGGCGGCAGGCAGATCGCTCTGAAGCTCGTCTTTGCGCTCAACGGCCGCATCCTTGGCGCGCTGGCCATCGGCGCCGACGGCGCGGACAAGCGCATCGACGTCATCGCTACGGCGATCGGCGCGGGCCTCAAGGGTGCGACATATTCGCGCAACAGGTTTCGAGCCGGGATCGCGGAATGGAAGCCTGGCTTCACGTAAGCTATTGATATTTATACGGTTATAAATATCTTGACGAACGCGTCCATGCCGTCGTCGCCGCCGTGGCGATCGACGTGCGGCAAATGGCGCTCTGCCGGAACATATTCAAACATTACTATCTTACTGTTCGTGAAGGCGGTGCTTCGACGGCGGCGACGCGGTCGCACCCGAAGCGGGACTTCGACAGATTGCATTGAGCCATGACCGACGCACCGGACACCGATCGCATCCTGAAGGACCTGCTGGGCCGAGTGGAGGCCCTGGAGCGCGAGGCCCCAAAAAACCAGCTGACCATTGGCGTCGTCAGCGGCGACCTCGAAAAGACGATGCTGGCGTTCATGATCGCGCTGGGCGCCACAGCCTTCGACATGGAGGTCGACCTGTTCTTCGCGCTGAGGGCCACGGCGGCGCTCCGCGACCCGAAGAAGGCGAAGCCAGCAAAGCCGGACCTCGAGCCTTCTCCGATCGGGTTCGACCTAAAGGCGCACGGCGCCATGTCGCTCGCCGAGCTCATCGAGCTCGCAGGCGAGTCCGGAATCCGGATCACGATCTGCAACCTCTCGCTCGATCTTATGGAGATCAAGCCTGAGGAGCTGATTGACTACCCGAATCTCATCTTCGCCGGCGTCGCTTCCCTGATCGAAATGGCGAGCCAGTCGAGGCAGTGCATGTTCCTGTGAGCCGCGCGCTCAACGCCTTCAACGCACACGCAAGGAGACATCCGGTGACCGACCTCAAGACCGTCAAGGTGGCCAAACTCGTCGACGCGCGAGGGACAGCTTGCCCGGGGCCGATGCTCGAGGCCAAGCGCCGCATCGGCGAATGCCCGGTCGGAGGGATCATGGAGGTTCAGTCGTCCGACAAGGGGACCATGGTCGACATCCAGCGCTGGTGCAAGAAGATGGGCCACGACTACATGGGCGACGTCGCCAACGACGGGTTTTGGAGCGTCTACTTCCTGAGGAAGGTCTGAGACCGTGACCCCTCTCGACGGCAAGGGCGCGCCGAAAATCCTCGTCTTCTCGACGAACGCGATCTCGGACCCTGGAATCGACCGGGCGGGCAGCGCGCATCTGCACTATTCGCCTGCGGTTCAGGTCATCCCGCTGCCGTGTTCGAGCGGCGTCAAGCCCTCCTGGATCGTCCACGCGCTCGAGCGCGGCTTCGAGGGCGTGTTCATCGCCGCCTGTGGCGGCGACTGCGCGTTTCTTCCCGACTGCACGACCCGCACCGCGACGCTGGTCACGCGCGCGCAAACGATGATGAAGGAACACGGGATCAGCCCGAAGCGCCTCAAGATGTCGGGCCTCTGCTCGGTCTGCGCGGACAACTTCGTCGCGCACATGAACAACTTTCAAGAGGAGTTGCAGTGTGTCGAAGCCTGATGAAGGGCGCCGTCCGCTCGACTACGACGTGATGGTCGTCGGCGCCGGCGTCGCCGGCATGGAGACTGCAGCCTCCATGGGCGACATGGGCTACCGCGTCCTGCTGGTCGACAAGAACGCGAGCGTTGGCGGACGCGCCATCCTGCTCAGCAAGGTGTTTCCGACGCTCGACTGCGCGAGCTGCATCGTGACGCCGAAAATGGCGTCCGTCTCGCATCACCCCAATGTGCAGCTCATGACCTACAGCGAGGTCGACTCCATCGTGCGCAACGCCGACGGTTCGTTCGCGGTGGACCTGCACAAGAAGGCGTCCTACGTCGATTTCGACGCCTGCACGGGCTGCGGCAAGTGCGAGGAGATCTGCACCGTCTCGGTCGCCGACGAGTTCAACTACGATCTGGTCACGCGCCGGATCGCCCACATTCCGTTCCCGCAGGCGGTGCCGAAGAAGGCGGTGATCGACCGGCGCGGCGAGGCGCCTTGCACCTTCACCTGCCCGGCCAACGTCAAGGCGAGCGGCTATGTCTCGCTCGTGCGGGCCGGCCGCTACGAGGAAGCCTTCAACCTGCATCTCGAGAACGCGCCGCTCGTCGGCAGCCTCGCGCGCGCCTGCTACGCGCCCTGCGAAGGCGACTGCACCCGCGGCGACAAGGAAGGAACGGTTCACATCCGGGGGATCAAACGGTTCCTCGCCGATCGCTACTACGCGGAGCACTCCGAGCCGGAATATGGGCCCGTCGAGACGCAGCTCGCGACCCGCGTCGCGATCGTCGGCTCCGGTCCGGCGGGCCTCAGCGCAGCTTTCTATCTGGCGCGCGAGGGCCATCAGGTGACGATCTTCGAGGCGGATGCCGAGGCCGGCGGCATGCTGCGCACCGGCATTCCGCCCTACCGACTCCCCAAGGCGGTCGTCGATCGCGACATCAAGAACGTGACGGCGCTCGGCGTAGAGATCAGGACCGGCCAGAGGGTCGCGTCGCTGCCGGACCTCAAGGCGCATGGCTTCGATGCCGTTCTCCTCGCGACCGGCGCGTCCGACCAGAACGGCCTCGCCGTCGAAGGCCGCGACCTCGACGGCGTCGTCGGCTGCATGAAGTTCCTGCACGACGTGAATCTTGGCGCGGCGCCCGATGTCCGGGGCAAGACCGTCATGGTGATAGGCGGCGGCAACTCGGCCATGGACCCGGCGCGCGCCGCTGTCCGCCTCGGAGCGGGCAGGGTGATCATCAACTACCGGCGCGGGCGCAAGGAGATGCCGGCGCACGACTGGGAAGTGGAAGGCGCCGTCGAGGAAGGCGTCGATCTGATGCTGATGAGCACGCCGACCCGGTTCATCGGCGAGAACGGAAAACTCGTCGCCGTCGAATGCATCCGAATGGAGCTCGGCGAGCCCGATGCGAGCGGCCGTCGCCGCCCGATCCCCGTCGCCGGCTCGGAGACCGTCGTCCCCGTCGACGTGGCGGTTCTGGCGATCGGCCTGCTGCCGTCCACCTCGACCTTCGACCGGTCGATGAAGTCCGGCAAGGGGCTTCTGGTCGCCGATCCCCACACCCGGCAGACTGCCGATCCGGACGTCTTCGCCTGCGGAGACTGCGTCACGGCGCCCACGATGATCATCAACGCCGTCGCCGAGGGGCGTCGGGCGGCGTTCTATATGGATCGCCGGCTCAAGGGCCTTTCACTCGATGCGCCGTTCGACGGTGTTTTGCCCAAGACCGACAAGAGCATTGTCCTCGAGGAAGCCAAGGGATTCGTGAAGCGGTCGCCGGTCGTGCAGCCGGCTCTGACGGTCGAAGAGCGCCGCCAGACGTTCGCCTGCTACGAAAAGGCGATGAGCGAAGAGGAGGCGCGGCAGGAGGCGCTTCGCTGCATGAACTGCGGCGAGTGCTCGCAATGCATGGAATGCGTCAGCGTCTGCGCGCCGAAGTGCATCGACTTCTCCCAAAAGCCGACGCCGGTCTCGCTCAACGTCGGCTCGGTGGTCGTGTCGACCGGCTTCAAGATCCTCGATCCTGCGACCAAGGCGCTGCTCGGCTACGGGCGATACCCCGACGTGATAAGCGGGCCGCAGATGGACCGGCTGCTCGCGCCGACGCGGCCGTTCAACGCCGTTCTGCGCCCCTCGGACGGCAAGGAGCCGGAACGGATCGCCATCATCCTCTGTGTCGGTTCGCGCGACCAGACGGTCTGCAATCCGCTCTGCTGCCGCATCGGCTGCATGTACGCGATCAAGCAGGCGCAGCTCGCCATGGGCGCGCTGCCGATGGCGGACGTCACGATCTACACCATCGACATCCGCGCCTTCGGCAAGGGCTACAACGAGTTCTACGAGCAGGCCAGGTCCATGGGGGTCGAGTTCATCAAGGGCAAGGTCGCGCGGATCGAGCAGCTCGAGAACGGCAACCTGGCGCTGCATTACGAGGACATGCTCGGCGAAGGCGGCCGCAAGGTCCGCGAGCACGACCTCGTGGTCCTCACCGTGGGCTTCCTGCCCAACACGGACGTCTTCTCGCTCTACAAGGGCGGCGAGCTCGCCGCCGACGATTTCGGTTATGTCCGCGAGGTCGATCCGATCAGCGAACCGGCGCGGACCAACGTGGACGGGCTCTACGTCGCCGGGACCGCCATCGGCGTGATGGACATCCCGGACACCGTACTGCACTCGGGCGCGGCCGCGACCCAGGCGGCCGCCTATCTCCAGCGCATCGGAGGCGGGCAATGACCGAGGAGCGACGCATCGGCGTCTACGTCTGCCACTGCGGCGGCAACATCTCCGACTATGTCGACGTCAAGGAGGTCGCGGAGACGCTCGCCGGCGAAGCCAACGTCGAGGTGGCGTCGACGCATCTCTTCGCCTGCTCCGACGCCTCGCAGCAAGAGATGATCGAGCAGATCCGCGAAAAGAACCTCGACGGGCTCGTGATCGCCTCGTGCTCTCCGAAGCTGCACATGTTCACGTTCCGCGCGATGGCGGAGCGCGCCGGCCTCAACCCTTATGAGTACGTGCACGTCAATCTGCGCGAGCAGTGCTCGTGGGTGCACAAGGGCGACCGGCCCGGCGCTACGGCGAAGGGCGTCAACCTGGTGCGCGCCGGCGTCGCCAAGGCGGCGCTGACCCACCCGCTGACCCCGCTGCGCATCGAGACGCAGCCCAGGGTGTTGGTCATCGGCGCGGGCGCGGCCGGCATGCGCGCCGCGCTCGCGCTCGCCGACATGGGTCTCTCCGTCTACATCATCGAACGTGAAAGCGAGCCCGGCGGCTGGACGGCGAAGGTCGGCCGAATGGGGCCGGACAATCGCAGCGGGCCAGAGGTCGCGGCGAACCTCTTCGAGAGGATTCGCGAGCACCAGCACATCGCGCTCTTCACCGACGCTGAACTGACGGCCAAGAGCGGCCACATCGGCGACTTTCAGGTGACCGTCCGCCTGCGGGGCGAGGAGGATCTGTCCCTCAACGTCGGCGCGATCATCGTCGCGACCGGCTTCGAGCCCTATCGGCCGCGCGCGGGCGAATACGGCTTCGGCCTCCCGGGCGTAGTCACGCTGCAAGAATTCCGCCGGATGCTCGAGGCTTGCGAGGGGCCGCTGACCCACAACGGCCGGCCCGTCCGGGACGTCGGCTTCGTCTATTGCGTCGGCAGCCGTCAGGAGGAGGGCGAGGACTGCCCCGAGCCCAACGCGCACTGCTCCCGGTTCTGCTGCATGGCCACGTCCTTCAGCGCCTCGCTCCTGCACGAGGTCGAACGCAAGTCCAACCAGACCATCAATCAGTACCACCTCTATCGCGACGTCCGCACTTACGGGCGGCTCGAGACGGTTTACACGCAGGCCCGCGCCGACGGCGCGCTCTACCTGCGCTGGGATCCGGCGTCTCCACCGCGGGTCGAGCCGCGTGACGACCGTCTCGCCGTCACGGTCAAGGACACGCTGCTCGGGGACGAGGAGTTGGAGATCGGCGCCGACCTCGTTGTGCTCGCGACCGGCATGGTTCCGCGTCAGAACGACTCGCTCAACGACATCCTGAAGATCCCGAAGAGCAAGGACGGGTTCTACAACGAGATCCACATCAAGCTGCGGCCCGTCGAGACCGCCATAGACGGAGTCTGCATCGCGGGAACCGCGCAGGGGCCGAAGAACCTCGCCGAAAGCGTCGCGTCCGCGCTCGCCGCCGTCGCCAGAACCGGGGCGCTTCTGAAGAAGGGCTTCGTCAACCTCGAGCCGCTCGTGGCGAAGATCGACACGGGCCGGTGCGTCTGGTGCGGCGAGTGCTTCAACGCCTGCCCCTATGGCGCGATCGAAAAGATCCATATCGGGGAGAAAGAAGTGGCGATGGCGATCGAGTCGTCCTGCAAGGGCGAGGGCGGCTGCGTTCCGGTCTGTCCGCGGGACGCCATCGTCATCGAAGGCTACCGCGACGATCAGATCATGGCGATGATCGACGCGAGCCTCGAGGAGGCAGTCCCGGCATGAGCGACATTCAGACCACGCGCCTGCGGGCCATGCTCGACATCGCCCAGGACGAGATGATCATGCGCGACCGCATTGCCGACCTCCTCGCAGACGGTCGGAGGACCATCCCCGAACTCGCGGAGGCGCTCGGCGCGCCCACCCGGGAAGTGACGGTCTGGCTCTTCGGCATGCGCCGCTACGGCCTCGTCGAGGAGATCGGCCGCGCCGATGTGGACGGATACTTTCAATACGAACTCGTGAAGCGGCGGTAGCCGCCCCCTGGACTTTGGCGACGAGGATGCCGGAATGACCAAAGTGTCGTCGGAATTGGCGGCCCGCATGAAGGCCATGGAGGGCTTCAACGCCGGGGCGTGCTTCCACTGCGGGACATGCTCCGCGCTGTGCCCGCTTGGCTACAAGATCCTTCCCCGGAAGTTATTCCGCCAGGTGATGCTTGGACTCGAGGACGAGGTCCGGACCAACATCCCCGCGATCTTCTCCTGTCTGCTGTGCCGCATGTGCGAGGTGAACTGCCCGCAGGGGGTCCATATCGCGGAGAACATTCGCGCGCTGCGCAGCCTGATCAACCGGCAAGAGTTCGGCCTGCAGTAGGAGATTGTGACATGGCTCTGCCGATTGCGCCCCTACTGGGCATCTTCGCCGACAACGTACGCAAGCGCGGCAGCGTCTTGCCGCTCACGAAGGCGCGGGCGACTGGGTGGGCGCGCGGACTCGACATTCCGCGCGGCGGCGAGACGGTGCTGTACACCGGGCACATGTACCAGATGACGCCGCTCATCGACGCCATGTCCGCCCAGATGTCGACGCTCGAGAACTCGTTCTTGACCCGCTTCTTCGGGATCGGCCGGGTAGTCAACAAATTCGTCAACATGACTTTCTTCATGGGCCTGACGGCTTCAGCCGAACGGACGCAGCGCGCGAACCAGGTGCTGCGCGACATC
Source organism: uncultured Roseiarcus sp. (assembly GCA_945957375.1). Classification (GTDB taxonomy): domain Bacteria; phylum Pseudomonadota; class Alphaproteobacteria; order Rhizobiales; family Beijerinckiaceae; genus Roseiarcus. The sequence goes on from CAMFKX010000027.1 coordinate 31,107, forward strand.
GTCGGGCTTCTTCGCGAGGCGAAAGTCGAGTTTGGCTACCTCTACGAGGACGAGTTCTACGCGGGCGCCCTTCTCTACGACGACGGGCTCGACGAGTCCTTCGCCGCGCACGCCCGTCGCGTCACGGCGCACCTTCGCAAGCTCGGGGTCAGGCGCCTGATCACCGTCGACCCGCACACGACCCAGATGTTCCGTCAGGCCTACCCGCTGTTCGTCAAGGACTTCGACATCGAGGTCAGGAACTACCTCGAGGTGCTGGCAGAGGCGGGCCTCGAAGCCGCGAAGCCGGTGGACAAGGAGGTCGTGGTCCACGATTCCTGCATTTACGCCCGTTATGTCGACATCGCCCGCCAGCCCCGGGAACTCTTGCGCGCGGCGGGCCTGTCGGTGCGGGAGCCAAAGCAGGCCGGGAAGTCGACGCACTGCTGCGGTGGGCCGCTGGAATCGCTGTTTCCGGCTGAGGCGCACCGCATCTCCGGAAACCGGGTCGACCAGCTTGCGGCCGAGGGAAAGAACGTGGTCACCATGTGCCCGTTCTGTTGGGTGAACCTCGGCAACGCCGCCGGCGACAGACTGGCCGTCACCGACATCGCAACCGTCCTGGCTACCAGCCGGAGCCTTCCGAAGGCGGCCGACACGCGAAAGGCGAGACTTGCCTCGCCCCGAACGGCTGCGAGATGGCCGCATCGCGCTGGACCGGCCGCAATACCTTCAACACCAAAACCGTAGGCGGGCAGAGAGAAAAACAGATGCCATCTGAAAGCAACGCGAAGACGATGACGCTGATCGTCACCAAGGGCACGCTGGACTGGGCCTACCCGCCCTTTAT
>CAMFKX010000028.1 GCA_945957375.1 uncultured Roseiarcus sp.
GCGGGTCGGCCTTGAGCCTCAGCCGCCCGTCGAGCACGCGCGGCGAATTGAGATAGGTGTTGCGGTGGATGCCGCCGAGCCGGGCGAATTCGGCCTGGCCCAGGCCGGGAATCATCCGGAAGATGCGGCTCTGCTCGCCGTATTTCAGCTTGGTCTGGAAGCCGACGATGTTGAACAGGGTGCCGAGCGCGTTATCCTGGCGGAGCTGGACCACGGCGTAGGGTTTGACGGTCGGCGCGTGTGCGTTGGTCAGGCCGACCGGCTTCATCGGCCCATGGCGCAGGGTCTCGCGGCCGCGTTCGGCCATCACCTCGATCGGCAGGCAGCCGTCGAAATAGGGCGTGCCCTCGAACTCGCGGAACTCGGTCTTCTCCGCCGCAAGCAGCGCGTCGACGAAGGCGGCGTATTCGTCGCGGCTCATCGGGCAGTTGACGTAGGCCGCCGCGCCCTCGCCGCTCGGGCCCTCCTTGTCGTAGCGCGACTGCATCCAGGCGACGTCCATGTCGATCGAGTCGCGGTGGACGATCGGGGCGATCGCGTCGAAGAAGGCGAGCGAACCCTCGCCGGTGAGGCGGCCGATCGCCTCTGCGAGCGGAGCGGAGGTCAGCGGTCCGGTCGCGACGATCACATTGTCCCAGTCCGCCGGCGGCAGGCCGGCGATCTCGCCGCGCTCGAGGGTGATCAGCGGATGGGCGAGCACCGCCTTTTCCACGGTTTCCGCGAAGCCTTCGCGGTCGACGGCGAGCGCGCCGCCGGCCGGCACCTGACAGGCGTCGGCCGAGCGCATGATGACCGAGCCCAGCGCGCGCATCTCGCGATGAAGCACGCCGACGGCGTTGGTCGAGGCGTCGTCGGAGCGGAACGAATTGGAGCAGACGAGCTCGGCGAGCCGGCTGGTCTGGTGGGCGGCGGTCGCGGTAAGCGGGCGCATTTCGTGCAGCACGACGGGCGCGCCGGCTTCGGCCGCCTGCCACGCCGCTTCCGATCCGGCGAGGCCGCCGCCGATGACGTGGATGGGTTGCATGGGGCGTCTTCGCCGAGCGCGGACGACGGGTCAACCGCCGCGCGCGAAGGGGCTGACAAAAAAGCGGCCCCCGGGGAGGACGGGGGCCGCTTTCGCGCAGGCCGCGGCGGGAGGTCGACCGCGGAGCGTTTTCGGAAGGCCTAGACGGCCGGGGTCATCACCGACTGGCGCACGATCGACTCGATCTCGCCGCGGCGGATGCCGATGTCGCTGAGCTCGCGATCGGTGAGCTGGCTCAGTTCCCGCACCGCGTCGCGGTAGCGGCGCCAGGCGGCGAGCTTCTCGGTAAGGCTCTTGATGTTGGTCATGTCGGTCTCCTGAAGATGGGGCTCGTCCCGCTGGGCCGAGCCGTGTTGAAATGTGCGGCGCAACAATCTCGCCTTGCGCTGCAACATAGAGAGGGTGGGGGAGGGCGGGTAGGTATGCACTGTCAGCGCAGCTATGCAACATATGCATACTCGGATTAGACAAATGTTCATAAATTCGAGCGTCGCGACGCGGATGCGGCGAGACGCCCGCCGCCATCTCGCGGCCGTTGCTCACTCCTCGTACAAGCCCATGAATGCGCGGCTAGCTTCGGAAGCGGCGCTGCGGCCGGGCACGATCTCGCAAATCTCGCCGGGGGCGTCCGCGAGATTGCTCGCTTGGTTGTAGTTATGTGAAATTATCATGACGGCCGAAGCGTCATCGTGGCCGGAGATTGCCCGCCCGGTCTGGCCCCGCCAACCGCGCCCGCCGCGCCCTTTCGTCGCGCCCCGCCCGGAAAACCGGCCTTTCGATGGCGTTTGCGCCGCCGACCAATTAATATGCCGCGTGTTCTTGATTTTGGTTGCGCCTGGGGTGACACCAACGGCGCGCGGATGCGCGACTTGCCGACTGCGCAACCAGGGAGTCACAGAATGGATAACGTCATCGCCCGCGTCGCCAAGGCGGCCAACCTTTCCCCGGAGGTCGCCCGCAAGACCGTGGCCCTGATCGCCGATTTCATCCAGCGCGAAGCGTCCGAGGACGCCGTCAAGGAGCTGTTCGAGAAGGCGCCCGAACTGCATGCGATCGTCGCCTCGGGCGACAAGACCGGCGGCGAGGGCATGGGATTCGGCCTCAAGGGGCTGATGGGCATCGCCACCGGCGCGATGGGCGGCGGCGGCCTGATGTCGCTCGCCGGCGAGCTGATGGGGCTCGGGCTCAGCATGGAGCAGATTCAGGCGGCTGGCCGCGAGGTGTTCGCCTATGCGCGCGAAGTCGCCGGCGACCAGACGATCGGCGAGATCGCGGCTTCGATCCCGGGGCTGGCGCAGTTTATATAAAGAAGGAGAGGCTCGTGGGCGCGCAGGCATTTCCGGCCTGGACCGAGGCCGACTGGCGCAAGGCCGCCGAAACCGCGTTGAAGGGGGCGAGCCTCGACAAGCTCGTCGCGAAGACCGCGGACGGCGTCCCGATCCAGCCCGTCTACCCGCCCGGCGAGGGGCCGCGCGCCTTGCGCGCCGGCGGCCCGTGGCGTGTGATCGCCCGCCTCGACAATCCCGACCCTCGCGAAGCCAACGCTCAGGCGCTGGACGACCTCGCCAACGGCGCCGACGGTCTGCAGGTGGTGTTCGCCCAGGCGATCGGCGCCTATGGCTTTGGCCTCCGGCGCGCCGACGCCGAGACGCTCGGCCTCGCCTTGCACGGCGTCGCGTTCGATTCCGGATCCCGCTTCGAGCTCGATCTCGGTCCTGACGGCCCGGCCGAGGCGCTCGCCTTCGCCGCGCGCGTCCGGGAGGTCGGCGCGGAGCCCGCGATCAGCGCGGTGTCGTTCGGCCTCGACCCGTTCGCCGCCGCCGCGCGCGGCCCCTTCCCGACCGACTGGGCGACGCACGTCAACCCCTATATCGACGCCGCGCTCGAACTGAAGTCCGGGCGGTTCGCCGGGCCGTTCTTCGTCGCCGACGCGCGCAGCGTGCATGCGGCGGGCGGCTCGATCGCCCAGGAGCTGGCCTTCGCGATCGCCGCCGGGGTCGCGCTCCTGCGCGCGCTCGGCGACGCCGGCGTCGCCCCCGACGAGGCGCGCCGCATGATCGCCTTCCGGCTCGCGGCGGGCGCGGAGGAGTTCGTCGAACTGGCGAAGTTCCGCGCTTTGCGCATTCTCTGGGAGCGGATCGAGGAAGCCTGCGGCCTCGAGCCGCGCCCGGCGGTCGTGCAGGCGGAAAGCGCCTGGCGGACGATGACCCGGCGCGACCCTTACGTGAATGTGATGCGCGGGACGATCGCCGCCTTCGCCGCCGGCCTCGGCGGCGCCGACAGCGTCAGCGTCCTGCCGCACACGCTCGCGGTCGGCCTGCCCGACAGCCTCGCGCGCCGGCTCGCCCGCAACGGCCAGCTCGTTCTGCTGCGCGAGTCGCACCTTGGCTTCGTCGCCGATCCGGCCGCGGGCGCAGGCGGCTTCGAGGCGCTGACCCGGGCGTTCGGCGAGAAGGCCTGGGCGCAGTTCCAGGAGTTCGAAGCCCACGGCGGGTTGCCGACCGTCCTCGTCGAGGGCGCGTTCCAGAAGGCCGTCGCCGAGAACGCCAAGGCGCTCAAGCGCGACATCGCCCGGATCAAGACGCCGATCACCGGCGTCAGCGCCCATCCGCAGGCCAACGAGCCGCCGGCCGACATCGCGCCGGGCGCGCCCGATCCGCAACCCTTTCCGGCCGTCGACGGCGCGCTCGCGCGCATCCGCCTGGCCGAGGCATTCGAGGCTTTGCGCGACACGTCCGACGCGCTGGCGGTGAAGACCGGCGCGCGGCCGAAGGCCTATCTGGTCGGGATCGGGCCCGAGCCGGTCCATCGCCGCCGCGTCGGCTACATGCGCGACTGGTTCGAGACCGGCGGGATCGAGCCGGTCTACGACGGCGAGGCGGCCTCGCCCGAGGACGCCGCGGCCCGGTTCAAGGCGAGCGGCGCGGCGTTCGCCTGCCTGTGCAGCGACGATGAGACTTACGCCGCCAAGGCCGAGGCGTTCGCCGCCGCGGTCAAGGCCGCGGGCGCGAAGGCGCTCCTTCTCGCCGGACGCCCCGCGGGCGAACTCGAGCCCGGCTTGCGCGCCGCCGGCGTCGACGACTTCGCCTTCATGGGCGGCGACGCCGTCGCGGGCCTGACCGGTCTCTACAAGAAAATTGCGCAATAGCGCCGCGGAGGATTCGATGGGCCTGATCCCGAACTTCTCGAAAGTGTCCTTCGCCGTCGAGGACAAGCTCACCGGCGCTGCAGCCGAGGAGACCTGGACGACGCCGGAAGGCGTCGAGGTCAAGTCGTACTACGACGCGAAGGATCGGGAGGGGCTCGACTTCGCCCACGACTGGCCGGGACTCGCGCCGTTTCTGCGCGGCCCCTATCCGACCATGTACGTCAACCAGCCGTGGACGGTGCGGCAATACGCCGGCTTCTCGACCGCCGAGGCGTCGAACGCCTTTTATCGCGCCAATCTCGCGGCCGGGCAGAAGGGGCTCTCGATCGCCTTCGACCTCGCGACCCACCGCGGCTACGATTCCGACCATCCGCGCGTCGCCGGCGACGTCGGCATGGCGGGCGTCGCGATCGATTCGATCTACGACATGCGCACCTTGTTCTCCGGCATCCCGCTCGACTCGATGAGCGTGTCGATGACCATGAACGGCGCCGTGCTGCCGGTGATGGCGCTCTACATCGTCGCCGCCGAGGAGCAAGGCGTGCCGATGGCGAAGCTGACCGGGACGATTCAGAACGACATTCTGAAGGAGTTCATGGTCCGCAACACCTACATCTATCCGCCGGCCGCCTCGATGCGGATCATCTCCGACATCTTCGCCTTCACCGCGGCGAACATGCCGAAGTTCAACTCGATCTCGATCTCCGGCTACCACATGCAGGAAGCCGGCGCGACGCAGGACCTCGAACTCGCCTATACGCTGGCTGACGGCATCGAATATATCCGCGCCGGCATCGCGGCCGGCATGAACGTCGACCAGTTCGCCCCGCGCCTGTCGTTCTTCTGGGCGATCGGCACCAACTTCTTCATGGAGGTCGCCAAGCTCCGCGCCGCGCGCAAACTCTGGGCCGGCATCGTCAAGGGCTTCGGCGCCAAGTCGGACAAGTCGCTGCCGTTGCGCACCCACAGCCAGACGTCCGGCTGGTCGCTGACCGCGCAGGATCCGTTCAACAACATCATCCGCACCCAGATCGAGGCGATGGCGGCGACGCAGGGACATACCCAGTCGCTGCACACCAACGCGCTCGACGAAGCCATGGCGCTGCCGACGCCGTTCTCGGCCCGCATCGCGCGCAACACCCAGCTGTTCCTGATCGAGGAGAGCGGCACGACCCGCATCATCGATCCCTGGGGCGGCTCCTATTATGTCGAGCGCCTGACCGAGGAGCTCGCCGCACGCGCGCAAGCCCATATCGACGAGGTCGAGTCGCTCGGCGGCATCGCCAAGGCGATCGAGCGGGGCGTGCCGAAGCAGCGCATCGAGGAGGCCGCCGCCCGCACCCAGGCGCGCATCGACTCGGGCCGCCAGGCCCTGATCGGCGTCAACGTCTATCAGCCGAACGTCGAGCGCGAGATCGCGGTGCTCAAGGTCGACGCGGCGACGGTGCGCGCGGCGCAGATCGAGAAGCTGAAGCAGCTGCGCGCCGAGCGCGACGAGGCCAAGACCCAGGCCGCGCTCGCGGCTCTGACCGAGGGCGCGCGCGGCGGCGCCAACCTGCTGCAGCTGTCGGTCGAGGCGGCGCGCGCCAAGGCGACGGTCGGCGAAATCTCGCTCGCCATGGAGAAGGTGTTCGGCCGGCACGTCGCCGAGATCCGCGCCATCTCCGGCGTTTATCTCGCCGAATCCGGGCCGCAGTCGCAGGCGAACGAGCGGGTGATCGCCATGGCGCGCGCGTTCGAGGAGAACACCGGCCGGCGTCCGCGCATTCTCGTCGCCAAGATGGGCCAGGACGGCCACGACCGCGGCCAGAAGATCATCGCCTCCGGCTTCGCCGACCTCGGCTTCGACGTGAAGATCGGTCCGCTGTTCGCGACGCCCGAGGAAGTGGCGGCGCTCGCGGCGAAGGACAAGGTCGACATCGTCGGCGTCTCGTCGCTCGCGGCCGGGCACCTTTCGCTGACGCCCGCGCTCAAGGCCGCGCTCAAGACGGCCGGCATGGCCGACACGATGATCGTCGTCGGCGGGGTCATCCCGGAACAGGATTTCGCTGAGCTGCGCTCAGCCGGCGCCGACGCGATCTTCCCGCCGGGAACCGTGGTGCCGGAAGCGGCGCAGTCGCTGATCGAGCAGCTGAACGAGCGGCTCGGGTTCAGCCAGCGCGCGCCGGCCTGACGGCGCGCGCGATCGACGGATCGCCGCAGATCTGCCGCCTTGACTCGTCGCGGCAGGTGCAGAAGTATTTTTGGCGCCGTGCGGCGAAGACCGCCGGCGGGGTTGCGTTACGTCAGATGCGGCCAGCGACCGGAGCCGGCGAAGCCGTATCCGGCGCACGGGACAGGGAGGGCCGCTCGATGCCGGCGAAAGCCAACGGGCGAAGCATGCGAACCCGGAGGTTCACCACCCGCCAGGGCGTCGCGTTGCAGTTTTCCGAGCTCGGCCTCGGCGGGGCGCCGCTCGGCAATCTCTACCGGCCGATCACCGAGAAGGAAGCCCGCGCGACGCTGGACGCGGTGTGGGCGTCCGGATGCCGGTATTTCGACACGGCGCCGCTCTACGGCTTCGGGCTGTCGGAGAGCCGGCTCAACGGCTTCTTGCGCGCCAAGCCACGCGATGCGTTCCTGGTGTCGACCAAGGTCGGCCGTCTGCTCGAGGTCTGCAAGCCGCACGAGCGCCCGCATCCGAACGCGTTCTTCGAGACGCCGTCGCGCCGGGTGCGGTTCGACTATTCCTACGACGGCGTGATGCGCTCGCTTGAAGCGTCGCTGGAGCGGCTTGGCCTCGACTTCATCGACATCGTGTTCGCCCACGACGTCGACCTGACGACCCACGGCCACAGGGACGCGGTCGACGGACATCTCGCCGAGTTCATGAAAGGCGGCTATCGCGCGCTCGACAAGTTGCGCTCGGACGGCGTGATCAAGGCGATCGGCGCCGGCGTCAACGACTGGGAGGCGGCCGAGACGATCGCCCGCGCCGGGGACTTCGACGTTTTCATGCTCGCCGGGCGCTACACCCTGCTCGAACAGGACGCGCTCGCGAGCTTCCTGCCGCTCTGCCAGGAGAAGGGCATCGGCATCGTGATCGGCGGTCCGTTCAATTCGGGCATTCTCGCCACCGGCCTCAAGGCCGACGCGCGCTACAATTACCGTGCGCCGACCGTGGAGGTGCGCGAGCGGGTGCGCCGCCTTCAGGCCGTGTGCAAGGCGTTCAACATCCGGCTGCCGGAGGCGGCGCTGCGTTTTCCGCTCGGCCACCCCGCGGTCATGTGCGTCACGCCGGGCATGCACCGGGCGACTGAGGCGAAGCGCAACGCGGAGATGATGGCGACCAAGATCCCGCCGGCGCTGTGGCGGGCGCTGAAGGCGGAGAAGCTGATCCGCGAGGACGCCCCGACGCCGAAGTGACCCGTCGCCGCGTAACTCCAAGTATCGGTTTTCTGCGCCCTCGTCGCTGAGGAGCCCGCGTGAGCGGGCGTCTCGAAGGACGTTCCAGAGAGCGCTGAATCGTCCTTCGAGACGCGCCGCCTGCGGCGGCGCTCCTCAGGACGAGGTCGGTGGAGCTGGCCGGGAGCCCACCTTTGCAGTACCTTCGGCGCCCCGACCGTCGTCGAGAGCGTGAACCGCGTCAGAACAGCCCTTCGATCTCGCCGTCGACGATGCGAATGCGCTCGGCCGAGGGACTCCTCGGCAGGCCGGGCATGGTGCGGATGTCGCCCATCAGCGCGACGACGAAGCCCGCGCCGGCGCGCAGCCGCACGTCCCGCACGATCACCTCGAAGCCGGTCGGCGCGCCGAGCCGCGACGGATCGTCGGAGAAGGAATACTGGGTCTTGGCGACGCAGATCGGCAGGGCGCCGTATCCCGCGGCTTCGAGGGCGGCGAATTTCGCCCTGACCGCGGCGTCGGCGGCGACGTCGTCCGCGCCATAGATCTCGCGCGCGATCACGCGCGTCTTGTCCCACAGCGTCATCTCGTCGGGATAGAGCAACTGGAATTGCGCCTCTCCGGCGCTCGTCACCTCCGTCACCGCCTGGGCGAGCGCCTCCGCGCCCGCGCCTCCGCGCGCCCAGTGGTCGCAGACCACCACCCTCAGGCCGAAGCGTTCGGCGACCGAACGCCGGACCAACTCCAGCTCTGCTTCGGTGTCGGCGGTGAAACGGTTGATCGCCACCACCACCGGAACGCCGAACTTGTGCAGGTTCGCGATGTGGCGCGCGAGATTGGCGATGCCCGCCTTCAGCGCGGGAAGGTTCTCGGCGCCGAGCGCGTCCTTGGCCACGCCGCCGTGCATCTTGAGCGCGCGCACCGTCGCGACCACCACTGCCGCCGCCGGCTTCAGGCCCGCCTTGCGGCACTTGATGTCGAAGAATTTCTCCGCCCCGAGGTCGGCGCCGAAGCCGGCTTCGGTGACCACGTAGTCGGCGAGCCGGAGCGCGGCCTTGGTCGCCACCACCGAATTGCAGCCGTGGGCGATGTTGGCGAACGGGCCGCCGTGGACGAATGCGGGCGAGCCTTCCAGGGTCTGGACGAGATTGGGCTTGATCGCCTCCTTGAGCAGGACCGCCATCGCGCCTTCGGCCTTGAGGTCGGCGGCCGTCACCGGCTTCTTGGCCCCGGTGTGGGCCACCACCATGCGCCCGATCCGGGCCTCAAGATCCTCGAGGCCGGAGGCGAGGCAGAACGCCGCCATGACCTCGGAGGCGACGGTGATGTCGAAGCCGTCCTCGCGCGGGAAACCGTTCGACGCGCCGCCGAGCCCGACCACGATCTCCCGCAAGGCGCGGTCGTTCATGTCGAGCACCCGTTTCCAGGCCACCCGGCGCGCGTCGATCCCGAGCGCGTTGCCCCAGTACATGTGGTTGTCGAGCATCGCGGCGAGCAGGTTGTGCGCCGAGGTGATGGCGTGGAAGTCGCCGGTGAAATGCAGGTTGATCGCGTCTATCGGCACGACCTGGGCAAAACCGCCGCCGGCCGCGCCGCCCTTCATGCCGAAGCAGGGGCCCAGCGACGGCTCGCGCAGGCAGATGATCGCCTTTTGTCCGATCCGGTTCAGCGCGTCGCCGAGGCCGACGGTGGTGGTCGTCTTGCCCTCGCCGGCCGGCGTCGGGTTGATCGCCGTCACCAGAATGAGCTTGCCCTGCGGACGCTCCGCGGCGGCGCGGTCGAGGACGTCCGGCTCGACCTTGGCGATGAAGCGGCCGTAGGGCTGCAGCGCGTCCTCGGGAATCCCGATCGCCGCGCCGATCTCGGCGATCGGCTTGAGCTTTGCGGCGCGGGCGATTTCGATGTCGGAGCGCATGGAGTCCTCAGTGGGCGGAGCGTTTGTGAACATTCCCGTCTCCGGCCGCGATGGCAAGCGGCTTCGTCGTCGCGGGCCCGACACGTCAAGCCGCTTGGGCATGAGGCGGCGCCCGTATATCAACCGGAATTATTTAGTGAGAGCCATAGCCGCTCGCTGGTTTTGGTGACAGTCTCGACTCGCGCGCATACGTCTCGTCGCCCTGAGAAATGCGCGTGAGGACATGCGATGCGGCGCGCTTCAAGCCGGCCGACTTCAGAGCCGGCGAGTTGCGACGGTCGAGGGCATCCTCGGGGCAGGGCGGCGAATACCCGGAGAACACCAATGCGTATGTCGCGAACCTCCCTGATGGGCGGCGCGCACATCATTTGCGCGGCGATGGCGACGCTGCCGCTCGCTTCGGCCCAGGCGGAGCCGACGAAGCGGCCTAATATCGTGATGTTGATGACCGACGACACCGGCTGGAACGACTTCGGCGCCTATTCCGGCGGCGGCAAGGCGCTCGGCCATCCGACGCCCAACGTCGACAAGATCGCCGAGGAAGGCGCGACGTTCACCAACTGGTACGGCCAGGCGAGTTGCACCGCCGGGCGCGCCTCGTTCATGACCGGACGCATTCCGATCCGCTCGGCGCTGTCGATCGTGGTCGCGCCGGGAGACCCGAACTACCTGCGCAAGGAGACGCCGACGATCGCCGAGTTCTTCAAGAAGAACGGCTATTCCACCTACTTCTCCGGCAAGTGGCATATGGGCGACATTCCCGCCTCCTATCCGACGGAGCACGGCTTCGACGAGATGAAGAACTTCGCCGCCTACTACGCCGGCGTCTACGCCTACGACGACACCAACAAGTGGTTCCACCCCTGGTTTCCGTCCTACAATCCGCAATTCGCCAAGTATTTCACCGAGAACGTGAATCTTTCCGAATGGGAAGGCGAGGCCGGGCAGCCGGCCAGGAACCTCGGCACGATCACCTATGACCGCTTCGCCACGTTCGACGAGAACCAGGCCGCCAACGCGGTTCGTTACATCGAGGCGCACGCGAAGGACGACAAACCGTTCTTCATGGACGTCAACTTTCTCAAGATGCACAACCCAACCAACGCGGCGTCGGATTTCGCCGGGCGGTCGCATCTGGGCGACTATTCCGATTCGCTGATGGAGCTCGACGCGGACATCGGCAAGATCATGGACGCGATCCGCAAGTCCGCGCCCGACACCATCGTGATCGTCACCGCCGACAACGGCGCCTGGCTCGACGCCTACCCGGATGCGGGCACGACGCCGTTCCGCGGCGAGAAGGGCTCGCCGTTCGAGGGCGGCTGGCGCGTGCCCGGCCTGATGTGGTGGCCGAGCCATATTCCGGCGCGCGCCCGTTACGACGAGATGATGTCGCACATTGACGCCTGGGCGACGCTCGCCGGGATGGCCGGCCTGACGCCTCCGCCGCATGAATGGGTCGGCAACGACGGCAAGCCGATCTATTTCGACTCGATCGACAACAGCGCCTATATCCTCGGCAAGGCGGGGCATTCGGCGCGGCGGTCGTGGATCTACATCGACGGCGAAGTCTTTGAAGGAACCCGGGTCGACATCGCCGGCGATCCCAAGGAGCCCTGGCTCAACATCGCCTGGAAGATGCTCTACACCGCGCGCGATTCCTGGCTCGGCGTCAATTCGGACCTCGGTGCGGTTCCCGCGATCTATAATCTCACCATGGACCCCTACGAGAAATACGACATGACCTTCAACGGCGCCGCGCCCTCGACCGTGCGCCAGGCGTCGCCGGGCAAGTACGCCGGGCAGGACAACGGCTGGATCGCCGGTCTGACCGGACCGGTGATGATCGAGTTCGACCAGACGATCATGAAGTTCCCGAACATCAAGCGCTTCGTCGGCGGCGCCTCGACCGATCTGATCCCCAATCTTCAGCGGCCCGACGATCCTGCGCCGCTGCTGAGGGAGGAGATCGAGAAGCGCGGCGAACCGCATGTTCAGGGCGGCGGCGGCTGACGCTCGCCCGAAGCAAGCCGGAGGCGGCTTCGGCCGCCTCCGGTGTCGACCTCGCCAAGCGCGTATCCCGATGAAGCGATCCTCGTCCCGATGGGCGGCCCCGCGGCGGGCCCTCGCCTCGCTCTGCCTTTCGATCGCCATGCTGTCCGCCGCCCCGTTCGCGACTGTCCGCGCCGACGGGACGCCGCCGGCGGCCGCGGCGAAGATCGATCCCGCCGGCCTGTCGGCCTGGGCGATGCGCTGGTTCACCGAGATGATGGCCGGCCGGACCGATCGTACGCAATATGCGCCCGTCTTCGCGCCCGAAGTGACCGACGCGGCGATCGCGAGGATGGCGCGCGACCTCAACGCCTATCGCGCGGAGCCGTTGCGCGCCGAAATCGTGCAGACCAGGACGGTCGGCGATCAGACCTTCGCCGTCGTCAAGTTCGTCTTTCCGCGCGGCGACGCCACAAGCTTGCTGTTCGGGTTTGATGCCGCCGGCAGGATCACCGGCGTCGCGGTCGGCGCGCTGGCCGGCGACTGAGAAGAAGGAAGCCCATTCCCATGTCGACAACCGCCTCCAATCGCGTGAGCCGCCGCTTTCTGCTCGGCGCGCTCGCTGCGCTGCCCGCTCTGGCCGCGACGCTTGTCGGCGCAAGGGGGGCGCGGGCCGAGATCGCGGACCCGCTGCCCTCGTGGAACGACGGACCGGCCAGACAGGGAATCCTCGGATTTCTTCGCGCGACGACCGATCCGGCGAGCAAGGGCTTCGTCCCGCCGGAGGAGCGCATCGCCACGTTCGATCAGGACGGGACATTGTGGGTCGAGCACCCGATCTACACCCAGGTCGTCTATTGCCTCGAGCGCGTGCCGGTCGTGGTGAAGGCGGACCCCCGTCTTGCGGAGGTCGAGCCGTTCAGTACGGTGCTGACCGGCGACTTCGAGCAGATCGGCAAGCTGTCCATGCACGATCTCGAGGCGATCGTGGTCGCGACCCTGACCGGCATGGACGTGGAGACCTATGCGGCCCAAGTGAAGGCCTGGATCGGCGAGGCCCGCGACCATCGCTGGAAGCGGCTCTACACCGAACTCGCCTACCAGCCGATGCAGGAGGTTCTGGCTCTGTTTCGCGCCAACGGCTTCAAGACCTTCATCGTCACCGGCGGCGGACAGGATTTCGTTCGCGTCTATTCCCAGCGCGTCTACGGCGTCCCGCCTGAGCAGGTGGTCGGGTCGGCGCTCGGGACGAAGTTCGGCTACGACGCGGCGAGCCGGCCGGTGCTCATCAAGGAGCCGAAGCTGCTGCTCAACGACGACAAGGCCGGAAAGCCCGAAGGAATACATTTCGCGATCGGCCGTCGCCCGCAGGCCGCCTTCGGCAACTCGACCGGCGACCGCGAGATGCTGGAATACGTCAAGGCGGGCGCCGGGGCGCGGCTCGGGATGCTGGTGCTGCACGACGACGCGAGCCGCGAATACGCCTACGGGCCCGCGCTGGGTCTACCCGAGACGAGGGTCGGCTCCTTCCCGCAGGCCTTGTACGACGAGGCGAAGCGGGACGACTGGTTCGTCGTCAGCATGAAGAACGACTGGAAGCGCATCTTCGCTTTCGGAGACTAACAGGCGCAACCCGGAAAGAACCGCCATGCCAACCCTGGATCCCTCCGCCCGGCCGCTGCAGGGCGTCACGGTGCTCGACCTTTCGCGCGTGCTGGCGGGCCCATTCTGCACGATGGTTCTCGCCCAGCTCGGCGCGCGGGTGATCAAGGTCGAGCGTCCCGGCGCGGGCGACGATTCGCGCGCCTTCGGGCCGTTCAAGAACGGCAAGTCGCTCTATTTCTCGTCGATCAACTACGACAAGGAGACCATCGCGCTCGACCTGAAGCAGCCGGCGGACCGGGCGATCTTCGAGGACCTCCTGACCATCTCTGACGTGGTGGTGGAGAATTTCCGCCCGGGCACGATGGAAAAGCTGGGCTATGGCTGGGACACGCTGCACGCGAAATACCCCAGCCTCGTCTACGGCGCAGCTTCCGGGTTCGGGGACAGCGGACCCTATTCCCGACGCGCCGCCTACGACATGGTGGTGCAGGGCATGGGCGGCATCATGAGCATGACCGGCCAGCCGGACAGTCCGCCCACCCGCGTCGGCGTGTCGATCGGCGATCTGGCCGCCGGGCTCTACCTCGCCATCGGCCTCGTCGCCGCGATCCAGAAGCGCAGTCGCGGCGGAGGGGCGACGAAGGTCGACATCGCCATGCTCGACTGCCAGCTCCCCCTGCTGGAAAGCGCGCTGGCGGCCTTCGCCGCGCTCGGCGAGATCGCCCAGCCGAACGGCTCGCGCCATCCCGAGATCGCGCCTTTCCAAGCCTACCGCACGGCGGACGCCTATGTCGTGATCGCCGCCGGCAACGATCATCTGTTCGCCCTGATGGCGCAGGCGCTTGGCCGCCCCGACATGCTGGAAAACCCGAACTACAAGACGAATACGCTGCGTCATTCCAATGTCGACGCGCTCGAGGACGACTTGGAGAAGACGCTGCGCAAGCGGCCAACGCAGGATTGGCTGGACGCCCTGAACGCGGCCGGCGTGCCTTGCGGGCCGGTGAACAATGTCTCCCGGCTGTTTCAGGATCCGCAAGTCGCGGCCCGCGACATGCTGGTTTCGATCGACGATCCGGTGATCGGCAAGCTGACGGTCGCGGGGAATCCGTTCAAGATGTCGGGCGTCGCCGAACCGTCGACGCGGCGCGCGCCGCCCGAGGTCGACGGCGACCGCGCCGCGATTCTGGCGCTGATCGGCCGTTGAGCCCGCCCGGGAAAGGATCTTGAAAGATGGCGCTGATCCAGTCGAGCCTCGCCGACGGCGTCGGCACGATCGCCTTCGACAATTACGGCCGGCGCAACGCTCTCAGCGCGGCGCTGATCGCCGAGGCGATCGCCGCGCTGACCGCCCTGCGCGCCGACGCGCGCGTGATCGTGCTGCGGGCGGCGAGCAAGAACAAGGTCTGGTCGGCCGGACACGACCTTGCGGAACTGTCGCCGAAAGGTCAGGATCCGCTCGCCTGGCGCGACCCGCTCGAGCAGTTGCTTCGCGCCGTCGGCGACTTTCCCGCGCCGGTGATCGCGATGATCGACGGATCGGTGTGGGGCGGCGCCTGCGATCTGGCGCTCGACTGCGATATCGTGCTCGGCGATCCGGACGCGAGCTTCGCCTTCGTGCCGGCTAAGATCGGCCTGCCCTACAATCTGTCCGGCGTTCAGCGCTTCGTCGCGCGCCTGCCGCCCAACGTCGCCATGGAAATGGCGGCGACCGCCGACCCGGTCGACGCCGAGCGGGCGTTGCGGGTCAATCTCCTGAACCATCTGGTCCCGGCGCCGGACCTCGAGGCGCGGACCTACGCCATGGCCAAGACGATCGCCGGTCGGCATCGCGAGTCGATTGCGGCGTTCAAGGCGCAGGCGCGTCAGTTGCTCAGCGCGCCCGCGATCAGTCCGGAGCGGGCCGAATATCTCGAAGCCGTGCGCTGGGCGGTCTATGCGGCGGACGCCGACCCGCCCGTCGCCGCGCCGAGGGATTGATCTCCGACCCGCGGGTACGCGACTACGGACAGCCGCGCTTGATTGCCTCGGCCCCGCCCATCCCCTAAACCTGCCGCCGTCCTCCCCTCGGAAAGCCGCGCCCATGATCCGCTCCGCCCTGATGACCGTCATGACTGCCGCCGCGATCAAGGCCGGACGCGGCCTGAAGCGCGACTTCGGCGAGATCGGCAATTTGCAGGTGTCGATGAAGGGGCCGGGCGACTTCGTCAGCCTCGCCGACAAGCGCTCGGAAAAGACGCTGTTCGAGGAGCTGTCCAAGGCGCGGCCGGGCTACGGCTTCGTGATGGAGGAGAGCGGCAAGGTCGAGGGGACCGACAAGAGCCACACCTGGCACATCGACCCGCTCGACGCGACCACCAACTTCCTCCACGCCATCCCGATCTTCGCCGTCTCGATCGCGCTCGAGCGCGAGGGCCAGATCGTCGCGGGCGTCGTCTACAATCCCGCCGACGACGAGATGTATATCGCCGAAAAGGGCCAGGGCGCGTTCGGCGCCAACCGCCGGCTGCGCGTCGCCCAGCGCACCGAGCTTTCCCAGGCGCTGTTCGCCTGCGGCATTCCCCATCTCGGCAAGGCGCGCGAGCATCCGCTGTTCAAGGCCGAGCTGGCCGCGGTCATGACGCGCGTGGTCAACGTGCGCCGCCTCGGCTGCGCCTCGCTCGACCTCGCCTATGTCGCCGCCGGCCGCTTCGACGCCTTCTGGGAGCGTGGCCTCAATTCCTGGGACATCGCCGCGGGCTCCCTCCTCATCCGCGAGGCCGGCGGATACGTCACCGACGCCGACGGAGACCCGGATTTCCTCGCCACCGGCTCGATCGTCGGCGGCAACGAGATCATGCACCGCGAACTTCTCGCGCTGCTGAAGAACGCGGCTTAACCTGCGCCCTGCATTTCTGCTAGGCTGATCGGGAAATTATCCAAACGATTCGCGTAGGTATCGAGGGCGGTGAGCAAGACGTCGTTTCCGCGGCCTGACAGCCCGTTCCGATGAACGGAGCGGCGCTTTGTCTCGCGGGGGACGCCGCGCTCCTGGCGCTCGCGGTCGCGGGCGCGCCGACTTCGGCGAGGCCGCTCGGACGGCCGCTGGTCTATGGCGGATCGCTCGTCCTTTCGCTCGCCCTGCTCGCCGTCGCCGCAGAGGCGCTGCTGTTCGGCGGCCCCGGCGCCTCGCTCGTGCTGCCGCTCGGGCTCCCCTGGGTCGGGGCGCGCTTTTCCCTCGACGCGCTCTCGGCGTTCTTCCTCGTCGTCGTCAATCTCTCGGCCGCCGCCGCAAGCCTCTACGCGCTCGGCTACGGACGCCACGAACACGATCCGCAGCGCGTGCTGCCGTTCTTCCCGGCCTTCCTCGCCGGCATGAACCTCGTCCTTGTCGCGGCCGACGCCTACACGTTCCTGCTGTCCTGGGAGTTCATGTCGCTGGCGTCCTGGGCGCTGGTGATGGCGCACCATCGCGACGGACAGAACGCGCGCGCCGGCTACGTCTATCTCGTCATGGCGAGCTTCGGCACCTTCGCGCTGCTGATCGCCTTCGCGTTGCTCGCCGGGCTCGACGGCCATTTCGCCTTCGAGGCGATCCGCGCCGCGCCGCCGGCGGCGACCGTCGCCATCCTCGCCCTGGTGGCGGCGCTGGTCGGCGCCGGCTCCAAGGCGGGGCTCGCGCCGCTGCACGTCTGGCTGCCGCTCGCCCATCCCGCCGCGCCCAGCCACGTCTCCGCGCTGATGAGCGGCGCGATGACCAAGGTCGCCGTCTACGCCTTCATCCGCATCGCCTTCGACCTCGCCGGCCCGCCCGACTGGCGCTTCAGCATTCCGGTGCTGGTGGTCGGCGCGGCAAGCGGCCTGATCGGCGTCTTGCAAGCGCTGATGGACGCCGACCTGAAGCGCGTGCTCGCCTACAGCACGATCGAGAACATCGGGCTGATTTTCGTCGGCCTCGGCCTCGCCTACGCCTTCCGCGCGAGCGGCCTGGACGCGGCCGCCGCGCTCGCGATGACCGCGGCGCTTCTGCACGTCTTCAACCACGCGCTGTTCAAGAGCCTGCTGTTCTTCGGCTCGGGCGCGGTGCTCACGGCGACCGGCGAACGCCGGCTGAACCGCCTCGGCGGGCTCCTGAACCGGATGCCGGCGACGGGGCTCTTCATGCTGGTCGGCGCCGCCGCGATCTCCGCGCTGCCGCCGCTCAACGGCTTCGTCTCGGAGTGGATGATCCTGCAGGCGGTGCTGCTCAGCCCCGCCCTCCCGCAATGGACGCTGAAGATCCTCGCGCCCGCGGTCGGAGCAAGCGTCGCGCTGACGGCGGCGCTCGCCGCCGCCTGCTTCGTGCGCGCCTTCGGCATCCCGTTCCTCGGCCGGCCGCGCAGCGACGCCGCCGCGAAAGCCGAGGAGGTCGACAGGATCTCGCTCGCCGCCATGGGCGGGCTGGCGCTGCTCTGCCTGATCTTCGGCATCTTCCCCGGCCAGGCGATCGACGCGCTCCGGGCGGCGGTCGATCAGGCGATCGGCGCGCATATGCCGACCCAGTCGTCGATCGCCTGGCTGTCGATCGAGCCGGTGGCGGCGAGCCGCAGCTCCTACAACGGCCTGCTCGTCGCGCTGTTCATCGCCTTGTCGGCGATCATGGCCGCGACCATCATCCATCGCTTCGCCACCGCCGCGCTCAGGCGCGCCCCGGCGTGGGACTGCGGCTTCCCCGATCCGGCGCCCAACACGCAATACAGCGCCGAGAGCTTCAGCCAGCCGGTCCGGCGGGTGTTCGGCCGTATCGCCTTCACCCCCGAGGAGCGCATCGACATGCCGCGCCCGGGCGAGACGCGCGCGGCCTATTTCGACCTGCGGCTCGGCGACCGGATCTGGACCACCGGCTACCTGCCGATCCTCAAGGTCGTCGAGCGCGCCGCGACGCTGCTCAACCACCTGCAATTCCTCACCATCCGCCAATATCTCAGCGTCGTGTTCGGCGCGCTGGTCGCCCTGCTGGTCGTGCTCGCGTCATGGCCATGATCGTCGATCTCGTCTTCCAGCTGCTGCAGATGACGCTGGTCATCATGGTGGCGCCGCTGCTCACCGGCGTCGTGCGCGCGACCAAGGCGCGCCTCAACCGCCGGCGCGGACCGCCGGTGCTCCAGCCCTACCTCGACCTCGTCCGGCTCGCGCGCAAGGAGGCGATCATCGCCGACAGCGCCTCGTGGCTGTTCCGCATCACGCCCTATATCGTGTTCGCATCGACCTGGGTCGCGACCGCGCTGATCCCGACCTTCGCCACCGGGCTCCTGTTCTCCTGGTCGGCCGACCTGATCGCCATCATCGCGCTGCTCGGCGCGGGACGGTTCTTCCTGGCGCTCGCCGGCCTCGACGTCGGAACCAGCTTCGGCGGCCTCGGCTCGAGCCGCGAATCCTTGTTCGGCGCGCTCGCCGAGCCGGCGATGATCGTCATCGTCTTCACTCTCGCGCTGGTCGCGGGCTCCACCCAGCTCTCGACCGTCGCCGCCTTCATGACCTCGAGCGCGGTGGGCCTGCGCGTCTCGCTCGCCATGGCGCTGGTCGCGCTGATCATCGTCGCGCTCGCCGAGAACGGGCGCATCCCGGTCGACAACCCCTCGACCCACCTCGAGCTCACCATGGTGCACGAGGCGATGATCCTCGAATATTCCGGCCGGCACCTCGCCGTGATCGAGCTCGCGGCGATGCTGAAGCTCGCCCTCTACATTTCCCTGATCATCTGCGTCTTCATCCCCTGGGGGCTGGCGATCGCCGACGCGAGCGTCGCCGATCGGCTGTTCGGCGCCTTCGTGTTTCTCGCCAAGCTGCTCGCCGGCGGCGTCGCGCTCGGCGTGTTCGAGACCAGCATCGCCAAGATGCGGGTGTTCCGCGTGCCCGACTTCGTCGGCGCGGCGCTGATGCTCGGCTTCCTCGGCGCCCTTCTCCTGTTCGTGTCGAGGACGCTGAAATGAAGGGCCTCGCCTTCGACGTCTCGCACCTGCTCGCCGGCGGCCTGGTGCTCCTGAGCTTCGTGCAACTCTACCAGAACCGGCTCTACGCTCTGCTCAACGTCTATTCGCTCCAGGCCTTCGTGCTCGCGCTCTCGGTCGCCTGGCAGGCTTTCGTGCAGGACGAGAGCCACCTCTACGTCACCGCCTTCATCGCCTTTCTGTTCAAGGCGATCGTCGTGCCGACGGCGTTGCACCGGGTGATCGTGCAGCTCGGCATCCAGCGCGACGTCGAGAACGTCGTCGGCGTCGGTCCTACGATGCTCGCCGGCCTCGCCCTTGTCGCGCTCGCCGAAGTCGTGATGTTGCGCATCGCCGGCGACGCCGACGTTCTGGCGCGCGAGGATCTCGCCTTCGCCTTGTCGGTCGTGCTGCTCGGCCTCCTGATGATGGTGGTCCGGCGCAACGCCGTGTCGATGGTGGTCGGCTTCATGTCGCTCGAGAACGGGCTGATCCTCGCCGCCGCCGGCGCCAAGGGCATGCCGCTGGTGGTCGAGATCTCCGTCGCCTTCTCGGTGCTGGTGGCGCTGGTGGTGATCGGCGTGTTCCTGTTCCGCATCAGCGAGACCTTCGCGACCGTCGACGCCGAGGCGCTCGACAGCTTCCGGGACGGGCGCCGATGACCGGATGGATCGACGCGACCATCGTCCTGCTCGCGCTGCCGGCCGCGACCGCGGCCCTGCTCGCCGTCCTGCCGTCCTATCGCGTGTCGGCCGCGATCAACGTCGCGGCGGCGTTTATCGGCTTCCTCGCCTCGGCGTCGCTGTTCGTCGCGGCGCCGCCGCCGAACGCCTATATCGTGATCGACGACCTCAACGTCGTCTTCATCGTGCTCAACACCTTCGTCGGCTTCACCGCGAGCCTGTTCAGCGCGACCTACATCGCCCACGAGATCGAGACCGGCCGGATCAAGCCGGCCCATCTGCGCTTCTACCACGCGATGTACCAGTTCCTGCTGTTCGCGATGAACCTGGCGCTGATCGCCAACAACATCGGCCTGATGTGGGCGGCGGTGGAGCTCGCGACGCTGACCACCGTGCTGATGGTCGGCATCTACCAGACGCAGGCGGCGATCGAGGCGGCGTGGAAATATTTCATCCTCGGCAGCGTCGGCGTGGCGCTGGCGTTGTTCGGCACGATCCTGGTCTATATCGCGGCGCAGCCGGTGGTCGGCGAAGGCGTCCAGGCGATGCTGTGGACGAACCTGCTGGAACACGCGCCGCGCTTCGACCCGACCCTGCTCGACCTCGCCTTCGTCTTCCTGCTGCTCGGCTACGGCACCAAGGTCGGGCTCGCGCCGCTGCACGCCTGGCTGCCCGACGCGCACGCGGAGGGGCCGACGCCGATCTCGGCCGTGCTCTCCGGCCTCCTGCTCAACGTCGCGCTCTACGCCGTGCTGCGCTTCAAGCTGCTGCTCGACGCCAACGCCCGCGCGCTCGCGCCCGGGCCGCTGATGGCGACGCTCGGGCTCGTCTCGGTCGTGTTCGCCGCCTTCATGCTCTACCGCCGGCGCGACGTGAAGCGCATGTTCGCCTATTCCTCGATCGAGCACATGGGGATCATCGTGTTCGCCTTCGGCATCGGCGGGCCGCTCGCCAATTTCGCCGCGCTGCTGCACATGGCGATGCACAGCCTGACCAAGTCGGCGATCTTCTACACCGTCGGGCAGATCGCCCAGGTCAAGGGCACCCAGCAGATCGCCGAAATCCGCGGCCTCACCGTCAGCCATCCGCTGCTCGGCTGGAGCCTGGTGTTCGGCGTCTTCGCCATCGTCGGCCTGCCGCCGATGGGGGTCTTCATGAGCGAATTCCTGATCGTGACCTCGACCTTCGCCCGCGCCCCCTGGCTCGCCCTGCCGCTCGCCCTCGGGCTCCTGCTTGCGCTCGGGGCGCTGGTGCTCCGGATGCAGTCGATGGCCTTCGGCGCTCCGCTGGGCTCGACCGCGCCGACCCGATCGTCGACGCTGCCCATTCTCGCGCATTTCGCGCTGGTGCTGATCGCCGGGATCTGGCTCCCGCCGCCGCTGGTGGCGTGGTTCCACCACGTCGCGGCGATGCTGAGGTAGGAGAGGCGAATGATCGCGGTCCGCGCCATCCCCTCATCCGGCCGCGCCTCCGGCGCGTCCCCCTTCCCCCCGACGGGGAAGGGAGCGACGGCGCCTTTACGCCCCCCTCTCCCCCCGGGAGAGGGACGGCCGCGAAGCGGCCCGGGTGAGGGCCTGCGGCGCGACCGCGTCCGGACGGCCCGCCCATGACCCCCCGCTTCCTCGCCGGCGAGAACGAATGGTTCGAGGCCGGCCGCCGGATGGCGGCGGGCGAAGCGACGTTCGTCAGCCTGTGGGGCGACGAAGGGCGGATGCGGGTCGCGCTGCGCGAAGGCGACGGCGCGCTCGCCGTCGTCGACCTGCCGACCGACCGGGGAGCCTTCCCCTCGATGGCGGCGCTGCATGTCCCGGCCGGCCGGCTCGAGCGCGCCGCCTGCGACCTCTACGGCTTCGTCAGCCTCGGCGCGCCCGACGGGCGGCGCTGGCTCGATCATGGGCGCTGGCCGCTTCGCCACCCGCTCGGCGATCGGGCGGCGCGCGCCGGCGAACCCGATTCCTACGCCTTCCTCGAAGCCCGAGGCCCCGGCCTGCATCAGATCCCCGTCGGCCCGGTCCACGCCGGCGTCATCGAGCCGGGGCATTTCCGCTTCCACGCCGGCGGCGAAGCGGTGGTGCGGCTCGAGGAGCGGCTCGGCTACACCCACAAGGGGGTCGACGCCCTGATGCGCGGCGCGACGGTCGCGCGCGGCGCCGTCCTCGCCGGCCGCGTCAGCGGCGATTCGACCGTCGCCTACGCCGTCGCCTTCGCTCGCGCGGTCGAGGCCGCGCTCGGCCTCGACCCCCCGCCGCGCGCCCATCTCCTGCGCGGCGTGATGGCCGAACTGGAACGGCTCGCCAACCATTTCGGCGACATCGGCGCGATCTGCAACGACGCCGCTTTCGCGCTCATGCTCGCCCATTGCGGCGTCCTGCGCGAGCGCACGTTACGCGCAGCCAGCGCCGCCTTCGGCCATCGGCTGATGATGGACCGCGTCGTTCCCGGCGGCGTCGCGGTCGACCTCGCGCCCGGCGGCGAGGCGGCGCTACGGGCGCTGCTCGCCGAGGCGCGCACGACCTTCCCGAAACTCGTGGCGCTCTACGACAACACCGCCTCCCTGCAAGACCGCACGGTCGGAACCGGCGTGCTCAAGGCCGAGTGGGCGCGGCAGTTCGGGGCCGGCGGCCCGGTCGGGCGCGCCTCGGGGCGCGATTTCGACGCGCGCCGCGACTGGGCCTATCCGCCTTACGACGGCCTCGCCTTCAAAGTCGCGACCCACCGCGACGGCGACGTCAACGCCCGCGTGTGGGTGCGCGTCGCCGAGGTCGGCGAAAGTCTCGACCTGATCGAGGCGATGCTTGCCCGGCTCGCGCCCGGGCCGATTCGCGCCGACCTGCCGGCGCCGGCGGCCGCGTGCGAGGCCTTCGCTTTCGCCGAGGCGTTCCGAGGCGACGTCTTCGCCGCCGTGCGCCTCGCCGACGACGGCATGATCGCCCGCTGCCACCTGCGCGACGCCTCGTGGCTGCAATGGCCGCTGCTCGAAGCCGCGATTGAGGGCAACATCGTCGCCGACTTCCCCTTGTGCAACAAGTCGTTCAACGGCTCCTATTCGGGATGCGACCTGTGAGTGTCCAAACGTCGACGCCGCCTTGCCCTCACCCGGGCCGGCTTCGCCGGCCATCCCTCTCCCGCTGCGCAGGCGAGGGGGGCGCCTTCCTTCTCCCGCTTGCGGGAGAAGGTGGACGCGCGAAGCGCGGCCGGATGAGGGCCTGCAGCGCCAAGTCCCGACCCATCGCGCGCCGACATGCGTGACGCCCTGCTTCAGGGCCTACGCGCCCCGCTGACCGAGCCCCCTCCGGCCGACGACGATCCGGAACTTCTCGCGCTCGCCGCCACGGTCAAGGAGGCGACCCAGCGCACGCTCGGGCGCAGCCTCGCGATCCGCCACGTCGACGCCGGCTCGTGCAACGGCTGCGAGTTGGAGATACACGCGCTGAGCAACGCCTTCTACGACGTCGAGCGGTTCGGCTTCCGCTTCGTCGCCTCGCCTCGCCACGCCGACGTCCTGCTGGTCACCGGCCCGGTGACGCTGAACATGCGCGAGGCGCTGGTTCGCACCTACGCCGCGACGCCGGCGCCGAAGTGGGTGATCGCCAGCGGCGTCTGCGCCGCCGACGGCGGCGTGTTCGCCGAAAGCTACGCGGTCGCCGGCGGCGTCGCCGCGGTTCTCCCGGTCGATCTCGTCATCCCGGGCTGCCCGCCGAGCCCGACGGCGCTGATGAAGGGGCTGCTGGCGCTGATGCGGGGGGCGAAGTAGCGGCGCATGGCGGCGACGCCGTCTCCGAAAGCCGCCGCAGTCGCAGCGCCTCGGAAGCGGGGCGAAGCGCCATCGGAGTCGGGCCGTTCGCCGGCTACGGAGGCGGAAATCAAGATTTCTGAACCGAGCCATCGTCGTCTTTGAACCAGGCTTCGGCCCAAGTCGCGCGCTTGACAGGCTGGAATTCGGTGAACGTCATTGCGCCGAGGCCCGCCTTGTTGAACGGCTCCTCGGCGAACATGCGCTCGAGTTCATCCCTCGACGGGGCGCGGGCGACGAGGTAGCCCCCGACAGGAGGGTCGGATTTCGGCCCGGAGCAAAGAAACAGGCCGAGGTCGTAGCCTTTCTGCAGCCACGCGCGATGCTCGGCGTAGCCAGCCCGGATGGTTTCCATCGGGGCGAGGTAGGTCATTTCCGCGATGAAGAATTTCATGGCGCGATGGCTCGCAATTTCCCGGCCATGATGACCGGACGGACCGGTCTCGTCTACGGCGCGCAGAGTGCAAGGATTGGGCGTCGCGGCCGGCCGGGATCAGCCCTCGCTGTCGCCGCTGGCCAGGCCCCGGCTCCGACCGGCTAGCGCTCCGCGATCGGCAAGGCGACGACGACGCTGAGACACGCGGAAAGGCCGACCATTGTCAGGACCCCTGCGAAGCCGGCCAGACCGAACGCGATCCCGCCCACGGTCACGCCGACGGCGCCCCCGAGAAAGCTGCATGCGTTCAGCATGCCTGAGCCCTTACCGGTTTCCTTCGGCGAAAGCGCGGCCAGTGCGATGCGCGGGGCCGAGGCGTAGGGGAGCGCGATGCCGGCGCCGACGACCGCGAGACCAGGCAAGAGAACCGCGAGTCCGAGCCCCCTCGTCGAGACCCAGGCCAGCGCGCAGCCGACGGCGAGCAGGAGCGCGCCGCCGACCAGAACGCGCCGGGCG
Source organism: uncultured Roseiarcus sp. (assembly GCA_945957375.1). GTDB lineage: Bacteria > Pseudomonadota > Alphaproteobacteria > Rhizobiales > Beijerinckiaceae > Roseiarcus. The sequence continues at coordinate 24,385 of CAMFKX010000028.1, forward strand.
CCGATTGCGGAAGCGAGCCAGGGCGTCACGCGCGCGAAGCCGAACAGCGAGGCCGAGAGCGGCATCAGCGACAGGCCCGCTTCGACCGGAGTCTGCCCGAGGCCTTTCGACGATTGGGCGAAGAGGTTGAAGTACAGCAGGACGCCCATGATGTCGGCCATGAACAGGAACGCGAGCGCGCAGGCGAGCGCGAAGTTGCGAATCCGGAACAGGCCGAAGTCGACAAGGGGAGGAACCGTTCGGGTCTCGACCTGAATGAGCGCGATCAGGGCGATCGCCGCCGCTCCGATCAGGCCGATCGCGGCCAAGGGGGCGCCGACGGAGCGCAGCCCCTCGACCAGCGTCGTCATGAAAACAACAAGCAGGCCGAGGCCGAGCCCGTCGATCGGGTTCGCACGACCCCCCGCCGCGCCGGGATTGAGAAAGAGCGCCGCGGCCGCCGGGACCATGAGGGCCAAGTTGATCAGGAAGACCACCCGCCATCCCGCGGCATGGGTCACGGCGCCGCCGACCAGAGGCCCGATGCTGAAGCCGAGCATCAGGAAGCCGGTCCATGCGCCGATCGCTCGCCCACGGTCTGCATCCGGGCTCGCCTGCGACACCGCCGCGAGCGTGCCGGGGACGGCCAACGCCGCGCCGACCCCCTGCAGGGCGCGGCCGGCGACGGCGACCATCCCGTCTCCTGCAAGCGCTATGGCCAGCGAGGCCGACGCAAACAGGACCATGCCTGCGGCCGACGAACGCCGGGCGCCGAAGCGATCGGCCGCCTCTCCCCCCAACACGATGAACAAGGCGGAGGCGAGCAGGTAGGCGTTGACCAGCCATTCGACCTCCCCCGGGCCGAGGCCAAGTCTGCTCGTCATGGCCGGCAGCGCCGCCATGACCGCCGTGCTGTTCTCGCCGATCAGCAACATCGTCAGACAACATGCGGCCAGGACGAGCCTGCGATCGGAAGACATCGACCCTCCCCGGATATCCCGTGACCGGGATGGAGTGTGCACGATCGGCGACTCCATGGATACGCTCAAAGTCCCGCCGAGCGTCGAGATCCCGAGCTCTGCAGGGATGCAGGCCGCGGCGTCACCGTTTGTCCGAGAGGACAGATGCAGGTCGGCCGCCTCGGCCGTCGCCGTCGCGCGCGAGTCGATTGCAACGATTTTCGCGCCGCGGGCCTCGCGCACGGCGAGGAGCCGCTGGTCGCTCCGTGACGACGCTCCGGCGCGCGTTTCTGCGTTCGATAACGATCTCCCGGGTTGCCTGCCGAGCCCGGCGGCGCTGATGAAGGGGCTGCTGGCGCTGATGCGGGGTAGAGCGCTTATTCGAACAGTCGCCGGATGTCGGACATTGGCCGGAAGAGTTTCATCGGCTGGTCTGGCAACCGCAAGAAGCTCTCGCGTTCGTAGAAGCGCCGGGCGGCTTCGTCCTTCGCATCGACGATCACCGCGAAGGAGGCGATCTCGCTGCGGGCGGCGCGCCACAGCGCGTCCGCCAGAAGGAAGCGTCCGTAGCCTTTTGCGTGGCAGCGTCGGTCGACCGCGAGCCGGCCGAGGAGAGTCGCGGGAACCAGCGGATATCGGGGCAGCTTGCGAATCGTCTCGGCGGGCAGTTCGGCGAGCAGAACGGAGGTGGAGGAAAGGGTGTAGTAGCCCGCGATCATTCCATCCGGTAGCAACAGGACGAATGGCGCCGCGATGTTCTTGCGCGCGTCCTGGGCGGCCTGAAGACGGAAATATCGGTCGAGAGGTTCCACGCCACACGCGAATCCTGCGCGTCCGTGATCGGGTGAGAGCGGTTCGACGCGAAGGCGGGAAGGCGTCAAACGCCGCTCTGCTCGCGGTATCGGCGAACTGTTTCGCGTAGCCGATCGTTGACCAGCTTCGGAGACAGCAGGGCGTCGACGAACGCCTCGCTGTCGCGGATGGAGAGCGCCAAACGAGCATGATCTTCAATCGCCCGTCGCGCAGCCTCCTGGACGCTGGTCAGCACGAAGTCGGTCACGCTCCGTCCCTGAAGCGCTGCGGCGCGTTCGATCTGGCTCTTCTGTTCGGCCGTGACGCGCGCTTCGAGCCGCTCTGCACGGGTGCGCCGGAGGGTCGGTTTTGATGCGGTGCGGGACATGGAAACCTCGGAAATGAAGGTACGGCCATTGGCCGGTCACGTCAACGCGCCCCGCTTTATCGCAAAGCCCGGTTCGCATGCCGGAATGCGCGCGGATGCGCGCTGCGCGGCCCCGCTCGGCAATGCCCAAGGCGTTCGCGACAATCTCTTTCCGATTAGCCGAAGCAATGGTACTGTCCATCATGGTCTCCGCGGTGTCGCGGCCGCACCGACCGCCACCCAAGGAATTGTGGCGAAGAAGCGGCGGCGAGCGTCGGATTTACGGATGCTTGACAGTTTTCGACGCCTAAGCCCTTGTAACACAAAGCGCACTGCACAAACTGCGCGCCAGCCGTCCAAGGACCTCTCATGCCCTACGCCCGTTACCCCTCCCTGCTCGACAAGGTCGTGTTCGTCACCGGCGGCGGCTCGGGGATCGGAGCGGCGATGGTCGAGGCCTTCGTCCAGCAGAAGGCGATCGTCGCTTTCGTCGACGTCCAGGTCGAGCCGTCGAAGGCGCTCGCGGCGCGGCTCGCCGGCTCCGGGCAGGCCCCCCTCTTCATCCCCTGCGATCTCACCGACATCAACGCGCTCGAAGCGGCGATGGAGGAGGCGCGGCAGCGGCTCGGTCCGATCTCCGTCCTGATCAACAACGCCGCCAGCGACGAGCGCGAGGCCGCCGACGAGGTCAGCGAGGAGGACTGGGACCGCACCATGGCGGTCAACCTGAAACACCAGTTCTTCGCCGCCCAGATCGCCCGGCGCTCGATGCGCGAGCTCGGCGGAGGCGCCATCGTCAATTTCTCCTCGACCGCCTGGATGATCGGCATCAGCCGCCTGTCGGTCTACTCGGCCGCCAAGGCCGCCGTGGTCGGGCTGACCAAGTCGCTCGCGCGCGAATTCGGCCCCGACAACATCCGCGTCAACGCGATCGCGCCGGGCGCCGTCATCACCGAGCGCCAGCGCCGGCTATGGATGAGCGAGAAAGACATCGCCGACTACCGCGCCCGCCAGTGCCTCGACCGCTCGCTAATGGCCGAGGACGTGGCGAGGACGGCGCTGTTCCTGTCGTCGGACGACAGCGCGATGATCACCAAGCAGTGTTTCCTGGTGGACGGCGGCCTGCGGTGAACGCCCGGTCGGCGAGACCGCCTGGAATTTGCGCTTGATCGAGCCGCGCCCCCGTCGCATCCTCTCCCGCGAAGCGGCTGAGACAAGGCCGTCCGCCAAGGGAGAGAGGAATGACCGTTGCGCGCATTCTCGCCGAAAAGGGACGTGACGTCTTCACCACCCAGCCGCATCGCTCTTTGAAAGAGGTGGTCGAGCAACTCGCCGCCAGGGGCGTCGGCGCCGTCGTCGTCACCGACGTCTCGATGCAGGTGCTCGGCATCCTGTCGGAGCGCGACGTGGTCCGGGTGGTCGCCCATGACGGCGCGGCCGCCCTCGAAGACCCCGTGTCGCGCCACATGACGCCGAAGGTGACGACCGTCACCCGCGACACGTCGCTCGACGAGCTGATGCAGACCATGACGGAAGGGCGATTCCGCCACATCCCGGTGGTCGAGGACGGCCGCCTGATCGGCATCGTCTCGATCGGCGACGTGGTCAAGCGCCACGTCAGCGCGATCGACTCCGAGCGGCAGGCCTTGCGCGAATATATCGCGACCGCCTGACCGGGTTGGCGCGGCGGGCTCAGTCGTCCGCCGTCTCAACCCGGGGCGCCTCGATGTGCTCGGCGACCTCTGCGGCCGCCTTGCGCACCGCCTCGCGGCCGATCGCGATCAGTTCGGCGGCGCGGTTGAACTCGAACATGCCGATTTTGCCGACCTTGATCTGGATCAGGGCGTCCGGCGGGTCGCCTGCGAGGCGGGAGCGCATGATGCGGTCCTGCAGGATGTCGAAGGCGCTGACCATCACGGTCATCAGGCCCGGCGGGGCGACCTCCGAAGCGGGGCGGGCCGCGCCGCGCCACCAGCGGGCGAGGACTCCGCCCGCGTCGCCCGCCGGCTCGTCGAGCGGCGGCTGCGCATCCGAACGCCCGAACGGATCCTGGATGGCGGTGCCGCGCCCGGCGCCGTCGCTCGAGATGTTGAGCGCGAGCACCCGCTCCGCCCCGAGCGCCCGGGCGACGCTGACCGGGACCGGATTGACGATCGCGCCGTCGAACATCCAGCGGCCTTCGATCCGGACCGGCTCGAACACCCCGGGCAGGGCGTAGGAGGCGCGGATCGCCTCGACCAGCAGTCCGCGCTGAAGCCAGATCTCATGGCCGCCGCCGACTTCGGTCGCCACGCCGGCGAACCGGATCGGAAGATCCTCGATGCGAACCCCGCCGAGTTCCGCCTCGAGCCGCCCGCGCAGCCGTTCGCCGCTGATCAGGCCGCCTCCGGTGAACGAGAAGTCCAGGAGCCCGAACATGCGCCGCCGGGTCAGCGAAAGGGCGAACGCCTCGAGCATGTCGAGCTTTCCCGCCGCGTAGCATCCGCCGACCAGCGTGCCGATGGACGAGCCGACGACGATCTCCGGCCGGATGCCGAGCGCGTTCAGTTCGCGCATCGCGCCGATATGGGCCCATCCGCGCGCCGCGCCCGCCCCGAGCACGACTCCGATCCGGGGCGGACGTCCGCGCGCGCCAGGCGGCGCAGCTTCGGAGTCGGCTTTCCAGTAGGGCGCCCAAAACATGAAGCTCTTCGAACCTACGTTTCCGGCAGAGGGAAGGCGGAAATCTAGCCCCGCCGGCCCCGGCGCGCCAGACAAATGCAGTTCACAACGCGTCAGAATGCGCGAGCGCGGAGCTTCAGCCGCGGGAGCCTATTCCTTAACGAAAGTCAGGCGCGGCCCGGAACCGTCGCGTTCGATCCTGCGGTAGAAGCAGGTGCGCCGCCCGGTGTGGCAGGCCCCGCCGTCGCCGCCGACCGACACGAAGGCGAGGAAGGCGTCCTGGTCGCAGTCGACTCGCATCTCGACCAGGGACTGGATCTGGCCGGACGTGTCGCCCTTGCGCCACAGCGCCCCCCGCGACCGCGACCAGTAATGCACGACCCCCGAGGCGAGCGTCGCCTCCAGCGCCTCGGCGTTCATGTGCGCGACCATCAGCACGTCGCCGCGCCCGGCGTCGATCGTCACGCAGGTCGCGAGCCCGTCGGCGCCGAACTTGGGCCGGAACGACAGGCTCTCTTCGCGGTCCGTCTCGTGGCTCATGTCGCTGCGCCTTTCCCGGCTCGATTTCGCAAACCGGGGACCCTATATAGGGCGGAGGCGGACCCCCGCCAGCCCGATCAACCTGCGCATGGCCGCATGCTAGACGACATCTACAGCCGACGGGTGCTGGAACTCGCCGCCGATATTCCCCGCCTCGGCCGGCTCGCCGCGCCCGACGCCACCGCCAAGGCGCATTCGCGCCTGTGCGGGTCGACGGTCATCGTCGACCTGACCGTCAAGGACGGTCGGGTCGTGGACTTCGCTCATGACGTCAGGGCCTGCGCGCTCGGACAGGCGTCGTCGTCGCTGATGGCGCGCCACGTGATCGGGGCGACGGCCGCGGAGCTCGGCGACCTGCGCGAGACCATGACCCGCATGCTCAAGCAGAACGGTCCGCCGCCCGAAGGGAAGTGGGCGGATTTCGCCGTGCTGGAGCCGGTGCGCGCCTACCGCGCCCGCCACGCCTCGACGCTTCTGACCTTCGACGCGGTCGCCGATGCGCTTGCCCAGGTCGAGAGCAAGGCGTCCGAGACGCCATGAGCGCGCTCGCGCTCGCGCCGCGTCGCGCGGCCCATGCGCTGATCCGCTTCTACCAGCTCACCCTGTCGGCCCTGATTGGCCGGCAATGTCGCTATTTGCCGTCCTGCTCCGCCTATGCCGACGAGGCGATCGCCCGTCACGGCTTGTGGGCCGGCGGGTGGATGGGGACGGCGCGCATCTGCCGCTGCCACCCCTGGGGCGGCTCTGGATTCGATCCGCCGCCGGCCCGGATTCCGTCGGGTGCGTCCTGGATCCGGCCCTGGCGCTACGGCCGCTGGCGGTTCCGCTGCGACTGATTCGCTTGCCTCGAAGGGTCGCGGCCGTTAAGGACGGGGCAACTTCCGAAAGAACCTCACGAGACATTCCAGCATGGCCGAGCCGAGCCGCGCATCCAGCGCGTCCGCGCCCCGCATCGCGGGCGGGCGGTTTCTGATCGTCGAAGCGCGCTTCTACGACGCAATCGGGGCGCACTTGCTCGACGGCGCGGTCCGCGCGCTCGAAGCCGCGGGGGCGACCTACACCCTCGTCAGCGTCGCCGGCGCGCTGGAGATTCCCGCCGGAATCGCGATCGCGCTCGACGCGGCCGAAGGCGCCGGGAGCCCCTACGACGGCGCGATCGCGCTCGGCTGCGTCATCCGCGGCGAGACCTATCATTTTGAAATCGTCGCGGGGGAATCCTCCCGCGCGCTCATGGACATGTCGGTGCGGCGCAAGCTCGCGCTGGGCAACGGCATCTTGACCACGGAGACCTTCGACCAGGCCGAGGAGCGCGCCGATCCCGCACGTGGGGACAAGGGCGGCGACGCGGTCCGGGCGGCGATCGGACTGGCGCTCCTCAAACGCGGGGTCGCCGCGCGATGAAGGTCAAGAAATCGGACAGGCGCTCGGCCGCCCGCCTCGCCGCCGCCCAGGCCCTCTACCAGATGGAGGTCACGGAAAAGGGGCTGGACGACATTCTGGCGGAATTCGAGGCGCACTGGATCGGTCAGGAGATCGAAGGCGACGCCTACAACCCGGCGGAACTCGCCTTCTTCCGCAATGTCGTGTCGGGCGTTCTGCGCGAGCAGGCGCCCATCGACCAGGGGATCGACGCGGCGCTCGCGCACGGCTGGCCGCTGCGCCGGGTGGAGGCGCTGATGCGGGCGATCCTGCGCGCCGCCTACTACGAATTGCGCCATCGAGCGGATATCCCGGCTCGCGTCGTGGTGACCGAATATGTCGACGTCGCGGTCGCGTTCTTCGGACCGGACGAAGCCGGGATGATCAACGCGGTGCTTGACGGACTGGCGAGGGCGTCGCGTCCGGACGAATTCGCGGCGGACCGCTGACCGGCTTCGCGCCGCCCTGCCGACGCGAAGATACCCGCCGCCGGCCCATCACGTTTACGAGGCGTTAACCATGGCGAATCAGAGTGACGTTGGTTTTCAAGCGAAAAACCAGCCACAAGGGTTGCCGCTGGCGACCACGCCGGAGACGCAGCCCTGTCTCTTATACACATCTCCGAGCCCACGAGACGTAGAGG